>NZ_SLYP02000001.1:755000-1109166 GCF_004341505.2 Sphingomonas sp. JUb134
ACACTGCTCTGCCGAGTTTCGTGTCGGTCGCAAGACCGATCCAGTGTTGTCGTTGGTGGTGTGGACTCTCAAGCGTGAGGTAAGGGCAATT
Organism: Sphingomonas sp. JUb134; assembly: GCF_004341505.2. Taxonomy (NCBI): domain Bacteria; kingdom Pseudomonadati; phylum Pseudomonadota; class Alphaproteobacteria; order Sphingomonadales; family Sphingomonadaceae; genus Sphingomonas; species Sphingomonas sp. JUb134. Next base: position 755,092 of record NZ_SLYP02000001.1, read on the forward strand.
CGTGGATGCCTTGGCATGTACAGGCGATGAAGGACGTGGCACGCTGCGATAAGCGTCGGTGAGGTGTGAGCAACCTTTGACCCGACGATTTCCGAATGGGGGAACCCACCTTCACCATTTAATTCAGCCGGTGTGCGAACATCGGCCGGGTTAAATGGGAAAGGTATCACCGAAGTGAATACATAGCTTTGGTGAAGCGAACCCGGTGAACTGAAACATCTCAGTAGCCGGAGGAAAAGACATCAACCGAGATTCCGTTAGTAGTGGCGAGCGAACGCGGACCAGGCCAGTGCCTGATATTCAACTAGCAGAACACTCTGGAAAGTGTGGCCATAGCGGGTGACAGCCCCGTATGCGAAAGTGATGTATCAGGACTCGAGTAGGGCGGGACACGTGAAATCCTGTCTGAACATGGGGGGACCACCCTCCAAGCCTAAATACTCGTACATGACCGATAGCGAACTAGTACCGTGAGGGAAAGGTGAAAAGCACCCCGATGAGGGGAGTGAAACAGTACCTGAAACGGATTGCCTACAAGCAGTGGGAGCATCTTTAGGGTGTGACCGCGTACCTCTTGCATAATGGGTCTGTGACTTAATGTATCAAGCAAGCTTAAGCCGTTAGGTGTAGGCGTAGCGAAAGCGAGTCTGAATAGGGCGACCATAGTTTGATGCATTAGACCCGAAACCCGGCGATCTATGCATGACCAGGATGAAGGTGCGGTAACACGCACTGGAGGTCCGAACCGATTAACGTTGAAAAGTTACCGGATGAGTTGTGCTTAGGGGTGAAAGGCCAATCAAGCCGGGAAATAGCTGGTTCTCCGCGAAAACTATTGAGGTAGTGCCTCGAGCGAATACCCTAGGGGGTAGAGCACTGGATGGGCTAGGGGGTCGCGAGATCTACCAAACCTAACCAAACTCCGAATACCTAGGAGTACTACTCGGGAGACAGACGGCGGGTGCTAAGGTCCGTCGTCAAAAGGGAAACAGCCCTGACCTACAGCTAAGGTCCCCAAGTCGTGTCTAAGTGGGAAAGCATGTGGGAATCCCAAAACAACCAGGAGGTTGGCTTAGAAGCAGCCATCCTTTAAAGAAAGCGTAACAGCTCACTGGTCTAAACAAGGGTTCCTGCGGCGAAGATGTAACGGGGCTCAAGACACGCACCGAAGCTTAGGGTGTGCACTTTGTGCACGCGGTAGCGGAGCGTTCCGTACGCCTGTGAAGCGGGAGGGTAACCGACCGTGGAGGTATCGGAAGTGCGAATGCAGACATGAGTAGCGATAAAGAGGGTGAGATGCCCTCTCGCCGAAAGACCAAGGGTTCCTGCGCAAGGCTAATCCGCGCAGGGTGAGCCGGCCCCTAAGACGAGCCCGAAGGGGGTAGTCGATGGGAATGCGGTTAATATTCCGCAGCCTGGTGGTGTGTGACGGATGGCGTGTGTTGTCAGCTCTTATCGGATTGAGCTGGCTTCGAAGCTGTCCCGGGAAATAGCCCCACCGTATAGACCGTACCCGAAACCGACACAGGTGGTCAGGTAGAGTATACCAAGGCGCTTGAGAGAAGTGTCCTGAAGGAACTCGGCAAATTGCCTCCGTACCTTCGGAAGAAGGAGGCCCCATGTAAGCGCAAGCTCTCATGGGGGGCACAGGCCAGGGGGTAGCGACTGTTTAGCAAAAACACAGGGCTCTGCTAAGTCGGCTTCAAGACGACGTATAGGGTCTGACGCCTGCCCGGTGCCTGAAGGTTAAGTGGAGGGGTGCAAGCTCCGAAATGAAGCCCAGGTAAACGGCGGCCGTAACTATAACGGTCCTAAGGTAGCGAAATTCCTTGTCGGGTAAGTTCCGACCTGCACGAATGGCGTAACGACTTCCCCACTGTCTCCAGGACATGCTCAGCGAAATTGAATTCTCCGTGAAGATGCGGAGTACCCGCGGTTAGACGGAAAGACCCCGTGCACCTTTACTGCAGCTTCAGAGTGGCAGTGGACAAGAACTGTGTAGAATAGGTGGGAGGCTTTGAAGCACCGGCGCCAGCTGGTGTGGAGCCATCAAGTGAAATACCACCCTGTTGTTGTTTACTGTCTAACCTCGAACCATGAAACTGGTTCAGGGACCCTCTGTGGCGGGTAGTTTGACTGGGGCGGTCGCCTCCTAAAGAGTAACGGAGGCGCGCGAAGGTTGGCTCAGGTCGGTTGGAAACCGACTGTTAGAGTGCAATGGCATAAGCCAGCCTGACTGCGAGACTGACAAGTCGAGCAGAGACGAAAGTCGGTCATAGTGATCCGGTGGTCCCTCGTGGAAGGGCCATCGCTCAACGGATAAAAGGTACGCCGGGGATAACAGGCTGATAACCCCCAAGAGCTCATATCGACGGGGTTGTTTGGCACCTCGATGTCGGCTCATCACATCCTGGGGCTGGAGCAGGTCCCAAGGGTTTGGCTGTTCGCCAATTAAAGTGGTACGTGAGCTGGGTTCAGAACGTCGCGAGACAGTTTGGTCCCTATCTGCCGTGGGCGTCGAAATTTGAGAGGAGTTGACCCTAGTACGAGAGGACCGGGTTGAACGTACCTCTGGTGTACCTGTCGTCGTGCCAACGGCGCAGCAGGGTAGCTATGTACGGACGGGATAACCGCTGAAAGCATCTAAGCGGGAAGCCTCCCTCGAGATAAGATTTCTTAGGACGGTCGGAGACCACGACCTTGATAGATCGGATGTGGAAGCGCGGTAACGCGTGTAGCTAACCGATACTAATTGTCCTATTCGCGCTTGAAGAGTCCCACCATCAACGACAACCCTGGTTGTCCAAGATGTGGATGTACCCTCAGCCTTAACATCGATTTGAAAAACTTGTGTGCACCGGCTTCATTGCTTGGTGGCTATAGCGTCTGTGACCCACCCGATCCCATCCCGAACTCGGCCGTGAAACCAGACCGCGCCAATGGTACTATCGCTCAAGCGATGGAAGAGTAGGTCGTCGCCAGGCATTGAAGCCCGTGCACACACAACCCATTCACAATGCAATTCACCCTGGCGCGGGGTGGAGCAGCCCGGTAGCTCGTCAGGCTCATAACCTGAAGGTCACAGGTTCAAATCCTGTCCCCGCAACCAAACACCAAAGCCCGCTTGTCGCAAGACAGCGGGCTTTCGTGCGTCCGGCGTATGGGCGAGCCCGAGCTAAAGCAGGGCCGCTTGAGGCGCCCATTCGACCTTCGACGCTGTGGCCTGATCGCAGGCACCCCGCCACTCACCCCGACGCGCCCCGCTCTCCAACAAGGCGCACCCAACTGGACCCCGGCCTCCCCCGGGGTACGAAAAGGGCTGTCTGGAGGCGGGGGCGCCTTGGCTCTCGGACGCCTTGGGCAACTCTAGCGATCTAGCGGGCTAGTGGTCCGCGCAGGGTTGGCGAAGATCCTCAAGCACCGCTGCGGCCGACCACTGGCGGCGGCGCTAGCGGCGGGCCGGGGCGGTGCTGCTGCGGACCAAGAGCTCGTGGGCGAGGGTCAGCTGGCGACGGGCGGGGGTGGCGCCGCGCAGGATGTCGACCAGCAGTTCGACGGCGCGCTGGCCGATCAGGCCCTTGGGCTGGGCGACCGTGGTGAGCGACGGCGAGAAGAAGCGGGCGAGCGGCAGGTCGTCGAAGCCGATCACCGAGACCTGGTCGGGACAGGAGAGGCCCGCCTGGGCGATCGCGCTGATCGCGCCCATCGCCATCTCGTCGCTGAAGCAGAAGATCGCAGTGACTCCGCCCGCAACCAGTTCCCCCGCGCGCTGGAAGGCGGAGGCGGCGGAATAGTCGCCGGCGCGCAGCTGCAGTTGGTCGCCGAGGCCGTGGCGGTCGGCGGCGCGCAGGGCGCCCGTCAGGCGATCGCGGCTGATCGGGCTGATCGCCGGGCCGGTGATGACGCCGATGTCGCGGTGCCCGAGCGCGATCAGATGCTCGATTGCGTCGCTGCTGGCGGCGGCATTGTCGATGTGGACGCTCGGCACGCCGATGTCGGGGCTGTACTCGCAGCCGTTGACGATCGGCGCTGCCGTCCCCTGGGCGGCGAGCAGCGGGGCGAGGCTGGCCGGCAGGCGGTGGCCGAGGAACACCAGCCCGTCGACCTCGCGGCGCGAGAGCATGTCGGCGTACTGATCCTCCACCTCCGGATCGTGGCGGGTGTCGCCCACCACCACCGAATAGCCGGCATCGCGTGCCGCCTCCTCCGCGCCGCGGATGACACTGGCAAAGAAGGGGTTGGAGATGTCGGGCACGGTCAGCAGGATCTTGGCGGCGCGCAGCGTGCGCAGGCTGCGCGCGGCGACGTTGGGCTGGTAGCCGAGCGCATCGACGGCATCGAGCACGCGCCGGCGCGTCTGCTCGGCCACGCGCGCAGGCTGGCTGAGCACGCGCGACACCGTCGCGGTGGAGACCCCGGCGACGGCGGCGACCTGGATGATCGTCGTCATCCCCGCTTCATGTCGCCTGCGGCCAAGCGTGTCGATAGGGGTGATGTAATCCTTTACATGCCGGTTCGCGCTGTTAGGCTGCCCCCAAGAGCAGGAAAACTGCAGCGGAGGGGATGAGCGCATGGTCGCTGCCGAAGGGACGTTGACGGGTGACGTGCGCCCGGCGTCGGGAATGCTGACGGGGCGGCTGAGCGCCCTGATGTTCATGCAGTTCTTCGTCTGGGGCGCGTGGAACGTGACCCTGGGCCTGGTGATGCAGACGGTCGGCATCGGCAATTTGATCGCCAACGCCTTTTCGGTGGGGCCGATCGCCTCGATCGTCGGCTCGTTCCTGCTCGGCATGGCGGCCGCGCGCTATTTCAGCCCCAAGATGCTGATGGTGATCCTGCACCTGGTGGGCGGCGTGTTGCTGTTCGTGCTGCCGTCGCTGGTGACGCCCGAGCATGGCGACAGCTTCGTCTGGCTGCTGCTGGGCTACATGATCCTCTACATGCCGACCGTGGGCCTGGCGAACACCATCGCCCTCAAGAGCTTCGGCGAGCGGGTCGACCGCTTCCCGTTCGTGCGCGCGTTCGGCACGCTGGGCTGGATCGCGGCTGGGCTGATCATCGGCTGGGCGGGTCTGTCGGCGAGCCCGCAGATCTTCACCATCGCCGCGGTCGTCTCGATCGCGCTCGGGCTCTACAGCGTCACCCTGCCCAATGTGGAGGCGGACGCGCCGCGCGACGAGAGCGTGATCCGCCAGGTGCTGTGCGTCGAGGCGTTCGGCCTGGTGCGCCAGCGTTCGTTCCTGATCTTCATCGCCTGCGCGACGCTGATCTCGATCCCGCTGGCGATGTATTACGCCTATGCCTCCGCCTACATCGGCACCGCCGGTATCGAGAATGTCGGTGGCACCATGTCGATCGGGCAGATGTCCGAGCTCGCCTTCATGTTCTCCATGCCGTGGCTCTATCGCCGCTTCGGGGTGAAGCCGCTGCTGCTGGTGGGCATGATCGCCTGGGCGGTGCGCTATGCGCTGTTCGCGATCGGCGACGGCGGCGACTCGCTGTGGGCGATCTACCTGGGCGTGGCGCTGCACGGCGTGTGCTACGACTTCTTCTTCGTGGCGGGCGCGATCTACACCGGCACCATCGCCTCGCCCAAGGGCGTCAACGCGCAGGCGCAGGGGATGCTGACGCTGTTCACCTATGGCGTGGGCATGCTGCTCGGCTCGCAGATCGGCGGCCTGCTCTATGCCCAGCTGCCCGAGACGCCGAGCGTCGCCGACTGGCAGCACATGTGGTGGTACCCCGCGATCGCGGCGGCGGTGGTCGCGATCCTGTTCCAGATCAGCTTCCGCGACGAGACCAAGGGAGAGGCGCGCGCATGACCGCGATGAAGGGGCCGGGCATCTTCCTGGCACAGTTCCTGGGCGACACCGCGCCGTTCGACACGCTCGACGGGCTGGCCGAATGGGCAGCGGACCTGGGCTTCGTGGGCGTGCAGATCCCGTGCGACCCGCGGCTGATCGACCTAAAGACCGCGGCCGAGAGCAGGGACTATTGCGACGACCTGCGCGGGCGGCTCGCACGGTTCGGGATCGAGCCGACCGAATTGTCGACGCATCTCCAGGGGCAGCTGGTGGCGGTGCACCCGGCCTATGACGCGCTGTTCGACGGCTTTGCGCCGCCCGAGGTGCACGGCAAGCCCGCCGAGCGCCAGGCCTGGGCGGTCGAGCAGGTGACGCTGGCGGCGAAGGCGAGCGCCAACCTGGGGCTGTCGGCGCATGCGACCTTCTCGGGCGCGCTGGCCTGGCCCTATGTGTATCCCTGGCCGCAGCGGCCCACGGGGCTGGTCGAGGAGGCGTTTGCCGAACTGGCACGGCGCTGGACGCCGATCCTGAACGCGTTCGAGGATGCGGGCGTCGACTGTGCGTTCGAGGTCCACGCGGGCGAGGACATTCACGACGGCGCGTCGTGGGAGCGGTTCCTGGCGGCGGTGGGCGAGCACCCCCGCGCCCGCCTCCTGTTCGATCCGTCGCACTATGTGCTGCAGCAGCTGGACTATCTCGACTTCATCGACCGCTATCACGACCGGATCTCGTGCTTCCATGTGAAGGACGCCGAGTTCAACCCGAGCGGCCGGTCGGGCGTCTATGGCGGCTATGAAAGCTGGGTGAACCGGGCCGGGCGCTTCCGCTCGACCGGGGACGGCCAGGTCGACTTCGTCGGCGTGTTCAGCAAGCTTGCCCAATATGGCTACAAGGGCTGGGCGGTGCTGGAGTGGGAATGCGCGCTCAAGCGTTCCGAGGACGGGGCGCGCGAAGGCGCACCGTTCATTCGCGACCACATCATCCGCGTGACCGAGCGCCCGTTCGACGACTTCGCGGCGAGCGGCGTCGATCGGGCCGCGATCCGATCGCTGCTGGGCCTGAAGGAAGGCGACGCGTGATGCGGCAGCCGCTCCGGCTCGGCATGGTGGGTGGCGGCGAGGGCGCGTTCATCGGCGCCGTGCACCGCATGGCCGCCGCGCTGGATGGCGACTGGCGGCTGACCGCAGGCGCGTTCAGCACCGATGCGCGGCGCAACACCCGCACCGGCGAGCAGCTGGGGCTCGATCCCGCGCGCGTCTATGGCTCGATCGATGCGATGCTGGCGGCCGAGCGCGCGCTGCCGGCCGAGGCGCGCATCGATGCGCTGGCGATCGTGACGCCGAACCACCTCCACGCGCCGATGGCGATCGCCGCGCTGGAGGCGGGCTTCCACGTGTTCTGCGAAAAGCCGATGGCGATGAGCGTCGCCGAGGCGGAGGCGATCGCGGCGGCGGCCGAGGCCAGCGGGCGGAGGTTCGCGCTGGCCTTTACCTACAGCGGCTATGCGCTGGTCGAGGAGGCGCGGGCCCGCATCGCGCGCGGCGACCTGGGCGCGATCCGGTTGGTGCAGGTCGAATACCTCCAGGGCTGGCTGAGCGCGCCGATCGACGAGGCCGGCAACAAGCAGGCCGAGTGGCGCACCGACCCGGCGCGGGCCGGGATCGGCGGCTGCCTGGGCGACATCGCCACCCACGCGTTTCAGCTGGCCGAGCATGTCTCCGGCCTGCGTGCCGAGGCGGTGGCGGCGGACCTGACCATCCATGTGCCGGGACGGCGGCTCGACGACGACGTGAGCGCATTGCTGCGCTTCGACGGCGGCGCGCGCGGCACGCTCAAGGCGAGCCAGGTCGCGGCCGGCGAGGAGAATGGCCTGAAGCTGCGCATCCATGGCGAGCGCGGCGGGCTGGGATGGGCGCAGATGGAGCCCAACACGCTGACGCTGCGCTGGCTGGATCGGCCGGCCGAGATCCTGCGCGCGGGCGGCCCAGGCTTGAGCGACGGCGCGAACGGGCTGCTGCGCACCCCCGCCGGGCACCCCGAGGGCTATGTCGAGGCGTTCGCCAACCTCTACCGCGGCTTTGCCGTGGCGTTGCGCGGCGAGGGGGAGCGGTGGTTCCCCGGCGTCGGCGACGGGCTGCGCACCATGAAATTCGTCGAGGCCGTGGTCGCCAATGCGGCCTCGGACCGGAAGTGGACCAGCATCGATCCGGGAGAGAGTGTATGAAGCGTATCATCAGCCTGGGGGCGGCGGCAGCGATGCTGGCCGTCACCGCGGCACCTGCCGTCGCGCAGACCGCGCCGCCGCCGGCCTTTGCCGCCTGCAAGGCGTGCCACACGGTCGACAAGGGCGGCCGCAACGGCGTCGGCCCGAACCTGAACGGCGTGGTCGGCCGGCCCGCGGCCGCGGTGCCGGGCTTCAACTATTCCAACGCCATGAAGGCGTCGAAGCTGCGCTGGGACGAGGCGACGCTGGACCAGTTCCTGGCCGCGCCGACCAAGAAGGTGCCGGGCACGCGCATGCCGATCGGCATGGCCGACGCCGCCAAGCGCAAGGCGATCATCGCGTTCCTGAAGGCGCAGGGCGGCAAATGATCGGGCGGGGGGCATGACGGTCTCGCGTCGCACCGTGCTGGCTGCCGGCGCGGTCGCGCCGCTCGCGGCGAGCGCCGGCCTGGCGCAGGGCGACGGCGGCTCCAACGCCGCCCGCTTTTCGCTCGGCTATGCGCCGCATGAGGGCAGCTTCGCGAGCCGCGGCGGCCTGCTCGAGCAGATCGCCTATGCCGCCGACCAGGGCTTCACCGCCTGGGAAGACAATGAGGCGCGCAGCCGGCCGGTCGCGGAACAGCAGCGCATGGCCAAGGCGCTGCAGCAGCGCGGCATGGCGATGGGCGTGTTCGTCGCCAGCATGCCGAAATGGTCGCAGTCGCGGCCGCTGCTGGGTGCCAACGACGGGGCCGAGCGCGAGGCGTTCCTGGCCGACGTCCGCAGCGCCATCGACGTCGCCAAGCGGCTGAATGCGACGCGCATGACGGTGGTCACCGGCTTCATGGACCCCAAGGTGCCGGTGGAGATCCAGACCGCGCGGGTGATCGATGTCATGCGCCGCGCCGGCGACATCGTGGCGCCCCACGGCATCGCGATGGTGATGGAGCCGCTCAACACGCGCACCAACCATCCCGGCGTCTACATGCAGAGCATCGCCCAGGGCTATGCCGTGGCGCGCGGTGCCAACAGCCCGGGCGTGAAGATCCTGGCCGACCTCTATCACGAGCAGATCCAGTCCGGGAACCTGATCCCGGTGATGGACGCCTGCTGGAGCGAGATCGGCTATATCCAGTTCGGCGACAATCCCGGGCGCAACGAGCCCGGCACCGGCGAGATCCATTACGCCAACATCGTTCGGTGGCTCCGCCAGCGCCGCTATGCCGGGGTGATCGGCATGGAGCACGGCAATTCGGTCAAGGGCCGCGCCGGCGAGGACCGGCTGATCGCCGCCTATCGGGAAATCGACGCACAATAAGAAGGGGAGGCACGAATGCTTCGCACCACGGGAGGAGAGGCCAAGTGATCGATCGCAGAACGGCGCTTGCCGGCGTCGTCACGATGTTCGGGGCGGGACTGTTCGCGCCGATCGCGCGCGCGGCCGGTGCGGCCCAGGCATCGCGGGTGCCGGTGATCTCCGACGGCCCGCCGAGCACGGCGGTGTTCACGCCGGACCAGCGCGCGCTGGTGACGGCGCTGAGCGAGCGGATCATCCCGACCACCGATACGCCGGGCGCGATCGCCGCGGGCGTGCCGATGTTCATCGAGAAGCTGCTCGCCGACTGGGGCGTGCCGGACGATCGCAAGCCGATCCTGGCCGGGCTCGACGCGGTCGAAGCCCGCAGCCTGAAGGACTATAAGGTTTCTGCCGCCAAGGCGACGCCCAAGCAGCAGGATGCGCTGCTGACGCTGGCGATGAACGGCCAGATCCCGGGCGGCAAGGACTTCTTCGAGGCGATGCGCCAGATGGTGATCACCGGCTATTACACGTCGGAGATCGGCATCACCCAGGAGCGCGAATATCTGCCGGTGCCGGGCGAATACAACGGCGCCTTTCCCTATTCCCAAGTCAACAAGGTCTACAGCGCATGATCAGCCGCCGTACCCTGCTCGCGGGCGCCGGGGGCGCCGCGGCCATCGCCCTGTCGAACCGGATCGTCCCGGCCGCCCATGCCGCCCAGATCCCGGCGGTGGGGCTCCAGCTCTACACCGTGCGCGAGCTCTTCCAGAAGGACCCGGTGGCGACGCTGGGGCAGGTGGCGCGCATCGGCTATCGCGAGGTCGAGTTCGGCGGCGGCGGCTATGACGCGATGGATCATGCGCTGCTGCGCCGGACGATGGACCGGCTGGGCCTGCGCGCGCCGTCGGTGCACATCGGCTATGACGCGCTGCTCGGCCAGTTCGAGCGATCGGTGACCATGGCGAAGACCTTGGGCGCCGACACGGTGGTGCTGCCGTACATGACGGACCAGCACCGCACGGAAGCCGGATGGAAGGCGGCGCTGCCCAACATCGCGCGGTTCGGCGCCGATCTGAAGAAGGCGGGGCTGGGCTTTGCCTACCACAACCACGACTTCGAATTCACGGTGAAGCCGGGCGGCAAGAGCCTGTTCGACCGGCTGATCGAGGAGATCGACCCGTCGCTGGTGCAGGTGGAGCTCGACCTCTACTGGGCCGCGCACGCGGGCGAGGACGTGGCCGGGCTGATCGAGCGGCTGAACCGCCGCATCTATGCCTATCACGTCAAGGACATGCGCGCCGACCGCAGCATGACGGCCGTGGGCCAGGGCAAGACCGACTTCGCCGCGCTGTTCCGCCTGAAGGGAAGCGCCGGGGTCCGCCACTTCTATGTCGAGAACGACGAGGCGCCCGCGCCCTATCTTCCGGACATCACCACCAGCTTCAAGACGCTCCGCGCGCTGCGGTTCTGAGCACGTACGGGCAGGGGAACAACATCATGGCTTCGACCAACAGGTTCGACGCGATCGTCATCGGATCGGGCGTGAGCGGAGGCTTCGCCGCCAAGGAACTGACCGAAAAGGGGCTGCGCGTCCTGATGCTCGACCGGGGCGTCATGGTCGAGCACGGCGAGGGCTATCCGTACGACGGCAAGCCCGCGTCCGAGGTGCCGGCGCGCAACATCATGCCCAAGCCGGTGATGGACAGTAACTACTTCATCGCGCGTCACGGCTATGTGCAGCCCAGCAACCAGCGCTTCTACAACGACGACCGGCAGAACCCCTATGCCTATGACGAGGGGGACAAGTTCTACTGGATCCGCCCGGGTGCGGTGGGCGGCAAGTCGCTGATCTGGGGCCGGTGGAGCTTCCGCTGGGCGCCCGAAGATTTCGAGGCGAACAAGCGCGACGGCATCGATGGCGCCTGGCCGATCGGCTATGACGACGTCGCGCCCTGGTACAGCTATGTCGAGAAATATGTCGGCGTGTCCGGCTCGCGCGAGAACCTGCCCTATCTGCCGGACAGCGAGTTCCAGCCGCCGATGCCGATGAACGTCGCCGAGCAGTGGCTGAAGCAGCGGCTGGAGACGAAGTTCCCGGGCCGCAAGCTGATCCACACCCGCCTGTCCAACCTGACCGAGGACAAGCCCGAGCAGAACCGCACCAAGTGCCAGATGCGCAACCAGTGCAGCAACGGCTGCTCGTTCGGGGCCTATTTCTCGACCCAGGCGGTGACGCTGCCGGCGGCGCGCGCGACCGGGCGGCTGACGCTCCAGTCGGACGCGGTGGTGACCAACGTCGAATATGATCCCGCGCGCAAGCGGGTGACGGGGGTGCGCTATGTCGATGCCAAGACGGGCCAGGCGCAGACGGTGTCGGCCGATCTGGTGTTCGTCTGCGCATCGGCGATGGCGTCCGTGCAGATCCTGATGAACTCGCGCGCGCCGGGAAGCGAGCGCAGCCATTTCGACAGCAGCGGAACGCTGGGCCGCTATGTGATGGACCATATCTTCCGCGTGGGCGTGTCGGGCGAGATCCCCGGCATGACCGACCTGATCGAATATGGCCGGCGGCCGGGCGGCGTTTATATCCCGCGTTTCCGCAACATCGGCGGCGAGGAGGGCGTCGGGTTCAAGCGCGGCTATGGCTATCAGGGCAGCGCCAGCCGCGACCCGTCGCCGCCGGTCGGCTTCGGCGCGTCGATGAAGCAGGGCCTGCGCCGCTATGCGCCGTGGAAGTTCAGCATGGGCGCGTTCGGCGAATGCCTGCCGTACAAGGACAACCGCGTCTCGCTCCACGCCAGCAAGGTGGACCGGTTCGGGATACCGCTGATGCGGTTCGACGTGCGCTTCCGCGACAACGAGCTCAAGATGATGGCGGACGCGCGGGTGCAGGGCGAGGCGATGCTGAAGGGCGCCGGCCTCCTCAACGTGCGCAGCTGGGAGGGCGAGCATGTGCCCGGCGACGCCATTCACGAGATGGGCGGCGCGCGCATGGGCGCCGATCCCCGCACCTCGGTGCTGAACGGCTGGAACCAGGCGCACGACGCGTCCAACCTCTATGTCACGGACGGCGCGCAGATGGCGTCGGCCTCCTGCGTCAACCCGTCGCTGACCTACATGGCGATGACCGCGCGTGCGGCCGACCATGCGGTGAAGCAGCTGCGGGCGTAACCGGCGGCGCCCCGGGGGACTGCCCCCGGGGCGCTGCGCCTGACCGCGAGAGGCTTTGCGCGTGCTGCTGCGGGTCGGGTCCGCCCCACGCGGGGCCTAGCCTCCGAACAGCTGCGCCAGGTGCACGTCGACGCGCAGGCCCAGCACCACGGCGTCCGGAATGTCGGTCTTGCGGCTGGTCGCGTAGATCGGGTCCGGATTGATGACGTACTGGACGTTGGGCATGATCCGGAGCCCGGGCAGCGCCGCCCAGCCATAGTTCAGCTCGGTGATGATCTCGTTCGCCTCGGGCGATCCGGTGCCGCCCGCCTTGGCGCGCAGGTCGCGGAGATAGGCGATCTGCTGGTCGCTGAAATGCGTGTTGGTGACGAGCAGGCCGATCGTGTCGTTGTCGCGGCCCTTGAACGTCCCGGTCTTCACGAACCCGGCCGAGGCGAACCAGTCGATCGACTGGACGTTGCCGGCGTTGAGGAAGAAGCGCCCGAACAGCGCCAGGTTGCGCTTGCTGGCGCCTTGCGCGCGCGACACCGTCTGGTCCGCCATCGCATACAGGCCCAGCCGGTTGCCGCCGCGCCCGGCGCGGGGAAGGCCGCTCAGCGCCGCCGAATTGCCGTTCGCGTCATAATAGGGGCTCTGGCCGCCGTCGGTGTTGAGATAGAAGCCGAGCCGATAGCGACGCGGCAGGCGCTCCTGCGCGAAGCTGGTCTGGTAGCCGACCTCGCCCGGGATCAGCACGCCCGTTCCCTTGCCGAGCGAGAAGTCGAGCCCGCCCTTGCCCTTGGCATTGAGGTCGTTGTTGTATTCGAAGGCGCCGGTCTGGACGTACCAGCGGTCGTCGATCGCGTAGCGCGCCTTGGCCGCCCAGGAGGAGTTCGGATAGGCGGTGATGCCGATGTCGCTGATCGCGCCATAGGCGGTGAGGCAGCTGGTGTTGCTCATGAACGCGCAGTTGAGCGGCGAGTTGTTGAAATAGCTGTTCACTGCCGCGCGCCCGACCATCAGGTTGAGCTTGCCGAAATCGTGCTCGATGTTGAGCTGGGTGAGGCGGGGGCCGGAGACGGGGCGCCACGTCTGCTGGAAGCTGATCGAATTGCCGATCGAGTCCCGGCCCAGGCTGTCGCCGGTGAACCATGCGCCCTGGACGTGGAGCTTGGTGTCGGACCAGCCGAGCGCCTTTTCGAGATCGATGTCGGCAGCTGCCATCACCCAGTGCGATTCGGCGCTGCCGTGGCGCACGCCGCCGATCGGATTGGCGGCGACGTTGCCGACGAAGTCGAGCGTGAGATCGACGCCCTGGTCGTTGAGCGAGCGCAGCGCCTTGCCGATGGCGTTGTTGCGCTGGAACCGGGCGAAGCCGGTGGGCGCCTTGCTCTGGTCCGCGGGCGCCGCCTGCTTGGCACCGGGGGAGAAGGCGGCGGCGGCGTCGCGGCCGCTCTCGCGCTCGCCCTCGCCGGTCAGCGGCGGTGCGCTGGTGGTGGGGGCGGCGGTGGCGGGCACGTCGCGCGTGTCGGGCGGCAGCGGCGCCGCCTGCGCCTGTCCGGCGAGCAGCAGCGCGGCTGCGGTGGTGGTCAGAACGGGCATCGGAATCTCCTGTCCGGCCGCGTTCGCGCCGCGGCCGGTTATCATGGTCGTCGCAGCCGGATCAGGCGGCGGCGATGTCGTGCTTGGCGCGCAGCTTGCGCGTGCCGATGGTGGCGGCGAGGGTCCGCTCGTCGAGCTTGCCCTCCCACTTGGCGATCACGACGGTGGCGAGCGCATTGCCGATCAGGTTCACGAAGGTGAGCCCTTCGGCGAGGATGCGGTGGATGCCCAGGATCAGCGCGATGCTGGCGACCGGGATGACGCCCGTGGTGTTGAGCGTCGCGGCCAGCACGACGAAGGCCGCACCGGCGATGCCCGCCGCGCCCTTGGACGTGAGCAGCAGCACCGCGATCAGCGCCAGCTCGTGCCCGAAGGTGAGGTGGGTGTTGGTCGCCTGCGCCAGGAACACCGCGACGGTGGTGAGGTAGAGGCAGGTGCCGTCGAGGTTAAACGAATAGCCCGCGGGGATCACGAAGCCGACGACGCTTTCCTCGCAGCCGACCTTCTGCATCTTCTGGATGAGGCGCGGCAGCACCGTCTCGGTCGAGGTGGTGGCGGCGACCACGACGATCTCGTCCCACAGATAGCCGAGCAGGCGCCACAGGCTGACGCCGCACCACCAGGCGACCCCGCCCAGCACCACCCCGGTGAACAGGGCGCAGACGGCGAAGAACTCCAGGATCAGCTCGCCCAGCGACAGCAGCGATGCGGTGCCGAACTGGCCGACGGTGAAGGCGATCGCGCCGAACGCGCCCAGCGGCGCGAAGTACATGATGTAGCCGATGATCCGGAAGAAGCCCTGCGACGCGCTGTCGATCACGTCGATGACGGGCTTCGCGCGCTCGCCGATGGAGGCGATGGCGATGCCGAACAGCACCGCCACGAACAGCACCTGCAGCACATGCGCCTCGGTCAGCGCGCTCACGAAGGTGTCGGGGATGATCGCCATCAGATAGCTGGTGATCGACTGGTCGTGGGCGGAGGCGACATAGCCCTGGATCGAGGCGGTATCGATCGCGGCGGCGTCGATGTTCATGCCGGCGCCGGGCTGCCACAGGTTGACCGCGACCAGGCCGAAGACCAGCGCGATGATCGTGATCACCTCGAAATAGACGATCGACTTCAGCGCGACCCGGCCCACCGCGGTCATGTCGTTCATGCCGGCGATGCCGTGGACGACCGTCACGAAGATGATCGGGCCGATCATCATGCGGATGAGCTTGATGAAGGCGTCGCCGAACGGCTTCATCGCGACGGCGGTGCCGGGTGCGAAGTGGCCGAGCAGGATGCCGATCACCGTGCCGGCGAGCACCTGGAACCACAGCTGGCCCAGGATGCCGAACCGTCCGGCCCGCTTCGTCGTCTCTCCTATGCTTGTCATTCTTTTTATCTCTCGTTGGGGCGGCGGGCGGCGGTTCAGCCGAACAACATGCCGTCGAACAATTTGCGGGCGGTGCGCAGCATGGCCGCGCCGGTGATCGTGCCGCGCTCGTCCACGTCGATCACGCAACCGGTGGCGCCGGTCGGATGCTCGACGTCGACCGTCTTGGACCGGCCCTCCGGCACCACCGCCAGCGCGTGGGCGGGCGATCCGTCGATCAGGCAGGCGGTGGCGACGCTGACCGCGCCCAGCACGCCGATCGAGGCGTGGCAGCGGTGCGGGATGAAGGAGCGCACGCTGATGGCGCCGCCGTGTCGCGGGGCGGCGACCAGCATCATCTTGGGCACCGATTGGTCGGCGACATCGCCCAGGTTCATCATCGGCCCAGCCTCCAGCCGGATCGCCTCGATCCGCGCCTTGAGCGACTCGTCGGCGTCGAGGGTCTCGCGATCCTCATAGCCGGTGATGCCGACATCGGCGGCGCGCAGCACCACGCAGGGCATGCCGTTGTCGATCAGCGTGGTCTCCACGCCCCCGATCACGTCCACGGCGTTGCCGGTGGGGAGCAGCGCGCCGCAGCTGGAGCCGGCGATGTCGGCAAAGGCGAGCGGCACCGGGGCGGCGGTGCCGGGAACGCCGTCGATGCGGGCATCGCCTTCATAGGTGACGGTGCCGCCGGGGGTGCGGACGGTCGCGGTGGCGAGCTTGCCGGTGTTGACCATGAAGATCGAGACCGGGGTCTCGCCCTCCTGCGCCTCGACCAGCCCGCGCTCGATCGCGAACGGGCCGACGCCGGCGAGCATGTTGCCGCAGTTCTGCGCATCGGTGACGATCGCCTGGTCGACGAACACCTGGAGGAAGAGATAGTCGACGTCGGCGCCTTCATGGGCCGAGCGGGAGACAACGGCGACCTTGGACGTCAGCGGGTCGGCGCCGCCCATGCCGTCGATCTGGCGCGGATCGGGCGAGCCGAAGGCGCGCAGCAGGAAGGCGTCGCGTGCGGCCGGCTCCGCGGGCAGGTCTTCGGCGAGGAAGAAGCCGCCCTTGGACGTGCCGCCGCGCATCCACATCGCGCGAATGCCCTCAGACATAGCGAAGGCCCTTCTGTTCCAGCCGCTCGCGCATCGCATAGATGTCGAGGCCGAGTTCGCCCTTGGCCAGCCGCTCGCGCTTCTCGGCTTCCTTGGCCTCGCGCGCCTGCGCCTTTTCGAGCACCGCCGCGGCATCGGTGCGGCGGACCACGCAGACGCCGTCGTCGTCGGCGACGATCACGTCGCCCGCGTTCACCAGCTCGCCCGCGCAGACGATCGGCACGTTGACCGATCCCAGCGTCTCCTTGACCGTGCCCTGCGCCGAGATCGCGCGCGACCAGACGGGGAAGCCCATCTCGGTCAGGTCGCGCACGTCGCGCACGCCCGCGTCGATCACCAGCCCGCGGCAGCCGCGCGCCAGGGCGGAGGTGGCGAGCAGGTCGCCGAAATAGCCGTCCTCGCACGGGGAGGTCGGTGCCACCACCAGGATATCGCCTTCTTTCAATTGCTCGATGGCGACGTGCATCATCCAATTGTCGCCCGGCGGCACCGACACGGTGACCGCACAGCCGGCGA
The DNA here is from genome assembly GCF_004341505.2 of Sphingomonas sp. JUb134. Classification (NCBI taxonomy): domain Bacteria; kingdom Pseudomonadati; phylum Pseudomonadota; class Alphaproteobacteria; order Sphingomonadales; family Sphingomonadaceae; genus Sphingomonas; species Sphingomonas sp. JUb134. The sequence goes on from NZ_SLYP02000001.1 coordinate 772,138, forward strand.
TGCGTGCGCCGGAATAGATGGGGCGCAGGCGGCTGCCGAGCAGGCCGATGCGGCCCTGCGCCTCGTGCACGGTGGCGACGCCGGCATGGGCGAGACCGGCGACGACGGCCGGATCGGCGCGTTCTACGGTGGTGACGACGCTGGGCATCCTGGCTCCTTCGACAAACTCGTTGCGCCGCTCTCTAGGCCGCCGTTCCGGAATCGGGGACGTGGATTTGCGCACGAGCCATAAGCTGTGCTGAAGTGTGTCACATGATCGCATTCGCTCAGATGAACCTGCGGCACCTGGATGCGGTGGCGCAGGCGGCGCGCTTGGGAAGCATCAGCGCCGCGTCCCAGGCCATGAACCTGTCGCAGCCGGCGCTGACCCAGGCGGTGGCGAAGGTCGAGGCGCAGCTGGGCCACGCATTGTTCGACCGTCAGCCGGGCGGCGTGAGCCCCACCGAGGCCGGGCGGCTCATGACGGCGCGGATCGAGCGGGCGCTCGCCTATGTCGCGCGCGGCGGCCATCGCGTGCGGCGGGGCGCGCGCCTGCCGCCGCTGCCGCGCGTGGAACGGCGAATCACGCTCGGCCAGCTGCGCGCGCTGATCGCGGTGGACGAGGCGGGGAGCTTCGCGCTCGCCTCCACCCGCACCGGCATCTCGCAGCCAGCGCTGCATCGTGCCGCGCGGGAACTGGAGCAGCTGCTGGGCGTGCCGCTGCTCACCCGCCAGGGGCGCACGGTGCAGCCGACCCGGGCGGCGGTGCGGCTGCTGCGCTTCGCCAGGCTGGCGCGTGCCGAGCTGCAGGCGGGCGTGGATGAGCTGGAGGCGCTGCGCAACCAGGGGGCGGGACGCGTCACCGTCGGCACCATGCCGCTCGCCCGCGCGATCCTCCTGCCGCAGACGCTGGCGCGCTTCGCCCGCGCCTATCCGGGTGCGTCGGTGAACGTGGTCGAGGGGCCGTATCTGGAGATGCTGGGGGCGCTTCGGCAGGGCGACCTGGACCTTTTGGTCGGGGCGATGCGCGATCCCCTGCCGGTGGGCGACGTGGTGCAGGCGCCGCTGTTCCTGGACGATCCGGTGATCGTCGGGCGCGCCGGGCATCCGCTGCGCGCCGAGCCCGGCTTCGCATTCGAGCGGCTATTGGATTTCCCGTGGGTCATCGCCGCGGAAGGGGCGCCGGTGCGCGCGCGCTGGGAGCGGATGTTCGTCGATCGCGGGCTGGAGCCGCCGCGGCTGCGGATCGAGTGCGGATCGGTGCTGGTGCTGCGCGGGCTGATGCTGGAGGACGACTGGCTGACGCTGATGTCGCGCGACCAGTTTCTGTTCGAGCAGCGTGCGGGGCTGCTGGCCGAGATCGCCGGCGCGGGCGAGACGCTGCGCCGGAGCATCGGCCTCACCCACCGGGACGACTGGCACCCGACGCAGCTGCAAAGCGCGTTCGTGGCACTGTTCCGGGAGGTGTGCGCGGACTGGACTTCCGGAAAAGCAATGGAGAGCCAACCGTTCCGATATGCCTGAGGACGTGCCGGCGCACTAGCTCGGGAGCATGGACCGAGCAGTATCCCTGGCGTTCATCGGCTTCGGCGAAGCCGCGCAGGCCTTTTGCGAAGGCTGGGGCGCGCAGCCGCCGGGCGCGATCCGCGCCTTTGACATCAAGACCGAAGGTGCGGCCGCCGTCGCCAAGCGCGCCGACTATGCGCGCTGGCAGGTCACCGGCTGCGACCGCGCCGCCGACGCGCTCCGCGGCGCCGGGGCGGTGCTGAGCCTGGTCACTGCGGACCAGGCGCTTGCGGCGGCGAGCGATGCGGCGGCGGGGCTCGAACCGGGAAGCCTGTTCTTCGACATGAACAGCGTCGCGCCCGAGACCAAGCGCGCCGCGGCGGCCGCGATCGAGGCGGCCGGCGGCCGCTATGTCGACGTGGCGGTGATGGCGCCGGTGCGCCCCGCGCTGCTGTCGGTACCGCTGCTGGTGGCGGGACCCCATGCCGGGGCGGGCCGGGCGCTGCTGGAGCGGATCGGCTTCCAGGCGCGCGTAGTCCCCGGCGAAGTCGGTGCCGCGAGCGCGATCAAGATGCTGCGCTCGATCGTCATCAAGGGGCTGGAGGCGCTGACCGCCGAATGCCTGCTGTCCGCACGCGCCGCCGGGGTCGAGGAGGAGGTGCTCGCCTCGCTCGACGCGAGCTTCCCCGGCTGGGACTGGCGGACGCGGGCCGACTACAACCTCGACCGCATGCTCGTCCACGGGCTGCGCCGCGCCGCCGAGATGCGCGAATCCGCCGCCACCGTCGCCGGGCTCGGCCAGTCGGGCGCCATGGCGGCCGCCACCGTCGACTGGCAGCATCGGCTGGGCAGCCTCGGCCTCTCTCCGCTTCCCGAGGGGCTGGCCGCCAAGGCCGATGCCGTCCTCGCCGCCACAGGAAAGCACGACCAATGATCATCGACTGCCACGGACATTATACGACGGCTCCTGCCAAGCACACCGAGTGGCGCGAGCAGCAGAAGGGCGCGTTCAAGGCGGGCGGGGACATCGACCCCGCCTATCCGCCGATCAGCGACGACGAGATCCGCGAGACGATCGAGGCCAACCAGCTGCGGCTGCTGCGCGAGCGCGGGGCCGACATGACGATCTTTTCGCCGCGCGCCTCCGCCATGGCGCCGCACGTCGGCGATGCCGCCACCAACCGCATCTGGGCCGAGCGCTCGAACGACCTGATCAAGCGGGTGGTCGACCTCTACCCCGAGACGTTCGTCGGCGTGTGCCAGCTGCCGCAGACGCCGGAGCTGTCGATCGACCAGTCGATCGCCGAGCTGGAGCGATGCGTGACCGAGCTGGGCTTCGTCGGCTGCAACCTCAATCCCGACCCGTCGGGCGGCAAGTTCAGCGCGCCGCCGCTCACCGACCGCGCCTGGTACCCGTTCTTCGAGAAGATGGTCGAGCTGGACGTGCCGGCGATGATCCACGTGTCGGGCAGCTGCAACCCGGCCATGCACGCGACCGGCGCCTATTACATCGCCGCCGACACCATCGCCTTCATGCAGTTCATCGAGGGCGACCTGTTCCGGGATTTCCCCGACCTGCGCTTCATCATCCCGCACGGCGGCGGCGCGGTGCCCTATCACTGGGGGCGATATCGCGGCCTTTCGGACATGCTCAAGCGCCCGCCGCTTGCCGAGCATGTCATGAAGAACGTGTTCTTCGACACCTGCGTCTATCATCAGCCGGGAATCGACCTGCTGTTCGAGGTGATCGACGTGGACAACATCCTGTTCGGGTCGGAGATGGTGGGCGCGGTGCGCGGTATCGATCCGCAGACCGGGCAGTATTTCGACGACACCAAGCGCTATATCGACGCGCTGGCGATTTCCGACGCGGACAAGCGCAAGGTGTTCGAGGGCAACGCCCGCCGCGTCTATCCGCGGCTGGACGCGCAGCTGAAGGCACGGGGGCTCTGATGGCCGACTTCCAGATGGATCCGAACTGGCTGTGCTGGGATCCGGCGCCGAGCACGCCGCGCTTCACGCCGCCGCCGGGCGCCGTCGACGCGCATTGCCATGTGTTCGGGCCGGGCGACGTGTTTCCCTATGCGCCGGAGCGCAAGTACACGCCGTGCGACGCCAGCAAGGAGCAGCTGTTCGCGTTGCGCGATCATCTGGGCTTTGCGCGCAACGTGATCGTGCAGGCGACCTGCCACGGCGCCGACAATCGCGCGCTGGTCGATGCGCTCGAGGCGTCCGAAGGCCGCGCGCGCGGCGTGGCGACGGTGCGCGACACGGTGACGGACGAAGAACTGGCGGCGCTGGACGCGGCCGGCGTCCGCGGCGTGCGCTTCAACTTCGTGCGGCGGCTCGTCGATCCCAAACCCGACGCCTATTACCGCGCGATCATCGACCGGATCGCGCCGCTCGGCTGGCACGTCGTGATCTATTTCGAGGCGGCCGACCTGGAGGAGCGCTGGGACTTCTTCACGTCGCTGCCGACGACCGTCGTGGTCGACCATATGGGCCGACCGGACGTGACCAAGCCGGTCGACGGGCCGGAGTTCGGCCGCTTCGTACGGCTGATGGCCGAGCACGAGAATGTCTGGAGCAAGGTCAGCTGCCCCGAGCGGCTGTCGAAGTCGGGTCCGCCGAGCTATGACGACGTGGTCCCGTTCGCGCGCACGCTGGTGGAGCGCTTCCCGGACCGGGTGCTGTGGGGCACGGACTGGCCGCACCCCAACATGACCAGCCACATGCCCGACGACGGCGCGCTGGTGGACATCATCCCGCGCATCGCCCCGAGCGAAGACCTGCAGCGGCGGCTGCTGGTCGACAATCCGATGCGGCTCTACTGGGGCGCCCGCTAGGAGCGCCCCGTCCGGTCAGGCGGCGCTGCGGCCGCCGGCCGGCGGCGTCTCCCGGAGGCTGGAGGAGCCTTCCCACAGGTTGATCCCGCCTTCGGCCGCATGGGCGTCGATGCGGGCGAGCTCGTCGTCCGAGAAGTCGAGGCGGTTTAGCGCGTCGAGGCTGTCGTCGAGCTGGGCGACGGTGGGCGCGCCGATCAGCGCGGAGGTGACGCGAGGATCGCGCAGCACCCAGGCGATCGCCATCTGGGCGAGGCTCTGGCCGCGCGCCTGTGCGATCTCACCCAGCGCCCGTACCCGCGCGAGATTCTCTTCCGTCAGCAGCCCCTGCGATAGCGAGCCGCCGCGCGACGCGCGGGCATCGGCGGGGACGCCGCCGAGATACTTGTTGGTGAGCATGCCCTGGGCGAGCGGGGAAAAGGCGATGCAGCCGGTGCCGAGGTCGGCGAGCGTCTCCAGCAGGCCCCCTTCGATCCAGCGGTTGAGCATCGAATAGCTCGGCTGGTGGATGAGGAGCGGCACCTTGTGCGCGGCGAGGATGGCGGCGGCCTGGCGGGTCAGCTCGGGCGAGTAGGAGGAGATGCCGACGTAGAGCGCCTTGCCCTGGGCGTGGATCTGGGCGAGCGCGCCCATCGTCTCTTCCAGCGGCGTGTCGGGATCGACACGGTGCGAATAGAAGATGTCGACATAGTCGAGGCCCATGCGCTTCAGGCTCTGGTCGCAGCTGGCGATCAGATACTTCTTGCTGCCGCCGATGCCGCCATAGGGGCCCGGCCACATGTCCCAGCCGGCCTTGGTGGAGATCAGCAGCTCGTCGCGGTGGGCGCGGAAGTCGTGCGCCATCACGCGCCCGAAATTCTCCTCGGCCGAGCCATAGGGCGGGCCATAGTTGTTCGCGAGATCGAAGTGGGTGACGCCGCGATCGAACGCGCGGCGCAGGATCGCGCGGCCGGTCTCGAACACGTCCGCGCCGCCGAAATTCTGCCAGAGGCCGAGGCTGATCGCCGGCAGGTCCAGGCCGCTGCGACCGCACCGCCGGTAGGGCATGCGCCCGTCATAGCGGGCGGGATCAGGCTGGTAGGGGGGCTCGAACGACATTCGGCAGGTCTCCGGTTGCGGGGGCCTGCGCCTTGTAGATGCAACGGCGTGTCGGAGCTATTCCGGACGCGGCCCCGGAAAGGGAAAGCGCGCGCCAGCCAGCGGCGCGATGCCACTGGCTGGACGTGCGAAGGGTCCCGGCGGGTGCCGGGAGGGGCGATCAGCGGCCGCCCGAGCTGCCGCCGGTGCCGCCACCCGAGCTGCCACCGGTGCCGGTGGTGCCGCTGCCGGTGCTGCCGGTGCCCATCGTCCCGGTCGTTCCGGTGCCGGTGGTGCCGGTCGTGCCAGTGCCGGTGGTACCAGTGCCCGTGGTGCCGCTGCCGCCGGAGCTGCTCCAGCTACCGCTGGTGCCGCCCGAGCTGCCGGGGAGGCCGTCCGGAGACGTGGTGGTCGGGCCGCCCGGTGCGGTCGTGGTGGAACCGCGGTTGGTGCGCGAACCGCGGCGCGACGGGCGATCGGACCGGTCGGGGGTCGTCGTCGTCGACGTGTCCGGGCTGGTGGTCTGCGTGCCGCGCTGCGTGTCCGTCGTGGTTTCCGTGCCGGGGGTCGTGGTCGGATTGGCCGTCGGGTTCGTCGTCGTCGGACTCGTGGTCGTCTGTGCGATCGCGGCGGCTGAGCCACAAACCGCCAGCATACCGATCAGGATTGTCTTGCGCATGATGGGGTTTCCTTCTCCAAAACCGAGGGCTCAACGCCGTGGCTTCGAAGAAGTGCCATGTTTTCGCCAAGATTCTCGGCCGAAAAATCCTTAGATTATCATAGGTTGATTCCACCGCATTGGGCGCGGTGGAGCAGTTTCTGATCGGCGAGGACTAGCGCGACCATCGCCTCTACTACGGGCACGCCGCGAATGCCGACGCAGGGATCGTGCCGGCCGCGGGTGGCGAGCGTCGTCGCCTCTCCGGCCCGGTTGATGGTCTCCATCGGCGTCAGGATCGAGCTGGTCGGCTTGAAGGCGACGCGCAGGCGGACCGGCTGGCCGGTGGCGATCCCGCCCGCGATGCCGCCGGCGTGGTTGGCGAGGAAGCGGGGGCCGTCCTCGCCGGGGCGCATCGGATCGGCGTTCTCCTCGCCGGAAAGCGCGGCGGCCGCGAAGCCGTCGCCGATCTCGACGCCCTTGACCGCATTGATCGACATGGCGGCGGCGGCGAGCTCGCTGTCGAGCTTGGCATAGAGCGGCGCGCCCCAGCCGGCGGGGACGCCGGTCGCTTCGCAGGCGACCACGGCGCCGAGCGACGAGCCGGCCTTGCGTGCGCGGTCGACCAGCGCCTCCCAGCGGAGGGCGGCTTGCGGGTCGGGGCAGAAGAAGGGGTTGCGCCCGATCTCGGCGGCATCGAAGTTCGCATAGTCGATGGTGTCGCCGCCGATCGCCTCGACCCAGGCGGTGATCGTCACCTCCGGGATCACCAGCCGGGCGACGGCGCCGGCCGCCACGCGCGACGCGGTCTCACGCGCGGAGGAACGCCCGCCGCCGCGATAGTCGCGGAAGCCGTACTTGGCGTCGTACGCATAGTCGGCATGACCCGGGCGATAGGCCTGGGCGACCTCCGAATAATCCTTGGAGCGCTGGTCGACGTTCTCGATCATCAGCGAGATCGGGGTACCGGTGGTGCGGCCTTCGAACACGCCGGAGAGGATGCGGACTTCGTCGGGCTCGCGGCGCTGGGTGGTGAAGCGCGAGGTGCCGGGGCGGCGCGCGTCGAGGAACGGCTGGATGTCGGCCTCGGTGAGGGCGATTCCCGGCGGGCATCCGTCGACCACGGCGCCGATGGCGGGGCCATGGCTCTCGCCCCAGGTGGTGAAGCGGAACACCCGCCCGAAGCTGTTGACGCTCATGCGGCCTCCCCGAGCAGCGCAAAGGCGCCGGCGTGCGTCGCGTCACCGCGGACGCCGCAGGGCATGGCGCCCTGCTGCAGCGGCAGCGCCAGCAGATAGTCGCCCGCGTAGGGCGAGGCGAAGCCCTTCGCCCAATCGGCCGCAAAGCCGAAGCGGCCGTAATAGTCCGGATCGCCGAGCACAAAGCACAGGTGCACGCCCGCATCGGCGAGATGCTGGAGCCCTGCGCGGACCAGCGCCTCGCCCACGCCCTGGCGGCGGTGGGAGGCGGCGACCGCGACCGGCGCGAGCGCCACCGCGGCGACGGGCTTGCCCGCGATGTCCACGGCCATGCGGCTGAACGCCACCATGCCCGCGAGCATGCCGTCGTCCTCGTCATCGGCGACCAGCGTCAGCACCATGTCGCCGTCGATGCACAGCCGCTGGACCAGCATCGCCTCGTCGGGGGCCGGAAAGGCGGTGCGCAGCAGCGCGTCGATGGCGGCCACGTCCCCGCCCGAGGCCGGGCGGATGGTGATGCTCACGACAGTGCGATGTCGGGCGCGTCCTCGGCCTTCATGCCGATGACGTTGTAGCCACCGTCGACGTGGTGGATCTCGCCGGTGACGCCGCTCGCCAGGTCGGAGAGCATGTAGAGGCCGGCGCCGCCGACGTCCTCGATGGTGACGTTGCGGCGGAGCGGCGAGTTGAGCTCGTTCCACTTCAGGATGTAGCGGAAGTCGCCGATGCCCGAGGCGGCGAGCGTCTTGATCGGGCCGGCCGAGATCGCGTTGACGCGGATGTTGTCGCGCCCGAGGTCGACCGCCAGATACTTGACCGAGGTGTCGAGCGCCGACTTGGCCACGCCCATCACGTTGTAGTGGGGGACGACCTTTTCCGAGCCATAATAGGTCAGCGTCAGGAGGCTGCCGCCGTTCGGCATCATCTCCCGCGCGCGCTTGGCGACGGCGGTGAAGCTGTAGACCGAGATGTTCATGGTCATCAGGAAGTTTTCGAGGCTGGTGTCGTAATAGCGACCGCGCAGCTCGTTCTTGTCGGCAAAGCCGATCGCGTGGACGACGAAGTCGATCGTCGGCCACTTCTGCGCCAGCTCGTCGAACGCGCGGTCGAGCGCGCCCATGTCCGACACGTCGCATTCGATCAGCGTGTCCGAGCCCAGCTGCTCGGCGAGCGGCTTCACGCGCTTGCCCAGCGCTTCACCCTGGTAGGTGAAGGCCATCTCTGCGCCCTGCTCGTGGAGCGCCTTGGCGATGCCCCATGCCAGCGAACGATCGTTGGCAAGCCCCATGATGAGCCCACGCTTGCCCTGCATCAGTCCCGTCACGCCGCTGTATCCTCCTGTGGTCCGGCCGGCTCCTCTAGCCCCGCTTCGGGGGTTTCCGCCAGCGCCGCGTTCAACTCTGCGCCGACGACCACCCCCAACCCCACGACGAAGAAGAAGATCAGCGCGATCATGACGCCTGCCAGGCTCCCGTAGGTGAGATCATAGCCACCAAGCAAGTCGAGCGCCAAAGGCAGCAGCGCGGTGGTGCCCAGCCACCAGCCCGCCGTCAGCGCCGCGCCCGGCCATTTGGGGCATTTGCTGTAGCGATACTTGCTGGGGGTGAGGCTGTAGAACAGCATGTAGAGCGCGACGAACAGCGCGACCGCCGGCGCCAGCCGCGCGACCGAGAGGATGCGCGCCGTGTCGGTCAGGAACGGCATCACGCGCAGGATGAACTGCTCGACGCCCAAGAGCGCCACCTGGAAGCTGAACGCGGCCATCGCCAGGATCACCGAGCCGACGATCAGGCCGATCGAGCCCAGGCGATATTCCCAGAACGGCCGGCTGAAGGGGATGCCATAGGCCTGGCGCAGGATCGAGCGCACCGTCTCGATGAAGCCGGTGGTGGTCCACAGGCCGACCAGCGCGCCCAGCCACAGGAGCGAGCCCGAGCGGGCCTGGAGCACGTCCAGGATCGGCTTTTCGAGCACGCTTGCGACTTCGGGCGGGACGGTGCGCAGGAACGCCTCGACCGCATGGACGCCGTCGCCGGTGCGCCCCACCAGCCGCGCGACCGCAGCCGCCACGATGAAGAAGGGGAACAGCGTGACGAGCGACAGATAGGCGAGGTTGCCGGCGTGGGTGAAGCCGTCGGTATAGGTGCCGACCGCGACCCGGCGCAGGATCTCGATCACCCGTTCGCTCAGCCCCATGCGCGACAGGAGCGGCGCGCGGCGGTGCCGCCGCGCCTCCGGGCTTTCGGGGGAAACCGCGCCGACCGGAAGATCGGTGCCGGCGCGGGGATCGGTCACAGGCCGAGCTTCGAGCGGGGATCCTGATCGCGGCCGGGCCAGCCCTGCACGAACTCGACCAGCGCGTCGTCGCCGACCGGCAGGTCCACCATCAGCGTCACCAGCTGGTCGCCGCGGCCGCCGCCCTTCTTGTGGAAGCCGCGACCCTTGAGGCGCAGCACCTTGCCCGAGGTCGAGCCCTTGGGCACCTTCAGCATCACCGCGCCCTCGACGGTGGGCACGCGCACCTCGCCGCCCAGCACCGCCTCGGCAAGGCTGATCGGCAGGTCGAGGCGAATGTCGTCGCCGTCGCGGGTGAAGAAGCGATCGGGCTGCACCTCGATGGTGACGATCGCGTCGCCGGGGCCGCCGGGGCCCGGATCGCCCTTGCCCGCCAGGCGCATCTGGGTGCCGCTTTCGAGGCCGGCCGGAAGCTTCAGGTCGATGGTCTTGCCGTCGCGCAGCATGATGCGCTGCGGGCTGAGCGTCGCGGCATCGGTGAAGGAGACGGCGAGGCGATAGGGGACGTTGGCGCCTTTTGGTGCCTGGCGCCGGCCGAAGCTGCCGCCGCCGAAGCCGCCACGCTGACCGCCGCCGAACAGCCCCTCGAACAGATCCTCGAAGCCGCCGGCATCGCCGCCGCCGCCGAAGTCGAACTGGGTGCGTCCGCCGCCGCCCGGCCGCGGGCCGCCGCCGCCGAAGCCGAAGGGTGCGGTGGGATTGCCGTCGCCGTCGATCTCGCCGCGGTCGAACCGGGCGCGCTTGTCCTTGTCGGTGAGCAGGTCATAGGCCTGGGTCACCTGGCTGAAGCGCTCGGCGGCGTTGGGGTTGTCCTTGTTCCGGTCGGGGTGCAGCTCCTTGGCGAGCGTACGGTACGCCTTCTTGATGTCCGCTTCGCTCGCGTCGCGGGCCACGCCCAGGGTTGCGTAAGGGTCTGCCATGCCCGTTAGCTAGGCGGTGCAGGGCGCGGCGGCAATGGGGGCACGGCATCCATTTCCGAGGCGGAACGAAGCCGGGGCGCACCCGTTTCGCAGGCCATGACCGCCTGCGCCTCCCCCGCCCGCCGCCGCCTGCTCGTCCAGTCCGCGTTGCTGCTGCCGCTGCTTGCCCTGCCGGGCTGTGCCACGACGCTTGGAAGCTATGGCGTGGAGGAGGGGGTGCGGCGGCTGCTGACGCTGTCGAGCCAGCGCGCCTTTGCCCGGCTGACGGAGCCCGGCGGCTTCTATGACGACCAGCTGACGCGGCTGACGCTGCCCGATACCGGCGGCAACGACGTGCTGGGCGCGCTGCTGCGGACCAATGCGGTGCGCAGCCGGGTGGCGATGGCGCTGAACGACGTGGCGGTGGATGCGGCCGAGCGGGCGACGCCGGTGGTGCTCGATTCGATCCGGTCGATGACCGTCACGGACGCGATCGCGATCCTGCGCGGCGGGCCGACTGCGGCGACCGACCTGCTGCAGCGGCAGGTGGGCGGCGCGCTGGTGGAGGCGATGTTCCCCGAATTCTCGTCCGGCCTGCGATCGGACGCGCTGGAGATCCTGACCGCGGTGGCGGGCGCACGCACCGGCATCGACTATATGGCGCTGGCCCGCACGGGCGCGGAGCAGGCGGGGCAGGCGATCTTCCGAGCGATCGGGCGCGAGGAATCCGCGATCCGTGCCGACCCGCGCAGCACGCGGGACCCGGCGCTGATCGCGCTGCTGACGGGAAGCGCGCTGGTGCGCTGACGCGCGCCTTCAGTCCTCGATCGGCGCGACGTCGACCGAGACGGACATGGTCTGGGCGCCGGAGCCGAGTACCACGCCGTCGATGGGGGCGATTTCCGGATAGTCGCGGCCGACGGCGACGATGATGTGGTCGTTGGCCATCCAGATGCCGTTGGTCGGATCGACCCCGATCCAGCCGAGCCGGTCGCCGCACCACAGCAGCACCCACGCGTGGGTCGCGTCCGCCCCCACCAGCCGGGGCTGGCCGGGCGGGGGGAGGGTGCGCAGATAGCCCGAGGCATAGGCGGCCGGCAGCCCGGCGGCGCGAAGGCCGGAGATCATGATCTGCGCGAAATCCTGGCAGACGCCGCCGCGCTGGGCGAAGGCGACGTGCGGGGGCGTGTCGACCAGCGTGGCGGTGGTGTCGAAGGCGAACTCGCGCTGGATGCGCTGGGCGAGCGCGATTGCCGCCTCCAGCGCGCCGCGGTCCGGATCGAGCTCCTCGGCGCACCAGGCGCCGATGTCGCGGTCGAGCGGGATGTGGGGGGAGGGGAAGAGGTAGCTGGCCGGGCTCGCCGGGCCGACGTCGCGGCTGTCGCGCGCCCAGGCGGCGATTTCTGCCAGGGTCGGGTCGTCGGGGGCGGGCATCGGCAGCGGCCGGTCGACCGTCATCAGCGCGCGGCTTTCGATGGTGAGCTCGCGCTCAGGCTTTTCGACCACCAGCCGCATGACGTTGGCGAGCCCGGCCTGGGCGCGGGCGGGCGCGGTCTCGCCGCCGGGCTCGACCGAGAGGTGGTAATCGTCGAGCGTCTGGCCGGACCAGAGGATCGGCTTCAGCCGGAGGTTGCACCGCGCGAACCCCGCCGCATCGGCATATTCGAATCGCGTCACGTGCCGGATGGCATAGCGCATCATGCGAGCGTCAGCCCGGAGCCGCGCAACGGCTCGGCCCCCTGGAGGAAGTAGCGCGCGGCGATCGCGTCGGAGAGCTCCATGAGCTTGGCCTCCAGTGCGCCTATGGCGGCGGGATCGAGGCTGGCGGCAGTGGCGGTGGCGACCATCGCCTGCACCGCGGTCGCCAGTGCCTGCTGCGGCTCGGCGATGCCGGAGTCGGACAGCACGGGTAGCCGGGCGAGATGCTCGGCGATCGCCCCCACCTGAAAGGCGATGGCGCGCGGGTTGCCGGGATCAAGCGCGACCAGGTCCAGCACGGGCAGGCGCCCGAAGCTGGTGAGATAGCGTTGGCGATAGCTGATCTGGCTGTCGGCGAGGTCGAGCAGGGTGGAGAGATCGTCCGAGGTCGCCTCGCAACCGGCAAAGGTGCGAAGCGCGCGGGTGATCGCGAGCGCCCGCTCTATCCGCCGGCCGAGATCGTGGAAGCGCCAGGCGTCGGTGCGGGCCATGTGCTCGGCCGAAAGTCCGGCCAAGGCGGCGTAGCGGCGCTGGAGCGAGCCGGCACGGTCGAGCAGCCCCCCGCGGCTGGGATGGGGCGCGTCGAGCAGGCGCATCATGTCCGCCGACAGCCGATCGCGCGAGATGGCGCCGATGCCGGCGGCCAGCCGGTTGATCTGGCGGACGTTGTGCCACTGGCCCTCGGTACCGTCGATCGCGATGCGGGCGAACTCGACGAGCTCGCGGCGGCGGCGACCGGCAGGCGCAGGGGCGGCACCTGCGTCGGCGATCAGCGCGACCAGCCGCGCGACGGTCTCGTCGGCGAGTGCGGCGCCGGTGTCGGCGCTGATCGAATGGCCGAGCAGCACGCGGGTCGCGCCCAGCAGCGCCTCGCCGCGTTCCAGGTAGCGGCCGAGCCAGAAGAGATTGTCGGCGACCCGGCTGGGCAGGGTGCCGGGATTGCGGCGCAGCTCGACCGCGCCGGCGACGGGCAGGAGCGAGACGGGGAGCACCGGATCGGCGCCGTGGACGCAAACGTCGGCGGACCAGCTCCCCTCGCCCATCACGGTCGCGCGGGTATCCGGCTCACCGCCCAGGCGCGCGAAGCCGCCGGGAAGCACCGCCCACCGGCCGTCCGCGTCGCGCGCGGCGAAGACGCGGAGGGTGAACGGCCGCGGGGCGAGCCGCTCCCCCTCGGCAAAGGGCATGGTCGAGAGGCAGACCGCTTCCTGGCCGACATAGTCCTGCGGCCGGCGCGCCATGTCCTCGGCCAGGAGCCGGCGCGCGTCGGCATCGAGATCGGCACCGAGCACCGGGCCCCCGCCCGGAAGGCCGAGCGGGGCGGGGCCGAAGGCGGGTGCCACCACCATCTGATCGAGGTTGGCGAGCACGTGCGCGCGCTCGGCCGGCTGGCCGCACCACCAGGTGGCGATGTTGGGAAGCTGGAGCGGGGCGCCGTTCAGCCGCTGTGCGAGCGCGGGCAGGAAGGCGGAAAAGGCGGGTGCCTCGAGCATGCCCGCACCCGACGCGTTGGCGACGACGACGTTGCCGGCTGCCATCGCGTCGACGAGACCCGGCACGCCGATCGTCGAGCTGGCGTCGAAGGCGAGCGGATCGAGCAGGCGGGGATCGACCCGGCGGCACAGCGCGTCGATCCGCTTCAGCCCGGCGATGGTGCGGACGTAGAGCCGGTCGTCGCGGACGGCGAGGTCGGCGCCTTCGACCAGCAGGAAGCCCAGATAGCGCGCGAGATGCGCCTGCTCGGCATAGCTGGGGTTGAGCCGGCCGGGCGTGAGCAGGCCGATGCGCGGTTCGCTGCGGCGGCAAGTGGCGGCGAGGCCGTCGCGCATGGCGGCAAAGAAGGGGGCGTGCCGGCGGACGTTGAGCCGCCCCTGCAGGCCCCCCAGCGTGCGCGCGATCGCCAGCCGGTTCTCCAGCGCATAGCCGGCGCCGACGGGCGCGCGCAGATGATCGGCGAGCACGCGCCAGCGCCCGTCTGCGTCGCGGCAGAGGTCGGCGGCAAAGAAATGGAGGTGGTGGCCGCCCGGCGGCGTCACCCCCACCATCGGCCGCAGGAACAAGGGGCTGCCGGTGACCAGCGCGGCGGGGATCGCCCCCTCCGACACCAGGCGCCCGGGGCCGTAGAGATCGGCGGTCACCGCCTCGACCAGCTCGGCGCGCTCGGCGATTCCGGCGGCGATCGCCTGCCACGCGTCGCTGTCGATCAGCAGCGGGACCGGCGACAGCGGCCAGCGACGCTCCTCGCTCTCACCGGGCATGCGGTGGCCGAGGCCGACGTCGTCGGCCTGGCGCTGCGCGCGCTCGCGGGCGTGGTCGAGCGAGTCGCCGGTGGTGGCGGCAAGCTCCTCCAGCGCCGCGAGCCAAGGGGCGCGGTCCCCCGAATCGCACAGCACGTCGCCCGCAGGCGCCTGCGCGCAATAGTCGGCGGCCCACCGGCCGGCGATCGTCCGTGCGTCGAACAGGCTGGCTAGGGCGCGGCTCGCCAATTCAACACTCCGGTTGCAGCTGGAGGGTGTCGACCACAATCCTTGCCGCGGCGCAACCGCAGGCGGTGGCGGCGTGCTCCGTCAAAGATCGGGCAAGGGCTGGTCGGCGATGCCCCAGCCGGCGAGGCCGCGGCCGTTGGCGCGCTCGATGAGCTCGGCGGCATCGTGGATCGAGAAGCGCTTGGGCGTCTCGATGTCGCCGAACTCGGCCCAGCTGACAGGCGCCGCGACATGGGCGCCCGGGCGAGCGCGCGCGGAATAGGGCATGACGGCGGTGGCGCCGCGCTGGTTGCGCAGCCAGTCGATGAAGATGCGGCCGACCCGCTTGGCCTTGGACATGGTGGCGGTGAAGCGTTCGGGCTCGGCGGCGGCCACGGCGCGGGCGAAGCGATCGGCAAAGGACTTCACCGCCGGCCATTCGGCCTGGGGGGTGAGCGGCACGACGACGTGCACGCCCTTGCCGCCCGACAGCATCGGAAAGCTTGCGAGCCCCATGTCGGCGAGGTGGCGCTTCAGATCCTCGGCCGCGCGCTGGACGTCTTTCCAATCGAGGCCTTCGTCCGGGTCCAGGTCGAACACCAGCCGGTCGGGGCGCTCGACATCCTCGGCGCGGGATCCCCAGCCGTGGAACTCGATCGTGCCCATCTGCACGCAGGCCATCAGCCCATCGAGGTCGCGGACGTAGAGATAGGGCTGGGTCGAGCCGTCCTTCTCGCGAATGTCGACATGGTCGACATGGTCGCCGAAGCTGCCGGCGTCGTGCTTCTGGAAGAAGCACTGCTTGGCGCGACCCTGGGGACAGCGGACCAGGCTGATCGGGCGGTTGGCGACCCAGGGCAGCATGATCGGCGAGACCTGCGCGATGTAGGTGGCGAGATCGCCCTTGGTGGCGCCGTCCTCCGGGAAGATCACCCGGTCCGGGTTGGTGATCTTGATCGAGGAAGTCGGCACCTCGGCCTTGCCGCGCGCCGGCGCGGCCTCGGGCGTTTCGGCGACCACTTCCTCCGGGCGCTTGTCCTCGCGCAGGGCGATGAAGCTCGCGTGGCGGATGACCTGCTCGGCGGTGAATTCGGCGAAGGCGACCTCGGCGACGAGCTTGGGCTTCACCCAATGCGCGCCGCGCGCCGCCGCGCGGGGGACGGAGACAGGCGGCGTCTTGGTGGCGATCTTGTCGAGGCGTTCGCGCAGGTCGTCGATGGTGTCGGCGTTGAAGCCGGTGCCGACCTTGCCGGCATAGACCAGGCCGTCGGGCCCGTTCACCGCCAGCAGCAGCGAGCGCAGGCCGCGGCTGGCGGCGGTGGAGGGCGACCAGCCGACGATCACGAATTCCTGCCGGCGGATGCACTTGGTCTTGAGCCAGCCTTTGGTGCGGGTGCCGCGGTAGGGAGCGTCGGCGCGCTTGGAGACGACGCCTTCATAGCCCTCCCGGCACATCGCCTCGAACAGCTTCTCGCCGGCGCCGACGACATGCTCGGAGTAATGGAGCCGCGCGTCGACATTCTCGATGAGGGGGCGCAGCCGGTCCTTGCGCTGCACCTGGGGGAGGGCGCGCAGGTCCTCGCCGTCCACCTCGAGCAGGTCGAAGGCGAAAAAAGCCATGTCGCCGCCGTTGCTGATCGCCTCCTGCAGCGTCGAGAAGTCGGGGCGGCCATCCTTGAAGGCGACGATCTCGCCGTCGATCAGGGCGCTGCCGGCGGGGATGGCGGCGGCGGCCTCGGCAATGCCGGGGAACTTGGCCGTCCAGTCGAGGCCGCTACGGGTGTAGATGGTGGGGCCGCCCTTGCCGATCGCGACCAGCGCGCGATAGCCGTCGTACTTTACCTCGTGCAGCCAGGCGTTGCCGGCGGGTACGGCATCGACCAGCGTGCACAGCTGCGGTTCGGTGAAGGCGGGGCGCTTGCCGGCTTGCGCGGTCTTTGCGCGCGACTTGGCCGGGGCGCGGGGCTCGGGCCTGGCGGCGGCTTTGGTGGCCGTCTTGGCAGCCGGCTTCGCCTTGGGCTTGGTCGCGGCCTTCTTGCCAGCGGCGATCTCGTCCATCGTCCTGCCGGTCTTCACGCTGGTGAGCGCGGTTTCGACCAAGGTGTCGGCGCCGCCGGCCTCCGCGTCGTCGATCTTGCGCAGCAGCCAGTTCTCGTTCTTCTCGCGGCCGCGCGGTTTCAGCCGGATCAGCAGCCACTCGCCCTTCATCCGCTCGCCGTCGAGGACGAAGTGGAGATGACCCTTCTCCAGGTCCTTGGCGGACTTGCCGGCGATCGGCGCCCAGGTGCCGTCGTCCCACAGCATCACCGTGCCGCCGCCGTATTCGCCCTTGGGAATGGTGCCTTCGAAGTCGCCATAGGAGAGCGGATGGTCCTCGGTCCGCACCGCCAGCCGCTTCTGGTCGGGATCGAGGCTGGGGCCGCGGGTGACCGCCCAGCTTTTGAGCACGCCGTCGAGTTCGAGGCGGAAGTCCCAGTGGAGGCGGGTCGCGTCGTGCTTCTGGACGATGAAGCGGTTGCCGTGACCGGGCTCCAGCGTGCCCGCGGGCTCGGCGGTGCGGCTGAAGTCGCGCTTGGCGTTGTAGAGGGCGAGGGGGTCGGTCTTGGGCATTTAGCGGGTCCTCCCCTCGCGTACCCCGGCGGAGGCCGGGGTCCAGGTGGGACTCGCTGGCCGTTGCGCTGCTGGGCTCTGGATCCCGGCCTGCGCCGGGATACGGGTGTGGGGCGCGGGGAGAGCGTCAAGCACGTTTGCGGGCCGGGGCCTTGGCGGCGGGTTTGGCGGCCGGCTTCTTCGCGGCCGGCTTGTGCGCGGGCTTGTCTTCGGCCGCGTCGTTCGCCGCCTTGCTCGTCGTGCGCTTCTTGGGTGCGGGCTTGCCGCTGGTCTCCCCCGGCTTCTCCAGCGATTTCTTGAGCGCGGCCATCAGGTCGACGACGTTGGAGCCGGTGGGGCGGGCGTCCTCGTCGTCGCTGGTGTCGACGATCTTGCCCTTGGACTTCTTCTTGCGCTCGATCAGGTCTTTCAGCGCATCGACATAGCGGTCGTGGAATTCCTGCGGATCGAACTTGGCGGTCTTCTTGGCGATCAGCGTCTCGGCGAGGTCGAGCAGGTCCTCGTCCGGCTTCTCATCGGGGATGTCGCGGAAATAGCCTTGCGCGCGATGCACCTCGTCGGCGTAGCGCAGCGTCTCCAGGATCATGCCGCGCCCGCAGGGTTTCAGGCTCACCACATATTCGCGGCCGCGCAGCGCCAGCTGGCCCAGGCCCACCTTCCTGCTGCGGCGAAGCGCCTCGCGCAGGACGATGAACGCCTCCTCGGCGAGGTCGTCGGCCGGCACCACGAAATAGGGCTTTTCATAGTAGAGCACGTCGATCTCGTCGGCATCGACGAACTGGGTGAGCTCGAGCGTCTTCTTGGACTCGAGCTTCACGGCGTCGATCTCATCCTGTTCGAGCAGGATGTAGTTGCCCTTCTCGACCTCATAGCCCTTGACAATCTCGTCGGGATCGACCGGGCCGACGCCGGCCACGCTCTTTTCGTACTTGATCGGCTTGCCGGTCGGCTCGTGGATCTGACGGAAGGAGACCGCCGCGCCCGACTTGGTCGCCGAATAGATTTCCACGGGGATCGACACCAGCGCGAGCCGTATCTGCCCCTGCCAATACGCTCTTGCCGCCATCGCCGTTTCCTTGTTGCGCAACCGATGCAATTCCCAGGAGAAAGAGTCGTTCCCGGCTCCGCTCGGAATCGGCACGAGGGCCAGGGGTGCGAAACGGGCCGAAGCGGCGTATAGGGCCGCGCATGACGACCGACCCTTTCGCGCTGTTCGACACCTGGCTGGACGAAGCCGCGGCGAGCGAGCCCAACGACCCCAATGCCATGGCGCTGGCCACGGCGGACGCGGGCGGGCGCCCGTCGGTGCGCGAGGTGCTGCTGAAGGGCCATGGCCCGGACCTGGGTTTCGTCTTCTACACCAATCGCGAGAGCCGGAAGGGCACCGACCTGGCCGCCAATCCCCAGGCGGCGCTGCTGTTCCACTGGAAGGGGCTGCGCCGGCAGGTGCGGATCGAAGGCGCCGTCGTCCAGGCGAGCGACGCCGAGTCGGACGTGTATTTCGCGTCGCGGCCGCGCGACTCGCAGCTGGGCGCCTGGGCGTCGCTCCAGTCGCGCCCGCTGGAGGCGCGCGAGCGCTTCGACGAGCGGTTCGCAGAGGTGCAGGCGCGCTTTGCGGGCGGCGACGTGCCGCGCCCGCCGCACTGGGGCGGCTATCGCGTCGTGCCCGACACGATCGAGTTCTGGCAGGACCGCGCCTATCGCCTGCACGAGCGGCGGCTGTTCACCCGCACGGCGGACGGCTGGACCGAGGGGCTGCTGTTCCCATGACCGAGGCCGAACGCGGGCGGATCATCCCCTATGCGGTGCGGGCGGCGATCGCGTCGGTCGCGATGGCGCTGGCGCTGCTGTCGCTCAAGGGCGTGGCGGCCTGGACCACCGGATCGGTGGCGATGCTCGGCAGCCTTGCCGACACCGCGCTCGACCTGCTCGCCAGCCTCGTGACGCTGTACGGCGTGCGGCTGGCGGCGACGCCCGCGGACCACGACCACCGTTTCGGCCACGGCAAGGCGGAGGCGCTGGCGGCGCTGTTCCAGGTGGCGCTGATCGCGGCTTCCGCCGTCGGCATCGCCTGGCGCGCCATCGCCGCCTTTGCCGAGCCGGGCGAAACCGCCGACCCGGAGTTCGGCATCGGCGTGTCGATGGTGGCGATCGTCGGCACCTTTGCGCTGCTCGCCTATCAGCGTTCCATCATCCGAAAGACCGGATCGGTCGCGGTGCGCGCGGACAGCGTCCACTATCAGTCGGACCTGCTGCTCAACCTGGCGGTGATCGCGGCGATCGCGCTCGACCACTATGTCGGCTGGTCCGGCGCCGATCCGGTGTTCGGCATTGCCATCGCGCTGTGGCTCGCCTGGGGTGCGTTCCGCGCATCGAGCCAGGCGATCGACCAGCTGATGGACAAGGAGTGGCCCGAGGCCGAGCGGCGGGCGTTCCTGGACGTGGCGGCGCGCCAGGAGGGGCTGCGCGGCATCCATGACTTCCGCACGCGCCGCTCCGGCAGCCATGACTTCGCGCAGTTCCACATGGAGGTGGACCGCACGCTCAACGTCGCCGAGGCGCACGATATCGTCGAGGCGGTCGAGAAGAACCTGCGCCGCGCCTATCCGCGGGTGGAGGTGCTGATCCACCTCGATCCCGAGGGCCACGTCGATACCGACAATCCGCTGGTGGAAGCGGACGTGACGCCGCACTGGTTCGGCAAGCGGGTGGGAGGATGAGCATGCGGGTACCGTTCACGCAGGTCGATGCGTTCGCCGACGCGGCCTTCGGCGGCAATCCGGCGGCGGTGCTCCAGCTCGACGCCTGGCCCGAGGACGCGGTGCTCCAGCAGGTCGCGGCCGAGAACAACCTGTCGGAGACCGCGTTCCTGGTGCCCGACGCGAGCGGCGAGGCCGATCGCGAGCTGCGCTGGTTCACCCCCACCGAGGAGGTGATGCTGTGCGGCCATGCGACGCTGGCGAGCGGCCACACGCTGCTGTCGGCCGATCCGGCGCTGGAGCGGGTGCGGTTCCGCACGCGCCGTGCCGGGGTGCTGGAGGTGGCGCGCGACGGGGACGGCTATGCGATGGTGCTGCCGGCCTGGGCGCCCGAGCCGAAGCCGCTGCCGGAGATCGTGGCGGCGCTTGGCTGTGCGGTCGAGGAGACGCTGTGGCACGCCAACGGCTATGCGCTGGCGGTGGTGGCGCGTGCCGAGACGGTCGAGCAGCTCCAGCCCGATCCCGCGGGGTTGATGGTGGAGGGCGAGGCGATCGTGATCGTCACCGCGCCGGGGCGCGACACCGACGTGATCAGCCGGGTGTTCGCGCCGGGCTGCGGGATCGCCGAGGACCCGGTGACGGGCTCCGCCCATGCGGTGATGGCGACCTATTGGACGCAGCGGCTTGGGCGCGACCGCTTCACCGCCTATCAGGCGAGCGCACGCGGCGGGCGGCTGAGCGTGCGGCTGGACGGGGAGCGCGCGGTTCTGGGCGGGCGCTGCGTGACGGTGATCGAGGGAAGTTTCCTGCTGCCGTGAGGGTGGGGGCCGGGAGGCTTGTACTCCGTGCCGATCCATTCTTCCCCGTTCGTGCCGAGTAGAGACCGAGTAGCTGCGCCAGCAGCGTATCGAGGGCTCGTATCGAGGTACGGTTCCGCGCGCCCACCCTCCCTCGATACGCCCTCTCGATACGCGGCTGCGCCGCTACTCGATGGCTACTCGGGATAAACGGATTTGGTGGGGAGAGCGCTAAGGCTCCGTCAGGCCGCCAGCGCCATTGCCGACTCGGTCTCCGCGATCCAGCCGCCGCCGAGCACGCGGTCGCCGGCGTAGAGCACCGCCGCCTGGCCGGGTGCCACGCCATATTCCGGAGCCTCGAACACCAGCCGGTCGCCCTCCAGACGCGCGGGCACGGGCTTGGCCATCGAGCGGACCTTGGCGGTGAGCGGCTGGCCGCGGTCGCCGCCCAGCCAGTTGATGTCGGCGAGCCGCGCGGCGCCGACCGCCAGCGCGATGCGCGGACCGACCACCAAACGCCGGGTCTCCGGCTCCAGCCGGACCACGTAGAGCGGCTCGGGCTGGCCGCCGATCTCGATCCCGCGGCGCTGGCCGACGGTGAAGCCGACGAGGCCGGCGTGGCGGCCGAGGACGCGGCCCTCCAGGTCGACGATCTCGCCACCGGCGTCGGCGCCTGGGCGCAGCTTGCGGACCAGCCCGGCATAGTCGCCGTCGGGTACGAAGCAGATGTCCTGGCTGTCGGGCTTGGCGGCGACGCCCAGCCCCATCTCCGCGGCGATCTCCCGCACCCGCGCCTTGGGCATGCCGCCCAAGGGGAAGCGGATGAAGTCGAGCTGCGCGCGGGTGGTGGCGAACAGGAAATAGCTCTGGTCGCGCGCGGGATCGACCGCGCGGTGGAGCTCGGCACCCTCGGCGCCGAGCACGCGGCGGACATAATGGCCGGTCGCCAGGCAATCCGCGCCCAGATCGCGGGCGAGCGCGAGCAGGTCGGTGAATTTGGGCCCCATGTTGCACTTTACGCACGGGATCGGCGTGCGGCCGGCGAGATATTCGTCGGCGAAGTCGTCGATCACGTTCTCGCGAAAGCTGGTCTCGTGATCGAAGACATAGTGGGCGATGCCCAGGCTGTCGCACACCGCGCGTGCGTCGCGGATGTCGCGGCCGGCGCAGCAGCTGCCCGCCCGGCCGACCGCGGCGCCATGGTCGTAGAGCTGGAGCGTGACGCCGATCGTCTCGGCACCCGTGCGCGTGGCCAGTGCGGCCACCACCGAGCTGTCGACACCGCCGGACATGGCGACGACGATGCGGCGCGCGCGCACCGGGGACTCGAGCTGGAAATCGCCTTCGATCATGGGCGGCCACATAGGAGGCGCGACGAGCGGATGCAAAAAGCAGGACGGAAGGGAGCCGCTTTTACGGGCTGTTTAGCATCTTTCCCTAGACCGGACGGCTACCGAACGGTTGGAAGGAGTCTCGTTGGACCTGAGTTTCGCCCGATTGGAGCGCGGCATTGCGGTCACCGCCCTGCCCGTCGATCTGGCCGTGCTGCTTGCGGGGGCAAGCGCGCGCCAGGCGGCAAGCGCCACCGCCCGGGTGCAGGCAAAGGTCGCCATGGCACGGGCAAGCGAAGGCTTGCTGTCGCCGCGCCACGGGGCGTTCCATCCGGCGGTTGCGGAAGCGCTGCGCCCGCCGCGCGTGGCACCGGGGGAAGGGCAGGGGTGAAGGGAATCTTTACCCGCGAGGCATAACAGGGATCAGAACCGGGAGTCGGTCGTGTTGGGGCAGGCCGGCGCCCCTAGAGGTAGAAGATGATCGAGAACCAGAAGATCCGTCCCGCAAAGGTGATCGGGCCGCTCGGCGAGCCGCTGACGCTCGATTCGCTGCCGCCGCCCGACACGACGCGGTGGGTCGTCCGGCGCAAGGCGGAGGTGGTCGCGGCGGTGAACGGCGGGCTGCTGACCATCGACGAGGTCTGCAGCCGCTACAGGCTTTCGCCCGAGGAATTCGCCAGCTGGCAGCGCGCGATCGACCGGTCCGGCATGCCGGGGCTGCGTGTGACGCGCATCCAGCATTATCGCTCGCTCTACGAGCGCCAGCAGAAATACTGATCGGGCGGCGTCCCGGCTGCCCGCTGCGCCGCGCGTGGCCTCTACGGGTGGACGCGGACGCCCCCGCGCTTTAGGGCGGCCCCGCTTTTCACGCATATAAAGGAACTGGCGTGGCGAACGTGGCGGTAATCGGCGCTCAATGGGGCGACGAGGGCAAGGGCAAGATCGTCGATTGGCTGGCGGAGCGTGCCGATGTGGTGGTCCGCTTCCAAGGCGGGCACAATGCCGGCCATACGCTGGTGGTCGACGGCAAGACCTATAAGCTGTCGCTGCTGCCCTCGGGCATCGTGCGCGGCACGCCTTCGGTGATCGGCAACGGCGTGGTGCTGGACCCCTGGGCGCTTCGCGACGAAGTGGCCCGCCTGCGCGACCAGGGCGTGGAGGTCACCCCCGACACGTTGCGTATCGCCGACAATTGCACGCTGATCCTGCCGTTCCACCGCGACCTCGACGGGCTGCGCGAGGATGCGAGCGGCGCCGGCAAGATCGGCACCACCCGCCGCGGCATCGGCCCGGCCTATGAGGACAAGGTCGGCCGCCGCGCGCTGCGCGTGTGCGACCTCGCCCACCTCGATTCGCTCGAGCCGCAGCTCGATCGCCTGTCCGCGCACCACGACGCACTGCGCGCGGGCTTTGGCGAGCCGCCGATCGATCGTGCCGCGCTGCTCGAGCAGCTGCGCGAGATCGCGGGCTTCGTGCTGCCGTTCGCGCGGCCGGTGTGGCGGGACCTGAACGAGGCCCGCACCCGCGGCCGCCGCATCCTGTTCGAGGGCGCACAGGGCGTGCTGCTCGACATCGATCACGGCACCTATCCGTTCGTCACCTCGTCCAACACCATCGCTGGCACCGCGGCGGGCGGTTCGGGCTTGGGCCCTGGCGCCGTCGGCTTCGTGCTGGGGATCGCCAAGGCGTACACCACCCGCGTCGGATCGGGTCCGTTCCCGACCGAGCTGGAGGATGCGACCGGCCAGCGGCTGGGCGAGCGCGGCCATGAGTTCGGCACCGTCACGGGCCGCAAGCGCCGCTGTGGCTGGTTCGACGCGGTGCTGGTGCGCCAGTCGGTCGCGGTGTCCGGCGTGACTGGCATCGCGCTCACCAAGCTCGACGTGCTCGACGGGTTCGAGGAAATCTCGATCTGCACGGGCTACAAGCTCGGCGACGAGACGCTCGACTATTATCCGGCGCACGCCGCCGACCAGGCGAAGGTGGAGCCGATCTATGAGACGATGCCGGGTTGGCAGGAGTCGACGGCAGGCGCGCGCAGCTGGGCCGAGCTTCCGGCGCAGGCGATCAAGTACATCCGCCGCGTGGAGGAGCTGATCCAGTGCCCGGTGGCGCTGGTGTCGACCAGCCCGGAGCGCGAGGACACGATCCTGGTGCGGGATCCGTTCGCGGACTGAGGCGTACTTGTGCCCCGGCGAAGGCCGGGGCCAAGGTGGGAAGGCGGCGGGTGGGCCGCGGCACACCCGCCGCGCGCTGGCTCAAGAAGCAGGCCCGTTCGCCCCTTTACTGTATCCACGCGCAGGCGGGGATCCAGGGCCAAGCAGAGCAACGGCGGTTATGCCCGCAACCCTGGGCTCCTGCCCTTCGCAGGAGCACGGCTTGGGCATGCTCCATCACGGCCTGCTGCTCAACTGGGCCCCGGCCTTCGCCGGGTACGGTGTTGGGTGAGCCCCCGCTATTCGTGGTTGCGGCCGAAGTCGGCGCGGGCGTCGTCCTGGCCTTGCTCGACGATCGAGCGGCGGATCGCGCGGGTGCGGGTGAAGCGGTCAAACAGTTCGTCGCCCTGGCCCCAGCGGATCGCACGCTGGAGCGCCGACAGATCCTCCGAGAAGCGCTGGAGCATGTCGAGCACCGCCTCGCGGTTGTTGAGGAACACGTCGCGCCACATCGTCGGGTCGGACGCCGCGATGCGGGTGAAGTCGCGGAAGCCGCCCGCGGAATATTTGATCACCTCGCTCTGGGTCACTTCCTCCAGGTCGGAGGCGGTGCCGACGATGGTGTAGGCGATCAGGTGGGGCAGGTGGCTGGTGACGGCGAGCACGCGGTCGTGGTGCTCGGGCGCCATCCGCTCGATGTCGGCGCCCAGCCGGCGCCAGAATTCGGCGACGCGCTCGACGGCGACGGGGTCGGCGTCTTCGGCGGGGGTGAGGATGCACCAGCGGTTGCGGAACAGCGTCGCAAAGCCTGCCTCCGGCCCCGAGCGCTCGGTGCCGGCGACCGGGTGGGCGGGGATGACGGCGACGCCGGGAAGCGCTTCCGCCAGTGCCTGGGCGACGCTGGCCTTGCTCGAACCGACGTCGGTGACGATCACGCCTTCGGGCAGGTCGGGCGCGAGCTCGGCGGCGACGGCACCGATCGCGCCGACGGGTACGCACAGCACCACCAGCTCGGCATCGAGGACGGCGGCGCCCGGATGATCGGCGACGTCGTCGACGAGGTTCAGCGCGCGCGCGGTCTCGCGCACCTGGGGGTCGGCGTCGTGGCCGGTGAGGCGGACGTTCGGCATCGCCTCGCGCACCGCGCGCGCGACCGACGAGCCGATCAGCCCCAGGCCGATCACGGCGACGCGGGCGAAGGGCAGCATCAGCCGACGATCCCGCGCAGCGCCTCGGCCAGGCCGCGCATCTGCTCTTCGGTGCCGATGGTGATACGCAGGCCGTTAGCGAGGCCCTGACCCGGCAGCCAGCGGGTGATGTAGCCCGCGTCCATCAGCCCCTTGTAGGCGATCTCGGCCGAGACCGGCCCCTCGAACAGGACGAGGAGGAAGTTGGTTTCGGACGGCACGGCGCGCAGGCCGGCGTTGCCGAGTGCGGCGACCTCGCCCGCCAGCCACTCGCGCCACTGCCGGTTGTGGGCGCGGCTGCGCTCGACGAAGCCGGTGTCGCCGACGGCGGCGATGGCGGCGAGCTGGCCTGCGGTGGTGACGTTGAAGGGCGCGCGGATGCGGTGCATCGCGTCGATCGCCGCGGCCGAGCCATAGCCCCAGCCGATCCGCTCGGCGGCAAGGCCGTGGATCTTGGAGAAGGTGCGGGTGACGAAGACGTTGTCATGCGCCTCGACCAGCTGGAGGCCGAGGTCGTCGTCCTCCGGCTCCAGATACTCGGCATAGGCCTGGTCGAGCACCAGCAGCACATGCGACGGCAGTCCGGCGTGCAGGCGCGCGATCTCGGCGGCGGGCGCGAAGGTGCCGGTCGGGTTGTTGGGGTTGGCGACATAGACGAGCGTGGTGCGATCGGTCACCGCGGCCAGGATCGCGTCGACATCGGTCGCATAGTCGCGGTCGAGCGCCACCACCGGGGTGGCCCCTACGCGGCGGATGGCGATGTCGTAGACCGCGAAGCCGTAGCGGACGTAGATCGCCTCGTCGCCCGGGCCGGCATAGGCGCCGGCGGCGAGGTGCAGCAGCTCGTCCGAGCCGGTGCCGTAGATCACGCGCGCAGGGTCCAGGCCATGGGCGGCGGCGAGCGCCTCGCGCAGCGCGATCGCGCTCGGGTCGGGATAGCGCTCCAGGCTCGCCTGGGCTGCCGCGAATGCCGCCTTCGCCTCGGGCGAGGTGCCGAGCGGGTTCTCGTTGGCCGAGAGCTTTACGACCGGCCGGCCGCCGTCGTTGGTCGCGCGGCCCGGAATATAGGGCGCGATGTCGAGGACCCAGGGCTTGGGAGCGGGAGCGTTCATGGCGTGGGGAGTGGCGCAACGCCTCGCCGAAGGCAAGGCGTGGGCTGGGGCGTGGAAACACGGAGCCGTGGTAGCTCGTCCTTCGTCCCTGAACCCGTAGGCGCAGGCAGACCTGTACCCCGGCGAAGGCCGGGGTCCAGCTCCGGAGTTTTCGGTGGTGTGCGCTCCCTCGCCAACGCATCCCGACTGGGCCCCGGCCTTCGCCGGGGTACGATGCCCAGCTGGCAGTGGAAGGCCGCCCTCGCGGCGAGGCCTACTCGTCCGCCGAGTCTTCCGCCGCCACCTTCGCGCGGCCCTTGAAGCCCTGCGCGATCACATACCATTCCGACGAACCCTTGCGGCTTGCCGGGGGCTTGGCGTGCTTTACCGTCGCGAAGTTGCGCTTGAGTTCGGCGATCAAGGCATTGTCGGCGCCGCCCGCCAGCGACTTGGCGACGAAGGCGCCGCCGGGGCGCAGCACTTCGCAGGCGAACATCACGCCCGCCTCCACCAGCGCCATGGTGCGCAGGTGATCGGTCTGCGGGTGCCCGACGGTGTTGGCCGCCATGTCCGACATCACCAGGTCCGCCTCGCCGCCCAACGCCTCACGCAATAGGTCCGGCGCGGTTTCGTGGAGGAAGTCGAGCTGGAAGATGGTGACGCCGTCGATCGGATCGACGGGTAAGAGGTCGATGCCGGCGATGGCGGCGGAGGGCGCGAGCTTGCGCACGACCTGCGACCAGCCGCCCGGCGCGATGCCGAGGTCGACCACGCGCTTGACGCCGCGCAGCAGGTGGAAGCGCTCGTTGAGCTCCAGCAGCTTGTAGGCGGCGCGGCTGCGATAGCCTTCGGCCTTGGCGCGCTTCACATAGGGATCGTTCAACTGGCGTTCGAGCCAGCGGGTCGACTGCGCGGTGCGGCCGCGGGCGGTGCGGACGCGCTGGCGCCCCGGAGGTGCGCCCCTCATGCGTAGCGCCCCTGCATCAGGCGGCGCAAAATGCCCTCGCGGATGCCGCGATCGGCGATGCCGAGGCGCTCGGCCGGCCACAGGTCCAGGATTGCCTCCAGGATGGCGCAGCCGGCGACCACCAGGTCGGCGCGCTCGGGTCCGATGCAGGGCACCTTGGCGCGGCCGGAGAGCTCCAGCCCGGCAAGCCGGCGGCTGACCTGGCGCATCGCGTCGGCCGGCACGATCAGCCCGTCGATCGCCGAGCGATCATAGCTGTCGAGCCCGAGATGGACGCTTGCAAGCGTGGTCACGGTGCCGCTGGTGCCGAGCAGCCGGCGCTGGCCGGTGACCTCGGGCAGGCGCGCGGCAAAGGGTGCGAAGCTTTCGGACACGCAGGCGCGCATCGCGTCGAACGCGCCGCTGGCGATCGGCGCGGCGCGGCCGGCGCCCAGGCTTTCGGTCAGCGACACCACGCCCCAGGGGGTGCTGTGCCAGTCCACGACCCGGGGAACCGGCCCCGCGGTGTCGAGCAGGACCAGTTCGGTCGAGCCGCCGCCGATGTCGAACACCAGCGCCGGGCCGTCGCCCGGCTCCAGCAGCGCATGGCAGCCGAGCACGGCGAGTCGGGCCTCCTCCTCGGCCGAGATCACGTCCAGAAAGATACCGGTCTCCTCATGTACGCGCCGGATGAAGTCGGCGCCGTTGGTCGCGCGCCGGCACGCCTCCGTCGCGACGGCGCGCGACAGGGTGACGTTGCGGCGGCGCAGCTTGTCGGCGCAGATCCGGAGCGCGGCGATGGTGCGTTCGATCGCGGCTTCGCTCAGCCGGCCGGTCGCCGCAAGCCCTTCGCCGAGTCGCACGATTCGCGAAAAGGCATCGACGACCGCGAAGCCCGATCCTTGCGGCCGCGCGATCAGCAGCCGGCAGTTGTTGGTGCCGAGGTCCAGCGCCGCGAAATGGCGCGCCTTGGCAAAGCGCGATTGCGCTGGTGCATGTGGTCCCGAACGGGCGGGGGCAACGCCCCGCCGGTGCGGCAACCGGGCGGTGGATTCCCCCATGCCGTCACTTTCTTCTTATGTTCTGTTCCGTCACGGCGGAGATCCGCCGCTCGGTGCTTGACGGAAAAGCTAGCGGAACCTTCTGGCAACGGCAAGGCGAGGCTGGGACCGGAACGGCGGCGAAGACGGGTTCCGCGACGGGGCGCCCGCTGGGGTCGCCGGAGCGTGCGCGGCGCGTCGATCGCGCATCCGCGTGAAAACAGGCTTGACCGCGTCGCGCGCGCCCCCTAACAGCGCGCCCTCACGACGTTGCCCTGTCGTCTAATGGTAAGACTACGGACTCTGACTCCGTCAATCGTGGTTCGAATCCACGCGGGGCATCCACTCTCCCACAGTGCCGGATCTTTTCTCCCGCCTTGTGCAAAGGCGGTTGCAGTTGCGCGCCGAATGCCGATGAAGCGGCGGGCGGCCGGAGAGGCGGCGCATCGGGAGAGAGGCATGAAGTTCGCACGCTGGATCGGGATCGTGGCGGCCACGCTGCTGGCGGGGGCTGTTCCCGCGGGGGCGGAGACGATCCTGTTCGTCGGCAACAGCTTCACCTTCGGCGCCAACTCGCCCGCGTGGAAATATCGTCCCGACACCGTCACCGACCTGAACGGCGAGGGTCTGGGCGGCGTGCCGGCGCTGTTCAAGCGGTTCGCGGACCAGGCCGGGCTCGACTATCAGGTGTCGCTGGAGACGGCCGGGGGCCGCACGCTCAACTGGCACTGGCAGAACCGCCGCGACCGGTTCGACCGCGCCTGGGACCATGTCGTGCTGCAGGAATACAGCACCCTCGATCCGGAGAAGCCGGGCGATCCCGCCGGGCTGGTGGAGGGCGTGCGACGCCTGTCCGCCCTGTTCGCGGCGCGCAATCCCAAGGTGGACCTGCGGCTGATGGCGACCTGGTCGCGGCCGGACCTGGTGTTCCAGAAGCCGAGCCCGTGGAAGGGCAAGCCGATCGAGACCATGGCCCGTGACCTGCGCCGTGCCTACGATCGGGCGGCGACGGTGCGGCCGGGCACGCGCGTGCTGCCGGTGGGCGAGGGCTTCAACTGCGCGATGACGCGCGGCGTCGCGGATGCGAACCCCTATGACGGCATCGCTTACAATCAGGCGCCGCTCTGGTCCTACGACCAGTATCACGCGAGCGTGTACGGCTATTATCTGGAGGCGCTGATCGTGTTCGCCGAGATCACCGGCCGCGATCCGCGGACGCTGGGCCGCGAGGAGGCTTCCGCGATCGAGCTCGGCATCGGCAGCGACATGGCCGAGCGGTTGCAGGCGGTGGCGTGGGAGGCGACGCGGCCGGGCACCCGCTGCCGCTGAGCCTGTCGAAGACCCGTATCGAAGCACCTGAGGCGGTCCTTCGATACGCCATTTCGACTGCGTTCAATGGCACTCAGGACAAACGGATTGATGGCTGTCAGACGTCAGCCGATCCGCGCCTGCTTGCGTTGGCGGACGGCGAGCCAGCCGAAGGCGGCGTAGATGCCGAGTGCCGGCCAGCCGCCGTCGGTGACGAACAGATAGGCGATGCCGATCGCGCCGCTGCCCGCCAGCAGCCCGGCCAGCCACCTGGGCGGGAACTCGCGCGCCAGCAGCATTCCGCCGACGACGGTCAGCGCGAGCGCGTTGGCGGCGAGCCAGAGGTAGGAGGCGGTGGCGCCGATCGAGCCGGCGAACGGCAGCTTCACCGTCGCATAGCCGGTCATGGCGTTGGGGAAAGTGTCGGCGGCGACGTGCAGGCCGATGCCGAGCGCGAGCCCGGCCGCCGCGGGACGCCAACGTGACGGCCCGAGCAGCAGCAGAGCGGGCAGCAGCGGCCCGTGAGTGAGGATGCTGCGGTGGACCAGGCCCAGCGAGAGGTCGAGGTCGGGCAATGTCGTGCCCGACACGCACGCGAGCAGCACCGCGCCGGCGCAGGCGGCACGGTGGCGCGACACTTCCGCCAGCAGGATCGCGCCCGCAAGCCACAGCACTGCCGTCATTCTCTATGCCCGTCCTGCATCAAGCCCCTTCCGCCCGCGTGCCCGCCCGCCTAACAGCAAAGCCATGTGGCAGCTCCTGCAATTCCCGCTGTGTCCCTTTTCACGCAAGGTCCGCCTGCTCTTGTCGGAAAAGGGCGTCGGTTATGAACCCGTGCGCGAGTCGCCCTGGGCGCGCCGCGACGAGTTCCTCGACCTGAACCCCGCCGGGCAGACGCCGGTGATGGTGGACGTCGAGCGCGGCGTCACGCTGATCGATTCGATGGCGATCTGCGAATATTTCGAGGAGACGGTCGACAAGGCGGCGATGCTGAACGGCACCGCGGCCGACCGGGCAGAAATCCGCCGGCTCGTCACCTGGTTCGACACGCATTTCTTCCGCGAGATCACCGGGCCGTTGCTGCTGGAGCGGATGGAGAAGCGCATCGTCCACCGCCTGCCGCCCGACACGCGCGCGCTGCGCGACGCGATGAAGGCCGCGGTCGAGCATCTCGACTACATCGACTATCTGCTCGACCACCGCGCCTGGCTGGGCGGGGCGACCATGAGCCTGGCCGATCTGGCGGCCGCGGCGCAGATCTCGGTCGCGGACTATCTGGGCGGGATCGACTGGAAGACGCACACCACCGCCAAGCGCTGGTACGTCGGCATGAAGAGCCGCCCGAGCTTCCGCCCGCTGCTCGCCGAGCGGATGGAGGGCGTGGCCCCGCCGCCGGATTACGAGAAGCTCGACCTTTAGGGTCGCTCGACGTTGCGGGCGAGCGTGGACTCCTCGCCTTCTGTTCGTATCGAGCAGCCATCGAGCTTGTCGAGATGGCGTGTCGAGAGACCGGTTGCGGTGGCTCTCTCGATACGGGCTCTCGACAAGCTCGATCCCTACTCGAGACAAACGGGGTGGGCGTAAGGGGCAATCGGGCCGAGGCGACCACGTCGGAACATCGGCTGCGGCCTCCCGTTCTCCGGCTAACCCCCAGAGACGAAAAGGCCTTCCGCGATGAGCGACTTCGACCCGATGATCCATGAAGATGCGCTGCCCGGCCACGAGAGCCGGATGGACGACAAGCCGGACTGGACGCCACGCTACCCCGGCTCCGGCAGGCTGAAGGACAAGGTGGCGATCGTCACGGGCGCGGACAGCGGCATCGGCCGTGCGGTGGCGGCGCTCTATGCGCGCGAGGGCGCGGACGTCGCGATCGTCTATCTGTGCGAGCACGACGATGCCGAGAAGACCGCCGAGATCGTGCGCGGCGAGGGCCGGCGCGCGCTCACCATCGCGGGCGACGTCGGCGACAAGGCGTTCTGCGAGCAGGCGGTGGCGCAGGTCATCGCGGAGTTCGGCAAGCTCGACGTGCTGGTGAACAATGCCGGCGAGCAGCATGCCGACAAGGAAATCACCGACATCACCGAGGAGCAGCTGCGCCGCACCTTCCAGACCAACATCTTCGGCATGTTCTTCCTGGTGCAGGCGGCGATGCCGCACCTGAAGCCGGGGGCGGCGATCGTGAACTGCACCTCCGTCACCATGTACCAGGGGTCGAAGGAGCTGCTGGACTATTCTTCCACCAAGGGGGCGATCACTGCCTTCACGCGCAGCCTGTCCGAGAACCTGATCGAGAAGGGCATTCGCGTGAACGCGGTGGCGCCGGGGCCGATCTGGACGCCGCTCAATCCCTCGGGCGGGGCGACGCCGGAGAAGCTGGAGAGCTTTGGCGAGTCGACGCCGATGGGCCGCCGCGGCGAGCCCAATGAGGTGGCGCCGTCCTTCCTGTTCCTGGCGTGCGAGGATGCGAGCTACATGTCGGGGCAGGTGCTGCACCCAAATGGCGGGACGATCGTCAACGGATAGGCCAGAACCGGTGCTCCCGCGCGGGTGGGAGCACCGGATACTGCGCCGTGGTCGCGCGCCCGTCAGGTGGGGGACGGCACCGCGCTTCCGACCGGGCCGATGTCCGCGGGTTCGTCGCGCGAATAGGTGGCGGTCAGCAGGCCGGCGGCGAGCACGCGGCCGGCCATGGCATGGACGACGGCGCCGCGGCCCGGGGTGGGATCGAGATCCTCGCCCGGCCCGAGCGCGAAGAGCTGGAAGACATAGCGATGCTCGCCATGGCCGCTTGGCGGATCGGGCGGCAGCCAGCCTTCGCGCAGATAGCTGTTGCGGCCGACGTCGCTGCCGTCGAGCGCGCCGTCGCCATCCGCCTGGATCGCGCCCTCGCGCAGCTGGTCGGTCGACGGCGGCATGCCCCAGACGATCGCGTGCACCAGCGGCTGGGCGGCGGGGGCGTCGGGATCCTCCACCACCAGTGCGAGCGTCTCGGTGCCGGCCGGGACGCCCGTCCAGTAGAGCGGCGGCGACACGCCGGTGCCGTCGGCGGTGAAGCGTTCCGGCAGCCGCGCGCCGTCCGCAAAGGCGGTGCTCGCGAGGTTCAGCGCGGCGAAGTCGCCCAGCGCCGGGTCCACGATGGTGAGCTTGCTCGCCCCGGCGCGCACGTCGTGCAGGAGCGCACCGAGCCAGCGTGGTAGATGTTCGAGCATCCCATTTCCTCTTGCTGCTTTCCGCCGTGGAGAACCGCTGAGCGGCGGCTTGGCTCCGCGGCACACCCTAAGGGTCGTTGCGGATACGGAACAAGGGGCGGGCGCAAAGACGGGTTCGCGTCAGGCGATGCCGCCGGTGAAGGGCATGCTGGTCGCGACGATCACCGTGGCGGTGGTGAGGAAGGATGCGAGCGCGATGAGAAAGGGGCGCATGGCAGGTCTCCGGTTCGAAGGAGAAGCTGTCCCGGTCAGGCGACCGGGACGACCGATGCGGCGGCGCTGATCGTCAGCGAGGCGAAGGCGACGGCGGCGACGAGCGAAGCGAAGCTGAACTGCAGCGTCTGGAGACGGGTCGACATGGTGGAAACTCCCTGGTTCTTTCGGCCGCCGGACCATCCGGCGGCCGATGCCAGGGACTTTGCAGGGGTCGTGCCAGTTTCCTAAGTGCTTGAAAACATGAGTGCTGCATCGGTCAGAAGCGCCAAGTTGGCGAGACTCGCCGAGCGCGTGCGGCGCAATGCGCCACGACTTGGTGGAACGCGCGGGCGCGTCAGCTGCGCCCGCCGCCGTGCTGCCGGTGCCAGCTCTGGACCGCCGCCAGCGTGCGCTGGACGTGTTCGAGCGGGCTGGCGTCGTCATGGGCGTAGAGGATGCGGCCGTCCGGCGCGATCACATAGCTGGTGCGGCTGGTGCGGACCGGCGCGTTCTTGCCCGGAGCCGGGCGACCCAGCGCGACGTCATAGCCGCGCACCACGCGCGGGGTGGCGCTCGCCACCGCGAACTTGCCCGCGCAATGCTGGACGGAGAACGCCTCCAGCTTGTCCAGCGGATCGGCCGACATGCCGATCACGGTGGCACCGGCGGCGCGGAAGTCGTCGACCGCCTCGGCAAAGGCGCGTGCCTCGGCATTGCAGCCGCCGGTGAAGGCGGCGGGGAAGAAATAGAGCACCACCGGCCCCTTGCGGAGCTGCGAGCGCAGGTGGAGGGTGAAGGGCTTGCTGGCGATCGCGCCCTTGGCGACGAAGTCGGGCGCCTTGGCTCCTGGCGCGAGTGCCGCAGTGGCGGGCGCGGCGAACGGCAGCAGAAGAGAGGCAATCAGCAGCATCGGACGCATGGTCGAACTCCCGCAGGACATGCGCCAGCCTAGCCGGGCGGCCGGCCGCCGTCACGCAGCTTCGCGCGGCTTGGTGGTTGGCGCGCGGCCGTGCGGCGGGTAGGGGTGGGCATGGCCGTTTCCCAGACCGACATCGACCTCGCCCTGCGCCTCGCGGATGCCGCGGGCGCCGCGATCCGCCCCCGCTTCCGCGCCGAATTCGGGCTGGAGACCAAGGAGGACGCTTCCCCGGTGACGCTCGCCGACAAGGAGGCGGAGGCTGCGATGCGCCGGCTGCTGGTCGCCGAGCGGCCGATGGACGGCATTCTGGGCGAGGAGGAAGGCGAGCGTGTCGGCACCAGCGGCCGGCAATGGGTGCTGGACCCGATCGACGGCACCCGCGCCTTTATCGCCGGGCGGCCGATCTTCGGCACGCTGATCGCGCTGGTGGAGGACGGCTGGCCCGTGCTGGGCATCATCGACCAGCCGATCCTGCGTGAGCGCTGGCTGGGGGTGGTGGGGCGCCCGACGACGCTCAACGGGCAGGAGGCGCGCACCCGCCGCTGCCGCGACCTGGCCGACGCGCTGCTGGCAACCACCTCGCCCGCGCTGTTCACCGACGACCAGCTCCACGCGTTCGAGCATGTCGACGGGGCCGTGCGCAGCACCGTGCTGGGTGGCGACTGCTATAATTATGCGTGCCTGGCTTCCGGCCACCTCGACGTGGTGATCGAGGCGGGGCTGAAGCTCCACGACTTCGCCGCGCTGGTGCCGGTGGTGGAGGGTGCTGGCGGGCGGATGTGCGACTGGGCGGGCGACCCGCTCCACGCGGCCAGCAACGGCGAAGTCATCGCCGCGGGCGATCCGGCGCGAATCGAGGAACTGGTCGAGGCGCTCGCCTGCCGCGGCGGGCACTGAGGGGCGGGGCCCCTCTCTTCCGTTTGCCCTGAGTAGCCGCCGAGTAGCTGCGGCAGCGGCGTATCGAGGCTGCGTATCGAAGGGGCGCGCGTGGGGCGGTACCTCGATACGAGCCCTCGACACGCTCCTGCGGAGCTGCTCGGTCTCTACTCGGCACGAACGGTTCGGCGTTTACGCGCCCGCATCCTCCCTGCGCGCGCGCAGTTCGTCGCGGATCTCGCGCAGCAGCGCCACTTCGGGCGGGTCGGCGGCGGGGGGTGCGGTGCCGGTCTTCTGCTCCTCGTGGACGACCGCGATCGCGCGGTTCACGAACTTCACCAGCAGGAAGACGATGAAGGCGAGGATGATGAAGTTGATCACCACGCTCACGAACTGGCCATAGCCGAACAGCGGCACGCCTGCGGCCTTCAGCGCGGCGTAGTTGTCGGGGGAGCCGGTGTAGGTGGCGGGGATCGGCCCCAGGCGCAGGAAATAGCTCGAGAAATCGAAGCCGCCGAACAGCCAGCCGATCACCGGCATGATCATGTCGTCGGTCAGCGACTTGGTGATGGTGCCGAACGCCGCGCCGATGATGACGCCGACCGCCAGGTCGAGCACGTTGCCGCGCGCCACGAACTTCCGGAACTCGTGCAACAGCGTCATGAATCCCTCGTTGATCGATTGCCCTTCGCGGAGCGTTCCTGCCCCGCTACAAGCGACGATGGCAAGGCTTGAGGAGAGACAGATGCGCTTTCGGACGATGCTGACGATGCTGGGTGCGGGGCTGCTCGCGGCCTGCGGGGTGAACAGCGTCCCAACCGCGGAGGAGAATGTGAACGCCAAGTGGGGCGAGGTGCAGAACCAGTACCAGCGCCGCGCCGACCTGGTCCCCAACCTGGTCGCGACCGTGAAGGGCTATGCCGCCCATGAATCCGGTACGCTGACCAAGGTGACCGAGGCACGCGCGCGTGCCACCTCGATCAACATCACCACCGACGACCTGTCCGACCCGCAGCAGTTCGAGAAGTTCAGCCAGGCGCAGAACCAGCTGACCCAGGCGCTGGGCCAGCTGCGCACGGTGGTGGAGGCCTATCCGCAGCTGACGGCGAACCAGAATTTCATGGCGCTCCAGAGCCAGCTGGAGGGCACCGAGAACCGCATCGCGATCGCGCGGCGCGACTATAACGAGGCGGTGCAGGCCTATAACACCCGCATCCGCACCTTCCCCGACGCGGTGGGCGCGCGCATCTTCTATGGCGCCAAGCCCAAGGTGCCGTTCCAGGCGCAGGCGGGGGCGGAGACCGCACCCACGGTCAACTTCGGCAACGCCAGCTGAGCCGGGCCATGGCGCTGGTTCGGCTGCTGCTGGCGACGCTGCTCGCGCTGGGAAGCGCGCGCGCGGCGCAGGCGCAGGACTTTCCCCAGTTCACCGGCTTCGTGGTGGATGCGGCGAACGTCCTGCCGCCCGACCAGGAGGCGGCGCTCACCCAGAACCTCGACCAGCTCCAGCAGCAGACCAACCACCAGCTGGTGGTGGCGACGGTGCCTGACCTGCAGGGCTATCCGATCGAGGACTATGGCTATCGGCTGGGCCGGGCCTGGGCGGTGGGCCTGAAGGACGCGGACAATGGCGCGATCCTGCTGGTGGCCCCCAACGAGCGCAAGGTACGGGTCGAGGTCGGCTACGGCCTGGAGCCGGTGCTGACCGACGCCTATTCGAGCGTCGTCATCAACGGCACGATCCTGCCGCGGTTCAAGGCGGGCGACCTGGCGGGCGGAATCGTCGCGGGCGCCGATGCGCTGGCGACGCAGCTGTCGCTGCCCGACGCCGACGCGCAGGCGCGGGCCAAGGCGGCGGCCGCCGAATATGACCGCACCCACAGCACCGCGGCCAAGCGCGGCAACGGCGGCGGCTTCCCCCTGGGGCTGGTGTTCTGGGGCATGGTGCTGCTGTTCGTGCTGCTGTCGATGTTCCGCGGCCGGGGTGGCCGGAGCGGGAGCGGAGGCAAGTGGCGCGGGCGGCGCTATCGCTCGCGGGGGGGCGGCGGCAGCGACTGGCCGATCGTGCTGTGGACCATCGCCAATGCGATCGAACACGGCTCGCGCGACGACGACGACCGTGGCGGCTGGGGCGGTTGGGGCGGTGGCGGCGGCTCCGGCGGTGGCGGCTGGGGCGGCGGCGGCTTCGGCGGCGGCGGCGGCGGGTCGTTCGGCGGCGGCGGCGCTTCGGGGAGCTGGTGATGCATCTGAGCAAACAGGATCATGCGGCGGTCACGGCTGCCGTGGCCGCAGCCGAGCGCGGCACGGACGGCGAGATCGTGACGGTGGTCGCGGGCCGATCCGACTCCTACCACGACGTGGCGCTGCACTGGGCGGTGCTGGCGATGCTGCTGGTGCTGGCGCTGCTGTCGGTGTGGCCCGGCATGGCGTCGGCATTGTATGAGCGGGTGTTCGACCCCTGGACGCAGGTGGTGCACCCGAGCGTGCTGCTGCTGATCGCGCTGCTGCTCCAGACGCTGGCGTTCCTTGTCGTTCGGCTGCTGCTCGCCATCCCGAAGCTGCGGATCGCGATGACGCCCGGTGCCACCAAGACGCGGCGGGTGCGCAGGCGGGCGGTGGGGCTGTTCCGCACCGCGGCCGAGAAGCGCACGCGTGCGCGCACCGGCGTGCTGCTCTACCTGTCGCTGGCCGAGCACCGTGCCGAGCTGATCGCCGACGAGGCCATCCACGCCAAGGTCGCACCCGAGGTGTGGGGCGAGGCGATGGCGGCGCTGGTCGCCTCCGTGCGCGAGGGGCGCGTCGGCGAGGGCATGGCCCGCGCGGTCGAGCAGGTCGGCGTGGTGCTCGCCGAGCACTTCCCGCGCAGCGCCGACGACATCAACGAACTACCGGACCGATTGATCGAACTATGACCAAGGATGCGAATCTCCCCGTCGAGACGATGTGGGAGGGCAAGTACATCGTCGCCAAGAAGCAGGGGACGTGGGAATATGTGGGCCGGGCCCGCGGCATCGAGGCGGCGGTGATCCTGGCGGTGGACGACGAGGGCTGCGTGCTGCTGGTCGACCAGTTCCGCATGCCGCTGGGCAAGCGCTGCCTGGAGCTGCCGGCCGGACTGATCGGCGACGACGTCGCCGGCGAGGGTGCCGAGATCGCCGCCGCGCGCGAGCTGGAGGAGGAGACGGGCTATCGCCCCGGCAAGATCGAGCCGGTGGGCAGCTTCCACTCCTCGCCGGGCATGGTCTCCGAGGGCTTCACGCTGATGCGCGCGACCGAGCTGGTGAAGACCGGCGAGGGCGGCGGCGTCGATGGCGAGGACATCACCGTCCACCGGGTGCCGCTCGCCGAGGTCGAGGCCTTCATCGCCGCCAAGCGCGCCGAGGGCTTCGCGATGGACGTGAAGCTGCTGCTGCTGCTGGGCGCCGGAATCCTGGCGGGGCGGTAAGCGCCGCCCCGACCCCAGGCTTAGCGGAAGTTGTCGGCGTAGGCCTGGAGCTTGAGCTTGCGCTCGGGCGCGGGCACGACGTGGTAGGTCAGGCCCTGCTTCTCCGCATAGGCCTGGGCTGCTTCCACGGTCGGGAAGGTCAGGCGGACCTGGTCGCGGGTGTCGCCCGAGCCGGCCCAGCCGGTCAGCGGATCCGGCTGCTTGGGCTCGGTGGACTCGAACTCCAGGACCCACATGTCGGTGCGGGCGCGGCCGGACTGGGTGGAATTCTTGGGGCGCTGGTAGATACGGGCGGACGGCACAAGCTTCTCCACGCGGGAAATGGGGTTTGTTGGCAAACGCTCTAACGCCCCTCGCGCGCCCGCGCATCCGCATTTTTGGTGCGCAACGTCGCGGAGGCAGAGGCCGGATCGTCGGGCCAGGGATGGCGGGGGTAGCGGCCGCGCATCTCTTTCGCGACCGCTGCCCAGCTGCCGGCCCAGAAGCCGGGCAGGTCGCGGGTCGTCTGGATCGGGCGGCCGGCGGGTGAGGTGAGGCTCAAGACCAGCGGCACCGCGCCGCCCGCGACGGTCGGATGACGGGCGAGGCCGAACAGCGCCTGGGGGCGCAGCTCGACGCGCGGACCGCCTTCGGCGCCATAGTCGATCGCGTGGGTGGAGCCGGCGGGGCTTTCGAAGCGGGCGGGGGCGAGGCGGCGGACCGCCTGCATCGCATCCCAGCCGGCGAGCGACTCCAGCGCTTGCGTCAGCGCGGCGGGGGCGATCGCGTCGAGGCGGCGCTTCCCCGAGAGCAGCGGCGGCAGCCATTCGTCGAGGCGGTCGAGCAGCACGGCGTCGGACAGCGGATCGTCGATGCCGCCCATCTCCGCCGCGAACCGCGCGCGGGCGCGCAGGGCGGCGGCGTCGTCGCCCCAGGGGAGGAGGGCGAGGCCGTGGGCGCGCACGCCCTCAAGGAGCGCGGCCTCGATCTCGGTTGCGGAGGCGGCGCTGTCGGGGCCGGAGCTCAGCCGCAGGGAGCCCAGCGCACGTGCGCGCACGGCGCTGATCGCGCCGGTGGCGGGATCGAAGGCGACATCGCGGCGCACGGCGATGCGCTCCCCGAACAGCGACTCGATCGTGGCGAGGTCGAGCGCGGCGGCCGAGAGGATGCGCGCACCCGAGGCGGCGCCCTGCGTCTCCGCCACCGCGAGCCATTCGGCGCTGGCGAGCGGCGAAGTCGGGTCGAGGCGAAAGCCGCGGCCGCCGACGCTCGCCCAATGCTCGCCGGTGGCGTCGCGACGGCGCGCGACGCGGTCGGGGAAGGCGAGCGCCACGCAGGTGGCGAGCGCCTGCGGGTCACGTTCAGCAGGCGGGGCGGCGGGAACGAGCTTTGCCCAGCGCTGGGCCATGCGGCGGCCGGCTTCGGCGCGCTGACCGCGCTCGCTGCGCCAGCGGCGGTGGCGCAGTTCGAGGTCGGCGTCCTGGCCGCCCAACCCGCGCTCGCCGAGCAGCACCGCGACTTCGGCGGCGACCTGGGCGAGGCCGCGCTCGCCGGCGCGCACCAGCATGTGGCCGAGGCGCGGGGGGAGCGGGAGGGAAGCGATGACGGCGCCGTGCGGCGTCGGGCGGCCGTCGGCGTCGATCGCCTCCAGCGTGGCGAGGCGCGCCTTGGCCTCGGCGATGGCGGCGGCGGGCGGCGGATCGAGCCAGCGCAGCGTCGTGGGATCGGTGACGCCCCAGCGCGCGCAGTCGAGCACCAGTGCGGAGAGGTCCGCCTCCAGGATCTCGGGCGGGTCGAAGCGCGGCAGGCCGGCGGTGGCGGCGGCCTCCCACAGGCGATAGGCGACGCCCGGCCGCTGGCGCGCGGCGCGGCCGGCGCGCTGGGTGACGGCGGCTTGGCTGGCGCGCTCGGTCACCAGCCGGGTCATGCCGGCGGCGCGATCGTAGCGCGGGCGGCGGGCGAGGCCGGAGTCGACCACGGTGCTGATGCCGTCGAGGGTGAGCGAGGTCTCGGCAATGGCGGTGGCGAGGACGAGCTTGCGGCGGCCTTCCGGATCGGGAGCGATGGCGGCACGCTGCTGGCCGGGCTCCAGGCTGCCGTGCAGGCGGTGGAGGACGATGTCGGGGCCGAGGCCCTCCAGCCGTTCGGCGGTGCGCTCGATCTCGCCGACGCCGGGGAGGAAGGCGAGGACGCCGCCGTCGGTGTCGACGAGCGCGGTGCGGATCGCGCGGGCCATGCTGTCCTCGATCCGCTGCTCGGCGGCGCGGCCGAGGTGGCGCAATTCGAGGGGGTGGCTGCGGCCTTCGCTTTCCACCACCGGTGCGTCGTCGAGCAGGCGGGCGAAGCGGGCGCCGTCGAGGGTCGCCGACATGGCGACGATGCGCAGGTCCGGGCGGAGGCCGGCCTGGGCGTCGAGCGCGAGGGCGAGGCCAAAGTCGCTGTCGAGGCTGCGTTCGTGGACTTCGTCGAACAGCACCGCCGAGATGCCGGCGAGTTCGGGATCGGCCTGGATGCGGGCGACGAAGATGCCCTCGGTCACCACCGTCACCCGCGTGTGGGCGGAGCGGCGGCTGTCCATGCGGGTGGCGTAGCCATAGGTGCGGCCGACGGGTTCGCCGGCAAGTGCTGCCATGCGTTCGGCCGCGGCGCGGGCGGCGATGCGGCGGGGCGAGAGGAGCAGGACCTCGCCCGTGCACCAGGGCTGGTCGAGGAGCGCGGGGGCGACGGCGGTGGTCTTGCCGGCGCCGGGCGGGGCGACGAGCACGGCGCTGCTGCGCGCGGCCAGGTGGCCGAGCAGGGCGGGCAGGACGGCGTGGATCGGCAGGGTCATCGCGGCGGAAGGTTAGTCGAAAGTTAGTCCAAGATGCGGGGCCGCACCGGCTGCCCGCAGGGGCAGCGTGGCGGCTCCATGCCACGGTTCGGCGGGGTAGGACAGCGGGGGAGCGGGGGAGAGGTGTACCCCGGCGGAGGCCGGGGTCCATGTGGGGTGGTTTGCTGGAGCCGCGGGCGTTCCCCGACTGGGCCGCGGCCTTCGTCGGGGTACGTAGAAAGAGCGGTGGGCGCCGGTGCCTCAGCGGGGGAGGGCGCCTAGTCTGCGGAGGACGGCGGTGCAGGCGGGGAGGTCGAGGGTTTCGGCGCGCCAGGCGAGGACGCCGTCGGGGCGGACCAGGAGCAGGGCCTGGGCGTGCTCGTCGGCGAGGCCGTAGCGGTCGAACAGGTCGGCGCGCTCCAGGCGCTCGACGGCGCCATGGGCGCCGGCCGTCATGCGGGCGAGCAGGTGGGTCGCCACGCGATCGCCGGA
Organism: Sphingomonas sp. JUb134; assembly: GCF_004341505.2. NCBI lineage: Bacteria > Pseudomonadati > Pseudomonadota > Alphaproteobacteria > Sphingomonadales > Sphingomonadaceae > Sphingomonas > Sphingomonas sp. JUb134. Next base: position 813,849 of record NZ_SLYP02000001.1, read on the forward strand.
AAGGCGCGCGAGCGCGTCGGCGAGGGTGCCCGCCTCGACGGCCGAGAGGCGGAGACGCGAGAGGGCGAGGACGTGGAAGCGATAGCCCGCGAGCAGATCGAACAGGTCGCGGTGGCGGGTGAGCTGGGCATTGGGCGCACGCTCGCCCGGGCGCGGCGCGGGGCCGCGGGGTAGCTCCGCGACGGCGGGGTTGGGCGGATAGGCGATGTCGATCTGGGCGAAGCGGCGGAAGGCCCGGTCCTGGACGACGTCGAGCGCGGAAGCCGGGCCCACCAGCATCGGCGCGAGCGCGTCGCGCAGCCAGGCGCGCCAGCCGACCTGGCCGGCGGCGGCGTTGAAGATGCGGTCGGTGAAGCGCAGCACCTCCTGCGCGACGGGCAGGCGCTCGCTGCCATAGCTGTCGAGCAGCGCCTCCGACGCGCCGCCGCGCAGCACGGAGACGAGCTTCCAGGCGAGGTTGGCGGCATCCTGCAGGCCGGTGTTCATGCCCTGGCCGCCGGCGGGCGAATGGATGTGGGCGGCGTCGCCCGCGACGAACACCGGGCCGACGCGGTAGCGATCGACCACGCGGTGGTGGCTGCGGAAGCGCGTCAGCCATTCGGGGCGGGAGAGGGTGACGGGAAGGCAGGCCGCCTCCGCAAAGGCGGACTGGAGCTCGGCGAGGGTGAGTTCCGGCGTGGCGTGCTCGTCGGGGCGGGCGTGCAGGTCGGTCGCCATCACCCGCGACAGGCCGCTGCCGTCGAGCGGGAAATAGAGGCCGATGCGATCGGCATGGACGAAGACGCGGAAGCGGTCGTGGTCGAGCGGCCAGTCGACCGCGACGTCGCCGAGCAGGAAGTTCTGCGGATAGGGCGCGCCTTCGAACCGCAGGTCGAGCGCGTGGCGGACGATGCTGTGCGCGCCGTCCGCGCCGATCACGTAGCGGGCGTGAAGGGTGGTGACGGTGCCGGATGCCTCCTGCGCCTCCACACGGACGCCGTCGGGATCGGCGGCGAGGCCGGTCACCTCCACCTCCCGTTCCACGGTGAGCCAGGCGTCGTCGAGCGCGTCGAGCAGCACCGCCTCCGTCTCCGCCTGGGGCAGCATCAGGATGAAGCGGTACGGCGTGTCCGGCGAACTGGCATGGTCGAAATCGAGTCCGCCGACCCATTCGCCCGAGACGTGGAAGCCGATGCCGCTGTCGATCACGCCGCGCTGGAGCAGCGTGTCGGCGAGGCCGATGCTGGCGAACAGCTCCAGCGTGCGCGCGGAGACGGCGAAGGCGCGGGATTCGCGGGTCGGCTGGGCGGCGCGATCGACGATGCGGACGTCGATCCCCTGTCGTCGGAGCAGCAGCGCCGCCATGAGGCCGGTCGGCCCTGCGCCCACCACCAGCACTTCGCACCGATCGCCGTCCGACATGGTCCTGTCTCCACGCTGGCATCGCTTTGCGCGCTGTGCTTTGGATCGGGGCAACAGCGCCGTGGCCCCAAGCTATCGCGGGTCGGGCGGCGCGGCGAGCGGCGATTTGGGTGGAGAGCGGCAATGCGCGTGCTGGGATATATGAGCGGCACTTCGCTGGACGGCGTCGACGCCGCGATCCTGGAGACGGACGGCGAGGGCGTGACCGGCTTCGGCCCCGCGCTGATGCTGCCGTTCGGTGCCGAGGAGCGCCGGGTGCTGGTGCAGGCGACCGAGGATGCGATCGCGAGCGACGGCCACGGCCCGCGCCCGGCGAGCTTTGCCGAGGCGGAGCGGGTGATCCACGACGTGCATGTCCGCGCCGCGCGCGAGCTGCTGGCGCAGCCGGACGCGGGCACGATCGAGCTGGTGGGCTTCCACGGGCAGACGGTGCTCCACCGGCCCGAGCGAAAGCTGTCGATCCAGCTGGGCGATCCCGATGCGCTGGCGGTGGCGCTGGGCGTGCCGGTGGTCGCGGACCTGCGCCAGGCGGACCTGGCGGCGGGCGGGCAGGGCGCACCGCTGGCGCCGATCTATCACGCGGCGCTGGCGGAGTGGGCCGGGTGCGCGCGGCCGGTCGCGTTCCTCAACATCGGCGGGGTGGCCAATGTGACCGCGATCGCGCGCGACGGGAGTGTGGCGGCGTTCGACGTGGGGCCGGGCAACGGCCTGATCGACCAGCTGGTGCAGGCGCGTGGGATCGGCCGCTATGACGAGGGCGGGCGGCTGGCGGCGGCCGGGACGGTCGACCGCGGCGTGGTCGAGCGGCTGATGGCGAGCCCGTATTTCACCCGCACCGGCGCCAAGTCGCTCGACCGCTACGACTTTCCGCTAGATGCCGTGGCGGGGCTGTCGGACGCGGATGCGGCGGCGACGCTGACGGCGTTCACGGTCGCCGCGGTGGTGGCGTGCCGGGCGCAGCTGGGCGAGGCGGCGGCGGACTGGCACTGGATCGTGTGCGGCGGCGGCCGGCACAATCCGGTGATGATGGCGATGCTGGCGGAGGCGCTGGGGCGGGTGGATTCGTCCGATACGCTGGGCATGCGCGGCGACTTCATCGAGGCGGAGGCGTTCGCGTACCTGGCGGCGCGATCGGTGCGGGGGCTGGCGATCTCCTTCCCCGGCACGACCGGCGCGCCCGAGGCGATGACGGGCGGGGTGACGTACCGGGGCTAGGGCTGAGCCGTGACAGGAGCGCCAGCACTGCGTGACGCCGTGCTCCCGCTCTCGAGCCGGACGACGCGCGATCGCAAGTCGACCACCTTCACTTTCCCGCCGGGACATATCGGGGCATGTCGGGACACGACACCGCTTCGGTTTCGGCAGGATCTTCCCGCGACGGGAAAGGTGTCCGAGCCGAAACGGACAGGGGAATGGGGGGTAGGATCATGTTTTCGCGTATCGCCGTACTGCTGCTTTTGGCCTGGACTACTGCCGGGCGAGCCGAGACGCCGCCCGCGTCGGTTCCTTTTTCCGAGCGGCTGACCCAAGCGCACACGGCGCTGCACGTCGATGGCGAAGGATTGCATGGGCCGGGCTCCACCGTCCTGGCGGATGCCGTTCAGCGAGCGCAGTATGTGATGATCGGCGAATATCATCTTTCGCGCGAGATCCCCCTGTTCGCGACGGGCGTCTGCCGGATCATGGCACCATCGGGATTGCGCGCCTTTGTCGTCGAGACCGGCCCCGAAGTCGCCGCGATGGTCGACAGCCAGCTTCGCCGCCCGGATCGGGAGGAACGCATTGCGGCGTTCGTCCGAGCACATCCGCATGCGATCGCGTTTCAGGACAGCCGCGACGAAAGCCAGATGGCGGCGCGATGCGCGCAGATGGCCGGGCCCGACTTCGAGCTCTGGGGACTCGACCAGGAGTTTCTCGGATCCGGCGGCTTTCTTCTCGAGCGGATGCTGGACGCCAAACCCGGTCCTCGCTCCCGCGCCGCCATCGAGCGACTGGTGGCATTCGATCGCACCGCCACCGCCAAAGCGCTGCAATCGGGATCCATCGTCGACCTGTTCCTCATCCAGGTCAGCGATCAACAGCTTTCCGAAGCCCGTGCCGCGATCGAACGGGACGGCGGTGTGCGCGTGAAGCGGCTGTTTCGCGCACTGACCGAGACGCGCGCGATCTATCTCGGCCAGGACGTGGACGGCTTCTCTTCCAACGGGCGGCGTGCGCGCCTGATGAAGCAGACGCTTGTCGATCATCTCAATGCATCGCCCGGCACCGGCAAGCTGCTCTTCAAATTCGGCGACGTTCATGCCGCCAAGGGCTTCAACACGCTCGGCCAGCGCGACCTCGGCAACTTCGTCGCCGAACGCGCGGACGGGGAAGGCACGTCGTCGCTGCATATCGCGGTCTATGGCGCGAAGGGGATCCTGCCGTCCTATGACGAGGTCGGCCGACCGCTCAAAATCGCACCGTTCGACCTGACCGATGATCCCCATTATGCCTGGCTGAAGGCAGCCGTTCCGACAGGAGCCCAGGCCGGTACCAATGGTGAATGGACGGTGATCGATCTGCGGACCCTGCGCGCCAACCCGCCCGCGGACATGCCCGATGCCTGGCGAGAAGCCGCACGCCAGTTCGACCTGCTGGTGCTCGCACCCACATTGTCGCCGACCACGACCTTGGGGTTGCAGTAGGCGTCGTAGCCGCGGGAGCCGTACTCGGCTTTCGCTGCAGACAGTTCCGCAAGGGCTGAGCTCCGGGGAGAGGCCGCGTTATCCGCGACCTGCGCCCACCCTCAGTCGCCGAGCGCCTGCGCGATGGCGAGGCCGGCGAGGCGGGCGGTGGCGAGCAGGCGATCGAGGTCGTGGCCGTGTCGCGCGGCCGCCGAGAGGCCGGCCATGGTGGTGCAGACGAAATCGGTCAGGCGGTCGGCGTCCTCGGGATGGCGATCGGCGATGTAGCGGCGGATCACGGCTTCGGCTGCGACGAGGAAGGCGGCGGCGGCTTCCCGCGCCTCCGCGTCGTTGCAGCGCGTGCCCTCCAGAACCAGGCAGCCGGTGGTGCACGGCGCGGCCGCATAGCGGCGCGCGGCCTCTTCGAGCAGCGCGGCCAGCGCCTCGGCGACCGGGCGGTCGGGGAGGAGAATCGCGTCGAGCGGGATCGCGCCGGTGCCGGCATAGCGATCGAGCACGCGCGCATAGAGCCCGAACTTGCTGCCGAAGGCTGCATAGAAGCTGGGCGGCTTGATGCCGAGCGCCTCCGTCACGTCGGCGACGCTGACCGCGTCATAGCCGCGCGTGTGGAACAGCGTCTGGGCGACCGCCACCGCCTGTTCCGGATCGAAGCTGCGCGGACGGCCGCGGGCGCGTGGTTTATTTGTAGTCACGATTACAGAATACCTTGACGGTGCGAAGTTGCTGTTTATGTAGCGATCCCTACAGTAATTTGCCAGGGAGTGCCAGATGACCGCGTTTCAAGGAAAGTCCGTTCTCGTGCTGGGCGGGAGCCGGGGCATCGGGGCGGCCATCGTGCGGCGGTTTGCCGCGGACGGCGCGACGGTGACCTTTACCTATGCCGGTTCGGCCGAGGCGGCGCAGGCGCTGGCGGCGGAGACGGGCAGCACCGCGGTGGTGACGGACAGCGCCGACCGCGATGCGGTGATCGCGCGGGTGCGGGAGAGCGGGCCCCTCGACGTGCTGGTGGTGAATGCGGGGATCGCCGTGTTCGGCGACGCGCTGGAGCAGGACCCGGACGTGATCGACCGGCTGTTCCGCATCAACGTCCATGCGCCCTATCACGCCTCGGTCGAGGCGGCGCGGCAGATGCCGGAGGGCGGGCGGATCATCGTGATCGGTTCGGTCAACGGCGACCGGATGCCGGTGGCGGGCATGGCATCCTATGCGCTCAGCAAGTCGGCGCTGCAGGGGCTGGCGCGTGGCCTTGCCCGCGACTTCGGGCCGCGCGGCATCACCATCAACGTGGTGCAGCCGGGACCGATCGACACCGACGCCAATCCCGAGGACGGCCCCATGAAGGACCTGATGCACAGCTTCCTGGCGATCAAGCGCCACGGGCGGCCGGAGGAAGTGGCGGGCATGGTGGCCTGGCTGGCAGGGCCGGAAGCCGGGTTCGTGACGGGCGCGATGCACACGATCGACGGCGCGTTCGGCGCCTGAGCGGGACGCGCGCGGCCACGCCGCCACCAAAAGCGCGCCCGCGCGTTTTCCCGCCGCAGATTGCGACAGGGGGACGGGCATGAGCGAGGTTGGCGGCGCGGAGCACGGCGGGCAGGTGGCTGCCGCCGCAGGGCGGCAGGGCTGATCGTGGCGCGCAACCGCTATTACCAGGGGCCACCGAGCGACCATTTCGACGGCGTGCGCTTCTTCAATCCGGGGCAGCCTGCGACCGATCGCGGGCTGCCCGACATGCTGCGGTGGAAGTTCGGGCCGCGCCCGGCGACCTGGCCCAAGGCGGTGCCGGTCGCACAGGCGGTGCCGGAGCCGCGGGTGGCGGGGCTCTCGATCACGGCGGTCGGCCATGCGACGCTGCTGATCCAGGCGGCGGGCCTGAACCTGCTCACCGATCCGGTCTGGTCGGAGCGGGCGAGCCCCTTCACCTTTGCGGGGCCGAAGCGGGTGACGGCGCCGGGAATCGCGTTCGACGCGCTGCCGCGGATCGACGCGGTGCTGCTGTCCCACAACCATTACGACCATCTCGACATGGCGACGCTGAAGCGGCTGCATGCCCGCGACGCGCCGCTGATGGTGATGCCGCTGGGCAACGACGTGATCGTGAAGAAGGGCGTTCCCGGCGCGCGGACGGTGGCGGGCGACTGGGGCGACCGTATCGCGCTGCCCGGCGGTGCGGCGACGACGCTGGTGCCGGCCAACCACTGGTCGGCGCGGGGCACCGGCGACCGGCGCATGGCGCTGTGGGCGGGGCATTGGATCGAGACGCCGGTGGGCCGGGTCTATTTCGCCGGGGACAGCGGCTGGTGCGGGGGCGGCATCTTCCGCGACATTGCCGCCAGGCACGGTGCGCCCGACGTCGCGCTGCTGCCGATCGGCGCCTATGCGCCGCGCTGGTTCATGGCGCCGCAGCATGCCGACCCGGACGAGGCGGTGGCGATGTTCGAGGTGCTGGGCGCGGCCCACGCGCTGGGCATCCACTGGGGCACGTTCCAGCTGACCGACGAGGCGCGCGAGGAGCCGGTGGCGCGGCTGGCGGCGGCATTGGCCGCCCGCGGAATCGCGCCGCAGCGATTCATCGCAGCGACACCCGGCGACACATATTCCTTCGCACCTGCGATGGCGTGAAACTTCTGCGACATTTGCTCGCTAGGCCATCGCCGGAGTGAACGCGCGGGCGTTGCGCGGGTGGGAGATTCAGATGCGTCCTTTGTCGACGGCAGCATGGTTGCTGCTGGGTGTGGCCAGTCCTGCGCTCGCAGCCGCGCAAACGGACCCGGTGCCGGCCCAGACGCCGCCGCAGGGGGAGCCGGGCGACTCCGGCCCGTCCGAGGCGGTGGAGGAAGAGACCGAAGGCGCGGAGATCGTGGTGACCGGGCGTACCCCGCCGGGGACGGTGCCGGGTGACATCCCGCCCGAGATCCAGCTCTCCCCCGCGGACATCCGCTCCTATGGCGTGAGCTCGGTCGCCGAGCTGCTCGAAGAGCTGGCGCCGCAGACCGGCAGCGGCCGGGGGCGCGACGGCAACGGCGCGCCGGTGGTGCTGGTGAACGGCAGGCGCACGGCCGGCTTCCAGGAAATCCGCGACTTGCCGACCGAGGCGATCCTGCGCGTCGACATCCTGCCGGAGGAAGCGGCGCTGAAGTTCGGCTTCCGCGCGGACCAGCGCGTGGTGAACTTCGTGCTCCGCCCGCGCTTTCGCAGCATCACCGGCGAGCTGACCGACCGCATCCCGACCGAAGGCGGCAGCAACCAGTTCCAGGCGGAGGCCGGGCTTACCCGGATCAACGACGCCGGCCGGCTGAACGTCAACCTGGAGGCGGAGGGCGTCTCGAACCTGCTGGAGAGCGAGCGCGACATCACGCCGAGCACCAGCGCAAGGCGGCCGTTCGACCTGACCGGCAACATCACCGGCCTGCGCGGCGGCGAGATCGACCCGGCGCTGAGCGCCCTGGCCGGAACCACCGTGACGCAGGCAGGCGTGCCGGCCGGGATCGCCAACCCAGGGCTGGCCGATTACGCGGGCACCGCAGGTGTCCTCAACGTGACCGACACGACGCCCTTCCGCACGCTCCAGCCGTCGAGCAACCGGGTGGCGGCGAACGCGGTCTACAGCACCAGCATCTTCGGCAATGTGGCCGCGACGGGCACGGTGCGGCTGGAGCGCAGCGAAAGCCATGCGCTGTCCGGCCTGCCCGGCGTGGAGCTGCTGCTTCCGGCCGAGGGCCCCTTCTCGCCCTTTGCGAACGCCACCACCCTCTATCGCTATGCCGACGTCGATCCGCTGGAGCGCACCAACCGGAGCTGGACGGGCAATGCCACTGCCGCGTTCAACGGCGACATCGGCCGGTGGCGCTGGTCGCTCAACACCAGCTACCAGCGCGACGAGTCGCGCACCTTCACCGAGCGCGGGCTGGACACCGTCGGGCTCCAGGAAGCGATCACCGCAGGCGATCCGGACGCGAGCCCGTTCGGGCCGCTGGACCTCTATGCGCGCGTGGTCGACCGCGCGAAGTCGATCAACCAGGTCGCGGCGATCGACGCGCTGGCGTCCGGCACGCTGTTCGAGATGCCGGCCGGCCCGGCGTCGGCGAGCCTTCGCGTGCTGGGCAACACCACCGACCTCAAGAGCGATTCGCTGCGGGCGGGCGTTGCCCAGTCCGCCGACATCGGCCGCGACACGGGCACCGCGCGCGGCAACCTGGACCTGCCGATCGCAAGCCGTTCGCGCGACGTGCTGGCGTTCCTGGGCAACCTCTCCCTGAACGGCAACGCCGAGGTGGAGCAGCTGTCCGACTTCGGCACCCAGACGACGCTGGGCTATGGCCTCAACTGGCAGCCGGCCGAGCCGGTGCGGCTGCTGGTGTCGGTGACGCACGAGGAAGGCGCGCCGACGCCGCAGCAGCTGGGCAATCCGGTGCTGGTGACGCCCAACGTGCGCATCTTCGACTATGTCCGCGGCGAGACGGTGGACGTGACGCAGGTGGAGGGCGGCAACCCGAACCTGGAGGGCGACAGCCGGCGCGTGTTCAAGGCCGGGCTGAACCTGCGCCCGATCCGCGACACCGACCTGACGCTGACCGCCGACTATGTGTCGAGCCGGATCAAGAACCCGATCTCGAGCTTCCCGGCGGCGACCGCGGAGATCGAGGACGCGTTCCCCGACCGGTTCCTGCGCGCGGAGGACGGCACGCTGCTGCGCGTCGACACGCGGCCGGTGAACTTCGCCCGTTCGAAGCGCAGCCAGCTGCGCTGGGGCTTCAACTTCTCCAAGCCGATCGTCACCGAGCGGCAGCGGCAGGAAGAGGCGGCGCGCGCGGCCCGGCGGGCGGAACGCGAGGCGGCGGAAGCGGCCGGCACCGCGCCGCCGCGCGAAGCGCGGGGCGAGCGTGGCCCGGGCGGGGGACGCGGGCCGGGGGCCGGCGGGCCGGGCGGCGGCGGCTGGGGCGGCGGCCCGCGCGGCGGCGGCGGGGCCGGCGGGCGGCTGCAGTTCGCGGCCTATCACACCTGGCAGTTCGAAAACTCGATCCTGATCCGCGAGGGGCTGCCCGAGCTGGACCTGCTCAACGGCTCTGCATCGGGAAGCCGCGGCGGCCAGCCGCGCCACCAGATCCAGCTGCAGGGCGGCTATGTCGTCAACGGGCTGGGCGCGCGCGTGAGCGCCAACTGGCAGAGCGCGACCGAGGTCAACGGCGGCACGACCGGCAACGACCAGCTGCGCTTCGGCTCGCTCGCGACCGCCGACCTGCGGCTGTTCGCGAACCTGGGCCAGCAGCCCGCGCTGGTGCGCGACCATCCGTGGCTGCGCGGTACGCGCGTGACGCTGTCGGTCGACAACATCTTCAACCAGCGCCAGGAAGTGACCAGCGCACAAGGGACGGTGCCGCTGAGCTACCAGGGCGGGTTCCTCGATCCGCTCGGTCGGACGGTGCGGATCAGCGTGCGCAAGCTGTTCTTCTGACAACCGCAGGCGCGGCGGCCGGGGGAAGCCGGCCAGCCGCGCCCGTGGCACTTCCCTGCCGGCGCTATCAGAAGCGCGCGGCAAGGCCCAGCCAGAGCCGGGCCGGATCGATCACATAGGCATAATCGGCATAGTCCAGCCGCTTGTCGAACAGGTTCTGGATGCCGCCGTGGAGGGTCACGGCCTCCGTCAGCCGGTAGCTGCCGCCGATGTCGACGGTGGTGTAGGAGGCAGCGACGACGTTCTCGCCGCTGATCTGCGCCTCCGTCACGGCTTCCTCGCCGCGGTAGATGGCACGGACATAGCCGCTGAAGCCGCCCGCCGGCTTCCAGTTGAGCGAGGCGCTGGCCTGCTGCTTGGGCGTGTCGTTGAGCGCGGCACCGGCGTTGGCGCCGCTCAGCTGCTCGGAATCGGTGAGCGTGCCCGAGGCGTTGAGGCGCAGCGTCGGGGTGAGGCGCACGTCCACGGTCGCCTCGATGCCCTGGACCCGCGCGCGGTCCACGTTGACATAGGTGGTCGGCGGCCGGCCGATCGTGCTCAGCGGTTCGTCGATGCACCAGGCGGCCGCTTCCTCGCAGGTGACGCGGGTGATCTTGTCCTTGAAGCGGGTGTCGTAGGCGGACAGGCTCGCCTGGAACCCGTCGCCGTCGTAGAGCAGCGACGCCTCGAAGGTGCGCGAGGTCTCCGCCTCCAGATCGGGGTTGCCGTAGATCGTGCCGCCGCGGCTCGTCTGTCCCCAATCCTCGAGCGTCTGGCGCAGGTTGGGCGCGCGGAAGCCCTGCGAATAGCCGCCCTTGAGCGTGAAGTCGGGCGTCATGTTCCACACCGCATAGACGCGCGGCGTCCAGTGGGTGCCATATTGCTCGTCGTCGTCCATGCGCAGGCCGCCGGTGAGCTTGAACCCGTCCACCACCGCGAGCTCGTTCTCGGCGAACAGCGCCCAGTTGGTGCGGCTGGCGCCCGTGCGGGTGGACCCGTTGAGGCGGTTGCCGGTGAGGTCGGTCAGATCCTCGTTGCGGTAGAAAGCGCCGATGCTGAGCATGTTGGAGGGCAGCGGGACCGTCCAGATCGACTGGCCGACCGTGTTCTTGATCCGCTTCTCACCCTCGACGTGCTCGGCATCCTCATACTGGAGGTAGCTTTCGGACGCGGCGAAGCCCCATTTGCCGCTGTGGCTGAGCGACGCGACCCAGCGCTTCTGGGTCATGGTGTCCTGGGTGCCCTCGGGCACGGTGTCGCTCGCCTCGACGGTCTTGCCGGCGGTGGAGATGGTCTTCTGCCGATAATAGCCGCCCTCGACCAGGAAGCGGTGGTCGGCGCCGGCATCGAAGCCGAGCTTGCCCGCGATCGAATCGTCGTGGCGCTCCGGCGTGCCGCCGGTCACGTCGTCCTCGCTGCGCCGATTGCGCGAACCCTGGAGCTGGATGCCGACCGCGTCGCCGGCGAGCGGCCCGGACAGGTAGAAGTTGCCGTCATAGACGTTGCCGAAGTCGTCGCCGAGCTGGAGCGTACCGTTGACGCGCGCGCTGCCGCGCCAGCGGTCCGATATGGCGCGGGTGATGACGTTGACGACCCCGCCCATCGCATCCGAGCCGTAGAGCGAGGACATCGGCCCGCGCACCACCTCGATGCGCTCGATCGCCTCGAGCGGGGGCAGCAGGCCGCCTTCGCTGATGCTGCCGCCGTTGGTGCGCGATTCGCGCGAGGACAGGCGTTTGCCGTCGACCAGGATCAACGTGTACTGCGGCGCCATGCCGCGGATGGAGATGTCGCGGCTGTTGCCCTCGCCCGGGGTGACGGTGACGCCGGGGATTTCCAGCAGCGCGTCCGTCACCTCGCGATAGGGAAGCCGCTCCAGATCCTCTCGCGTGATGACGCTGATGGAGGCGGGCGCGTCCTTGACCTGCTGTTCCCGCGCCGTGGCGGTGACGACGATCTCGTCGGTGTTGAGGCTCTGCTGCCCGGCGGGCACCTCTTCGGCGTGGAGCGGCGCGGCGACCGCTGCGACGAGCGTCAGGGTCGCCGTTCCGGCGAGCCACCCAAAGCGAGACATGCATTCCCCCTGCTATTGCGAATAAGTCGCAGGCTCATTGTCGGAGTAGGCGCCGTTCGCCAAGGGGTCCGCAGCGTATATCGGCTATTCGCTGGACGAATGGCAGGCGGTGCCCAGCCGGTCGGCGAGCCAGGCGACCGCCGGATCCTGTGCGCTGCGCTCGTGCCAGAGGAGGGTGTAGTGGAGGGTGCCGACTTCGGCCGGGGCGTGCCGCAGCGCGAGGCCGTGGACGCGGGCAAAGGTGCGCGCTGCCCGGAGCGGCAGCATCATGAGGAGGTCGCTGCCGGCGATCACCCCGGCCGCGGCGTGGAAATAGGGGATGCGGGCGCTGACCTTGCGCGCCCGCGCGACCTCGCCCAGCACATGGTCCAGCCGTTCCACCTCGGCATCGCTGACGGTGATGCCGAGGTGGGCGCAGCCGAGCAGCTGGTCCAGGGTCAGCGCGGCATCGCCGGTCGCGAGCGGATGCTCCGGCCGCATCAGGCAGGCGAAGCTGTCGGTGAACAGCGCCCGCCCGTGCAGCTGCGCGGGGTTATAGTCGAGGCCGGAGACGGCGAGGTCGATGTCGCCCGCGGCCAGCGCCGCCGCGGGCTCGAACGGCAGCGGCACGATGTCGATCGCGGCTTCGGGCGCGGCCTTCAGGATCGCCGGCAGCGCCGGAGTGATCGCCGTCATCACGCCGAAGTCGGTGGCGGCGATGCGGAAGCGCCGTCGCAGCGAGGCCGGCTGGAATTCCGGCGACTCGATCAGGACGGCGGCCGACTCCAGCCAGTTGCTGACCGGCTCCAGCAGCGCGTCGCCCCGCGCGGTGCGGCACATGCGGTTGCCGACGCGGACCAGCAGCGGATCGCCGATCGCGCTGCGCAACTGGGCAAGCGAGCGGCTGACCGTCGGCTGGCTGAGGCCGAGCTTGCGGGCAGTGGCGGTGACGCTGCACGTCCGCAGCAGCACGGCCAGCATGGCCAGGAGGTTGAGGTCGAGCGAGGGGAAGTGCACAACCCCCGTTATTGCGAACGCCTGTCGATAGCAACAGGGGCGTCTCCTCGCCGGCTGCCGGTGCCGGCCGTCTCGTCGGTGCGCAGCGTCAGCACCTCGACGCCGGTGCGCGTCACCGCGACCGTGTGCTCGAACTGGGCGGAGAGGCGGCCGTCCTCGGTGACGACGGTCCAGCCGTCGTCGGCGGTGGCGACGCGGCGGCTGCCCTGGTTGAGCATCGGCTCGACGGTGAAGGTCATGCCTTCGCGCAGCTTGGGGCCGGTGCCGGGGCGGCCGTGGTTGAGGACGGAGGGTTCCTCGTGCATCTCGCGCCCGATGCCGTGGCCGCAATATTCGCGCACGACCGAATAGCCGTTCTTCTTGGCATGGCGCTCGATCGCGGCGCCGACATCGCCCAGGTGCCCGCCGGGGCGGACCTGGCGGATGCCCTCCCACATCGCCTCCTGCGCGACGCGCACCAGCCGGCGCGCGGCCGGATTGACGGTGCCGACCATGTAGGTCTTGCTGGAATCGGCGATGAAGCCGTTCTTCTCCAGCGTAATGTCGAGGTTGATGATGTCGCCGTCGCGGATGATGTCCTGCGCGCTCGGCACGCCGTGGCAGACCACCTCGTTGATCGAGCAGTTGAGGACGTACTGGAACCCGTACTGGCCCTTGCTGGCGGGGCGGGCGGCGAGGTCGTCGGTGATGAAGCGCTCCACCAGGTCGTTGACCTGGAGGGTCGACATGCCGGCGAGGTCCTGGGCGTCGAGCATCTCGAACACCGAGGCGAGCAGCCTGCCCGAGATGCGCATCAGCGCGAGTTCTTCCGGGGTCTTCACCATCTCAGGCGGCCGCGGCGTGGGTGGGCGGCAGGTCGACGGCGGCGGCAAGCTCGGCCTTCACGATGTCGCTGAAGGAGAGGGTGGGATTGGCTTCGGCGAGCATGCCGATCTTCATCCAGAACTCGGCCTGGGCGTTGATCGAGCGACACATCACGGTGCTGGCGCGGCGCACCTCTGCATGGAGGTGGTCGTCGATCTTCACGATGCCCATTGGAGGTCCTTGTGCAGGCGGGATATGCGAAGCGTATATGGATCGTATATCGGCCGGTCAACTAGAGGGCAGCCGCGCGCTGGCATGCGCTGCGGCTTTGCGGTAGCGCCGGGACCATGAAGCAGCCGCACATCGTCGCCATCGGCGGAACGCTCCGCGCCAGCTCCGGCACCGCCCGCGCGCTGGAGATCGCGCTCGCCCAGGCCGAGAGCCACGGCGCGCGCACCACCTTGCTGACCGGGGCCGCGATCGACTTTCCCAACTACGAGCCCGAAAGCGCGCTGGAGAATCCGGTGATCGCGGCGTTCCTGGCGACGCTGCGCGATGCGGACGGGATCGTGATCGGATCGCCGGGATATCACGGCACGCTGTCGGGGCTGGTCAAGAACGCGCTCGACCATGTCGAGCTGATGCGCAGCGACGATCGCGTCTATTTCGACGGGCTGCCGGTGGGGATCATCGCGACGGCGGCGGGCTGGCAGGCGGCGGTGGCGACGCTGGGCACGCTGCGCACGGTGGCGCACGCGCTGCGCGGCTGGCCGACGCCGATGGGGGTTGCGATCAACACGCTGGCGAGTCCTAATGCGATCCACGAGGCCGAGCCGCAGATCGCGACCATGGTGGGGCAGATCATGGGCTTCGTCGGGCGCGGCTGAGGCAGCGCTTCACGTACATCGACACGACATTCGCAAGGCAGGACGTACCGACACAGCAGTTCCCGGCAAGGAGACAGGCGATGGTGGAGAGCGTGGTGACGCGAAGAGGGTTGCTCCAGGCCGGGGGAGGCGTGGCTGCCGCCTCGCTGGTCGCCGCCGCAGGTCCGGCGACCACGCTTGTCCAGGGGAGCGGCGGCGCACGGCTGGCGGGACAGCCGCTGCCGGGCGGGGCGAAGCTGCCCGCGACTCCTCCGGCGCGCAAGGCCGCCGACAGCGTCGGCTTCGCGATCGTGGGGCTGGGCGGCTATGCGCTCAACCAGATGATGCCGCGCTTTCCGCAAGCGAAGCGGGCGCATGTCGCGGCGATCGTTTCGGGCAATCCGGAGAAGCTGCGCCAGGTGGGCGACGCCTATGGCGTGCCCGCCGACGCGCGCTATTCCTATGACGACTTCGCCAGGGTCGCGGCCGACAAGCGGATCGAGGCGGTCTATGTCGTGCTGCCGACCGGCCTGCATGCCGAATGGGTGATCCGCGCCTTTGCCGCGGGCAAGCATGTGCTGTGCGAAAAGCCGATGGCGCTTTCGAGCGCGGAGTGCGAGCGGATGATCGCGGCGGGTAAGCGCGCCAACCGCAAGCTGATGATCGCCTATCGATCGCATTTCGAGCCGTACAACGTCGAGGCGATGCGGCTGATGCGGCAAAAGGCGGTGGGCACCATCCGGCTGCTGCGCACCGAACAATCCTATCGCATGGGACCGACGAGCCCGGCCGAGAACTGGCGGGCGAGCCGGGCGCTGGCGGGCGGCGGGCCGCTGGAGGACTACGGCATCTATGGCCTGCAGTCGGCGCTCTACCTGACCGGCGAGATGCCGGAGAGCATCAGCGCCACGACCTTCCGCCCCTCAGGCGACCCGCGCTTCGCGGAGATCCTGGCGCATGTGTCGTCGCAATGGCGCTTCCCGTCGGGGGCGGTCGCGCAGCTGGTGACGTCCTATGACTCGGCCGGCATCAACTTCGCCGAGGTGCGCGGCACCGAGGGCGTGCTGAAGATGGACCCGGCGACCAGCTATTCGGGCCAGAAGATGTGGACCGAGGGGCGCGGGGGACGCGAGTTCTCCCCTGGCGACCCGGAGGTGCAGTTTGCGGGGCAGCTCGACCATTTCACCGATGCCATCCGCACCGGCTCGCCGATCCGGACGCCGGGGGAAATGGGGCTGCGCGATCTTCGCCTGATGGAGGCGATCTACGCATCGGCCGAGCGCGGCCAGACGGTGAAGCTGGCGCCCGACGGACGCATGCGGGGCTGATCGGCCGTCCGGGCCGCCGGGTGCTGCCGGCGGCCCGGGGTCCGCGCCCGGATCAACTGGTGGACCGTGCCGGGGGCAGCCGGTCCAGCTCGGCATCGAGGACGGGCCGGTCCTCGCCCGCTGCGAGCGCGAGGTGGCGGCTGGTGTCGCCGACCCGTGCGGCGACGTCGCGCGCAATCGCGTCGCGATTGGTGCTGCACCAGCCTGGGCGGCTGCCGCTCGCCACGTCGTTGCGGACGAAGCTGCGCGAGAAGGAGGCGTCCTGCCCGCGCGTGGCGGCGCGATCGACCGAGAGGTGCGCGGTCCAGGCGCAGCGTAGTGTCGAAGGACGCCCGCCCGGGGCGACCGTGCCCAGCTGGCGGTGCTCGACCTGGACCGTGCCGCGATAGTCGGCCTGCACCGGGCCGGAGGGGTGCTGGACGGTGACCTGATGCGCGCCCGCCGGGGTGGCGGTGGCGGCGGCGAGGAGCATCGCTCCGATTGCTAGAGACATGATGAGACTTCCGGATCGTCTGAATGGGGCCGGGGGCGGGCGCTGGCTGCTGCCATCGCCCGCGGGCCGCCGGCGGGGGTGGATGCGGCGGGCCCGATCAGGCGGGCTGCGGCCGGCGGCTCATGGCGTGCAGCCGATCCTTCACACGCAGGCGCAGCCGCTTCAGCCGCAGCAGGTTCAGCGTGTCGGGGGTGCGCCGCTTCGTTTCGGCGCGGATCTGCTCGTCGAGCCGCTGGTGCAGCTGGGTGAGTCTGTAGACGAAGGTGTTCAAAGCCTCTCTCCAATCCGAGATTGAAAGATCGGATGATCGGCGATGAAAGGGGGCAGGAAGCCAGGCCAACATCGAGATCACCCGATGCGGTCCGACATCACGTTCCTCTGAAAAGGAGGAGCGCCAGAGGGGCCCGGCCCGCACTCTCAAGCTAGGGTGCGGTGCGCCTCCGTCAAGGCACTTGCGTGTAACAAAGTGGGTCTGGTTGACAAAGCCGGCCGGCGGGATCACCCTTCGTCCATGTCCGCACAGGCGACATATCAGCGCTTCCGCGACCACGCCGGCCAACTCGCCGCGCGCGCGTAGCCGGGTTCGGCGGCGTGCCGCCCGGGCCCGGGACTTATTCGATCCGATCTTCGGGCCGCGCCCTGCGCGCCCGGTTCTCGAGTAAGCGGAACCCCTGTCATGACCGAAGCAGTTTCGATGACCCCGGCGCGCCGTCCGGTGCCGGATGCGTCGCAGATCCACGCCGAGCCCGCGCCGCGCGAGCTGGTGATGCGGCCGGAGCATTTCTTTTCCAACACCTTCCACCTGGAGATGGAGGGCACCGACGCCGGCCGCGAGGAGGCGCTCGCCTCGTTCCGCGCCGCCCCGACGCGCGACGAACCGGGCGCGCTGAGCCTGGTGCTGATGATCCTGCTGATCGGGGTGCCGGCGCTCGTGGCGCTGGCGCTGTTCTCGGCAGCATAGCCCCGCGCCTCCCGCCGGTCGGGCGGGAGGCGGCCGGTGGCCGCCAGGCGTTGACCTCGTGCGAGGAGCGCCCGTGCCGACCGGGCTGAAGGCGCTGCTGCTGGTGGTCGCAAGCGCGCTCTGCTGGCTCGGTGCGTGCCGGCTGGCAGGGGTGCGCGAGCCATGGGACGCTGAAGCCTATTGGCGGCTGTGGGTGCCCGCGTCGCTTGCGCTGTCGGCGGTCGCCGGATGGTTCTGGCGGAAGCCGGGGTGGCCGGCCGGCGTGCTGATCACCTTTGGCCAGCTGCCGGTGCTGTGGATCGGAAACGGGGAGAGCGGCGGGCTCTGGGTCGCCGGGATGCTGATCCTGGGGGTGCTGGCGCTGCCGGCGGCGGCGGTTTCGGCGCTAGCGGCTCGGCTTAGGCGCGGAACGCCGCGCTAGGGCGATCCTGCTTGCGTCGAGCGGGGTTTGCGATCAGCTTTGCGGAGAAGGCGTTCCTGCGCCGAGGCACGGAACGTCGCGCTTTGAGGGAGGCGGCCGAATGCACGTCAGCATCGCAAAGGCAGGTGAGTCCGCGAACCGGGGAGGGGTGCAGTGATCGCGCCCGTGATCGCCGCGCTGCTGCTGGGGCAGACCCAGGTTCCGCAGGAAAGCGCGCCGTCGCTCGCCTCGGCATCCCCGAACCTCGCCGGCGAGACCGCACGCCCGGCGCGTGCGCGGACGGCGGCGGACCCGGCCTCGCTGGCGGAGATGCAGGCGTTCGGGCGCTGTGCGGCGCGACGCGCGCCCGCCAAGGCGGCGGCGCTGCTGCAGATGGACTATACGACGCCGCAATATCAGCAGGCGCTCCGGAAGCTCGCCTTGTCCAACGCCAGCTGCTCGCCCGGAAAACAGGGCCGGTTCGCCGGGGTGCTGTTCGCGGGCGCGGTCGCGGAGGAGTTGCTGTCGCATGCCGGCAACCTGCCGGAGGCGCTTGCCTATGACCCGGCCAAGACGGCGGTGAAAACGCTGGGCGAGACCGACCGGACGGCCAACTGCGTCGCGCGCACCGCCTCCCGCGAGGTCGCGGCGCTGTTCGCGACGCCGGTTGCGAGCGAGGCGGAACGCGCGGCGATCCGCACCCTCACGCCGGTGGTGGAGACGTGCATGGCGAAAGGGCAGACGGCGCGCTTCAACTATCCGGGTCTGCGGGCGATCCTGGCCACCGCCTCCTATCGCATCGTCGAGGCGGGCCGGGCCTCGGCAGCCGCAGGCTAGCCCGAGAGGGCGGACGGCGGCGTCGCTCCTAGCTTGCGCGGTTCAGCCAGTGGCGGTGGACGAACCAGCCGGTGATGCCGGCAGCGAGCAGAACGCAGACGCCGATCACGCCGGCAAAGGCCCAGGGTTCGTGGGCGAAGGGGATCCCCTCGACGTTCATGCCGAGCAGGCCCGTCAGGAAGGTCAGCGGCAGGAACACCATCGCGACGATCGCGATCTGGAGCGAGCGCTGGTCGATCTGTTCGGCGCGCAGATCGGTGAGCGTCTCGTGGATCAGCGCGGCGCGCTCGCGGATCGCCTCCAGCTCCTCCGCCATGCGCGCGGCCTGGTCGGCGGCGGCGGCGATGTGGAGGCGGTCGTCGGCACCGAGCCAGTCGCCGGGCAGCGCCGAGAGCTTTTCGAGCGCGGCGCGCTGCGGGCTGAGGAAGCGGCGATAGCCGATCGCCTGGATGCGGGCGCGGCTGACGATGCGGCGCAGCTCGAACACACGGTCGGCGCTCAGTTCCCCCTCGCAGTCGTCGAGCGTGTCGCCGAGGTCGGCGACGAGCGGGTCGAGCTCGCCCGTGATCTCCTCGGCAAAGGCGACGATCAGGTCGCCCGGATCGGCGACCTGGGCCTGTTCGACCTCTTCGCGGACCGCGGGCATCGCGGTTAGGCGGTGGCGGGTGACCGAAAACACGCGGCCCGCGGCGGCATAGAGGCGCACCGAGGCGAGCGGATCGGAGGTGGCGAGATCGTCGGGCGAAAGGCCGCGCAGGTTGACGAAGGCGCCGTTCTCGATCGCGGTGCAGCGCGGGCGCGTCTCGACCGCGACCAGCGGGTCGACGACCCAGGCGGGGAGGCCGGCGACGCCCTCCAGCCAGGGGCGCAGCGCCGGCTCCTCGCCATGGAGGTGGATCCACACCAGCGCGCCGTCCGCGGTGACGGCATCCTCCAGGGAGATGGTGCGGGCCGTGCCGTCCTTCACCTGCATCGCAAAGCCGTTCAACGCAGCATCTCCAGCAGGATCGTGAGGCCCGGGGCGTCGGGCGGGGGGGTGTCGCCGGCGATGCGATCGGCATCGGCGCGGGCGCGGTCGAGGATGGCGGCAGGCACGTCAGGGGCGTGGACCAGCCGGTCGGCGCGGGCGAGCAGGCGGGCTTCGCGCAGGGTGAGGTCGTCGGGGTCGGGCGAGCGCAGGGTGATGCGGACGTGTTCGGACGGCGGGGCCTCGGCGGTGTCGAGCCAGCGGGCGACGGCGTCATCATCCTGTGCCGTCAGCGGGTCGAGCGCACCGCCTGCGGAGAGCGCCGTGCCGAGCGCGCGGCGGCGGGCATCGCCGTCGGGAAAGCGCTGGCGCAGGGCGGTGCGGGCGGCGTGGAGCTGTTCGGCGAGGCGGCCGAGACCGGCGGGGAGCAGCGTCTCGAGCCGTTGGCGGACGGCGGCGGCGAGGCCGGCCGAGATGCCGCCGGTGGCGACCGCGACCAGCAGCGGATCGCGGTCGACGATCGCGGGCAAGGTGAAGTCGCAGAACTCCGGCCGGTCGACCGCGTTGACCAGGATGCCGCGGGCGCGAAGCGCGGCGATGGCGGCGTGGGCTTGCGTCTCGTCGGCGAGGGCGACGACGGCGAGGCGGGCGTCGGGGTGATCCCCGACCACCTCCGCCCCGGCGCGTTCGAGCAGGCGGCGCTTGGCATCGGCGGCGGGGCCGGTGCCCTTCAGGATCACCGGCCTGCCGGCAAGCCGCAGCAGCACCGGCAGCCCGATCATGTCAGGCGAGCCAGTCCGGCAGCACGTCGGCCTCGACCATCGACCGGATCGACGGGCGCTCGCGGACCACGGCGAAGCGATCGCCCGAGACCAGCACCTCGGGGGTGAGGGCGCGCGAGTTGTAGGTGCTCGACATGGACGCGGCATAGGCGCCGGCGGTGCGGAAGGCGACGAGGTCGCCGGCCGCGACATGGTCCATGGTGCGGCCGGTGGCGAAGGTGTCGCCAGTCTCGCACACGGGGCCGACGACGTTGACGGTCTCGCGCTGGCCGGTGGGCGCCACCGCCTCGATCGCGTGATAGGCGTCGTAGAGGCTGGGGCGCAGCAGGTCGTTCATGGCCGCGTCGACGATCACGAACGGCGCGTTGGCGCCCTGCTTCACGCGGATCACGCGCGACACCAGCACGCCCGCGTTGGCGACGATGAGCCGGCCGGGCTCGAAGATCAGGCGCGCGTCCCAGCCGGCGGTGGCGCGGCGGACCATTGCGCCATAGGCGGCGGGGGAGGGCGGCGCGGGCTTGGCGGGATCGTAGGGGACGCCGAGGCCGCCGCCGAGATCGGCGGTCGTGATGGTGTGGCCGGCCGCGCGCAGCTCGGCGATGAGCGCGCCGACGCGGCCGAAGGCTGCCTCCAGCGGGCCGAGGTCGGTGAGCTGGCTGCCGATGTGGACGGCGACGCCGCGCACCTCCAGGCCCGGCAGCGCCGCGACATGGGCGAAGGCGTCGAGCGCGCGATCATAGGGGATGCCGAACTTGTTGTCGGCGCCGCCGGTCGAGATTTTCGAATGCGTGCCGGCGAGCACGTCCGGATTGACGCGGATCGCGACCGGCGCGGTGACGCCGCGTGCGGTCGCGACGGCGGAGAGCATGTCGAGTTCCGGTTCGGACTCGACGTTGAACTGGCCGATGCCGGCGTCGAGCGCCTGCGCCATTTCCTCTGCGGTCTTGCCGACGCCGGAGAAGACGATGTCCTGCGGCCGCACGCCGGCATGGAGCGCGCGTGCGAGCTCGCCGCCGGAGACGACGTCGGCGCCAAGCCCGGCGCGGGCGAGGGTCGCGAGCACCGCGCCATTGGGATTGGCCTTGACCGCGAAGGCGATCAGCGGGTTGTCGATGCCGGCAAGCGCTTCGCGGAACACGGCGACATGGCGGGCGAGGGTCGCGGTCGAATAGACGTAGACGGGCGTGCCGACCGCATCGGCGATCGCCGCCAGCGGCACGTCCTCGGCATGAAGCGCGCCGTCGCGCAGCTGGAAATTGTCCATGGGTTCAGGGGCTCAGTTGCGGGGCGGGATATCGAACGGATCGTCCTGGCGTTCCGTCGATTCGCGCAGCAGCTCGTCGCTGCGGGTGGGGCGCTGCTGCGTCGTGGGCGTCAGCAGGTCGCCGGGCGTGGGGGTCGCGGTCGCGCCATAGGGCGGCGGCGGCAGCGCCTCGCCCTCGGCCGGCCGCAGGTCGCGGCGCGCGCCGCAGCCGGCGAGCGTGAGGGCGACGGCGGCGAGCAGCAGCGGGCGACGGGTCATGCGGCTTCCTCTGCACGGGCGGCGCGGGCGGCGGCGACGGCGGCGCGCACGCGATCCGGCGCGGTGCCGCCGAAGCTGGTGCGGCTGCGCACCGAGGCATCCACGGTCAGCACGGTGTAGACGCTGTCGGTGATACGCGGGTCGATCGCCTGAAGATCGGCGAGCGGCAGCGCGTCGAGCGCGACGCCGCGTTCCTCGGCGAGCTTCACGGTGCGACCGGTGACGTGGTGTGCCTCGCGGAACGGCAGCCCCGCCTCGCGCACCAGCCAGTCGGCGAGGTCGGTGGCGGTCGGGAAGCCCGCCTCCAGCGCCGCGCGCATGCGCTGCGGGCGGAAGGTCGCGCTTTCGACCATGCCGGTCATCGCCGCGATCGACAGGGCCAGCAGGTCGGTCGCCTCGAACACGGGCGGCTTGTCGTCCTGCATGTCCTTCGAATAGGCGAGCGGCAGGCCCTTCATCGTCACCATCAGCGCGGTCATGTGCCCAAGGATGCGTCCCGAATGGCCGCGCACCAGCTCGGCCGCATCCGGGTTGCGCTTTTGCGGCATGATCGAGGAGCCGGTCGACCAAGCGTCCGACAGGGAGACGAAGCCGAACGGCTGCGACGCCCAGAGGACGAATTCCTCGGCCATGCGCGACAGGTGCAGCGCGGCTTGAACCGCGGCGGTGAGATATTCGATCGCAAAGTCGCGGTCGGACACCGAGTCGAGCGAGTTGTCGGTGGGCCCATCGAAGCCGAGCGCGCGGGCGGTCGCCTCGCGATCGATCGGAAAGCCGGTGCCGGCCAGTGCCGCGGCGCCGAGCGGGCAGCGGTTGAGGCGGGCGCGGGCATCGGCGAAGCGGCCGCGGTCGCGGGCCACCATCGCGTTGTAGGCCATCAAGTGGTGGCCGAGCGTCACCGGCTGGGCGACCTGGAGATGGGTAAAGCCGGGCATCACCGTTTCGGCATGCTCGTCGGCGCGCGCGATCAGCGCGTCCTGGAGCTGGCCCAGCGCGGCATCGACCGAGTCGATCGCGTCGCGCACCCACAGGCGGAAGTCGGTCGCGACCTGATCGTTGCGCGAGCGCGCGGTGTGCAGGCGGCCGGCGGCCGGGCCGATCGCCTCGGCCAGCCGCGCCTCGGTCTGCATGTGGATGTCCTCGAGCGCGAGGTCCTCGGCGACGCCCTCGCGCGCATAATGCTCGGCGACGCCGTCGAGGCCGGTGCGGATCGCGGCGGCGTCCTCCGCCGTCAGGATGCCCTGCGCGGCCAGCATCGCGGCATGGGCCTGCGATCCGGCAATGTCCTGCTGCCACATTCGCTTGTCGAACGGGATGGAGGCATTTATCTCCCGCATCACAGCCGAGGGACCCTCGGCGAAGCGCCCGCCCCACATCGAATTGGAGCCTGCCTTGCGCTCGGTAATCGCGCTTCTCCTTGCCACAACGCTGCTGCTAACCGGGGCTTGCGATAGGCGACCCCAGCCTACCGGGCAAGACGAAGCGGGCACGGTTCCCGAGGTCGCTGCGACCGGCGGCGGCGAGGTGCCGGCAAAGGCGGGTGCGGCCGATCGCAGCCACAAGGGCGAGGCGGCGCCCGACGTGCAGTTCGAGCGGCCGGACGGCACCCCGACGAGCCTTGCGGCGTTCCGAGGCAAGCCGGTGCTGGTGAACTTGTGGGCGACCTGGTGCGCGCCGTGCATCCAGGAGATGCCGACGCTCGATACGCTCGCGGGCGAGGGGAAGCTCAAGGTCGTGGCGGTGAGCCAGGACCTGGAGGGCGGCAAGGCGGCGGCGCCGTTCCTGGCCAAGCACGGCTGGAAGAACCTGGCCGCCTATGCCGATCCCAAGCTGGGGCTGTCGACGGGGCTGAACGCGAACCTGCCGACGACGATCCTGTACGATGCCGCGGGCAAGGAGCTGTGGCGGGTGCAGGGCGCGATGGAGTGGACCGGCGCCGAGGCGCGGACGTTGCTGGGCGAAGCGGGGGCCTGAGCGGGCGCCGCGCGGCGGCGGTTTCTTGTCGTGTCCCCTCCGCGGGCGGGGATTCAGGGCGACGCAGCGTAACCGCCGGCAGCGTGCGGAACCCTGGGCTCCTGCCTGCGCAGGAGCACGGTGGTGCGGGAGGGCCGTGGGGCTTGGTCCCCATGAATCTTGCGGGCCGGGAAGCTGCTGGTTGCGCGGTGGCATCGCGCCGCTACCCTTTGCTCCTGCTGGCGCCGAGGCGCGTCCTCGAAGCAGGAGATACGGTTTGTCGCGGATCCGGTTCTTGCCCCTTCTCCTTGCGCTCGGCTTCGCTGGCGCGGCCTGCGGTCAGAGCGGCGGGACCGACAAACCGCCTGCGGAGGTCGTCCTCCCGAAGAACGAGCGGGCGGGCGTATGGCAGCCTCCTGCCGGCGGGGTTCAGATGCCGCTCTGGCCCGCGAGCACGCCTCTGGCCAAGCCGGACTCGGGCGATCGGCCCGAGGGGACCGGCAACGGAACGGGGCTTGTAGGAGGGCGTAAATGGCATTGGGCGAGCTATGTCACCCGGCCGACCATGACCCTCTATCGCCCGAAAGGTCGCAACAACGGGACCGCCATGCTGGTCCTGCCCGGGGGCGGATTCCACGTCGTCGCGACCGATCTGGAAGGTACCGAGATCTGCGACTGGGTGGTGCAGCAGGGAATGACCTGTGCCGTGCTGAAATACCGGGTGCCGCAAGCGTGGCCGAGGGAGAACGGGAAGCAGCAGCGGCCCAAGGTGCTGTTGGGCCTGGAGGACGCGCAGCGCGCGATGGGACTGCTGCGGCAGCGCGCATCGTCCTACGGGATCGATCCGCACAGGATCGGCGTGATCGGCTTTTCCGCGGGTGCCTATCTGGCGGCGAACATGAGCAACACCGAAGCGCGCACCTATCCGCTTGCGGACGCCGCGGACCAGCAATCGCCCCGGCCCGATTTCGCGATCATCGCCTATACGGCACGGATGCTGGACGACAGCAAGGGCAGGAACAGTCTCGAGCTCAAGCCTTGGGTGACCATCAGTCCCAAGGCACCGCCGACGCTGATCCTCCATGCGATGAACGATCCCATGGACCCGATCCGGCAGCCTTTGGCCTATGCCCTGGCGCTCAATGATGCAGGCGTGCCGGTGGACATGCGGATCTATGCCAAGGGAGGCCATGCCTTCGGCATGCGACCGACGGCCGATCCGATCTCCCGGGAATGGCCCGGACAGGTCAGGCAGTGGCTGCACAACCTCGGCATGCTGTGACGTCCGAGGCGGTATGCGTCGCGTGCCGCCCGGATGGGTAGTCCCCGATCCGGCCTAGGCCGGACCGGGGATCGGATCACTCCGCCGCCACCATTTCCTCCGATGCCTCGGCCGGGCTGTCGGAGAGCGGCTGCGCAAGCCGCGTGAGCATTTCCTTGGGCACCACCTGCCAGAACCGCGTGCGGCTGCGCTCCCAGTCTTCGAGGATCTCGCCGGACCAGCGGCTGTCGGTGGCGCGGTGGTGCTGTTCGACCAGGTCGCGCAGCACGCCTTCCCAATGCGCCGAGTCGAGGCGCTGCCAGACGATGCTTTCCGGGTTGGCGTGGCGGGGGAAGCGGTCCTCGGCGTCGTAGACGAAGGCCATGCCGCCGGTCATGCCCGCGCCGAAGTTCGTGCCGGTGTCGCCCAGCACCACCGCGACGCCGCCGGTCATGTATTCGCAGCCGTTCGCGCCGCAGCCCTCGACCACGACGGTCGCGCCCGAGTTGCGGACCGCGAAGCGCTCGCCCGCCTGGCCGGCGGCGAACAGCCGGCCCGAGGTCGCGCCATAGAGCACAGTGTTGCCGACGATGGTGTTGTGCTGGCTGACGAGCCTGGAGCTCACCATCGGGCGCACGACGATGACGCCGCCCGACAGCCCCTTTCCGACATAGTCGTTGGCGTCGCCGAACACTTCCAGCGTAATGCCCTTGCACAGGAAGGCGCCGAGCGACTGGCCGGCGGTGCCGCGCAGGCGGATGGTGACGTGGCCGTCGGCGAGCTTGGACATGCCGAAGGTGCGGGTGATCTCGCTGGAGAGGCGCGTGCCGACCGCGCGGTGCGTGTTGCGCACCGAATAGGTCAGCTGCATCTTTTCGCCGCGCGAGAAGACGGCGGCCGCGTCCTTGATCATCTGCGCGTCGAGGCTGTCGGGCACCTCGTTGCGGAAGGTGTTGAGCGAGAAGCGACGCTCGGCATCGGTCGCGTCGACCTTGGCGAGCACGGGGTTCAGGTCGAGGTCGTCGAGATGCTCGGCACCGCGGCTGACCTGGCGGAGCAGCTCGGTGCGGCCGATCACTTCGTCCAGGCTGGAGACGCCGAGGCGGGCCAGGATCTCGCGCACTTCCTCGGCGATGAAGGTCATCAGGTTGATGACCTTCTCGGGCGAGCCGGTGAACTTGGCGCGCAGCTTTTCGTCCTGCACGCACACGCCGACCGGGCAGGTGTTCGAATGGCACTGGCGCACCATGATGCAGCCCATCGCCACCAGGCTCAGCGTGCCGATGCCGAACTCCTCGGCCCCCAGGATCGCGGCGATGACGATGTCGCGCCCGGTCTTGAGCCCGCCGTCGGTGCGCAGCGTGACGCGGCCGCGCAAGCCGTTGAGGGTGAGCGTCTGGTTGACCTCCGACAGGCCCATTTCCCAGGGCGTGCCGGCGTATTTGATCGAGGTCTGGGGCGAAGCGCCGGTGCCGCCGACATGGCCGGAGACCAGGATGACGTCGGCATGCGCCTTGGCGACCCCGGCCGCGACCGTGCCGATGCCGGCCGAGGAGACCAGCTTCACGCAGACGCGGGCGCGCGGGTTGATCTGCTTGCAGTCGTAGATGAGCTGCGCGAGATCCTCGATCGAGTAGATGTCGTGGTGCGGCGGCGGCGAGATCAGCGTGACGCCGGGCGTCGCGTGGCGCAGCTTGGCGATGAACTCGGTCACCTTGAAGCCCGGCAGCTGGCCACCCTCGCCGGGCTTGGCGCCCTGGGCCACCTTGATCTCGATCTCGTCGCAGGCGTTGAGATATTCCGCGGTGACGCCGAAGCGGCCCGACGCGATCTGCTTGATCGTCGAGTTGGCGTTGTCGCCGTTCTCGTAGGGCTGGTAGCGCGCCTTGTCCTCGCCGCCCTCGCCCGACACCGCCTTGGCACCGATGCGGTTCATCGCGATCGCCAGCGTCTCGTGCGCCTCGGGCGAGAGCGCGCCCAGCGACATGCCGGGGGTGACGAAGCGCTTGCGGATCTCGGTGATCGCCTCGACCTTCTCGATCGCGATCCCCTCGTCGGGATAGTTGAACTCGAGCAGGTCGCGCAGATAGACCGGCGGCAGATCGCGTACCCCGCGCGAGAACTGCATGTAGGTCGAGAAGCTGTCGCGGGCGACGGCCGACTGCAACAGGTGCATGAGCTGCGCCGAATAGGCGTGGGTTTCGCCGCCGTCGCGCTGGCGGTAGAAGCCGCCGATCGGGAGCGTGGCGACGCCGCGGTCGAACGCCGCCTGATGCTTGAGCATCGCGCTATAGTGGAGCGAGTGATAGCCCTCGCCCGAGATCTTCGCCGGCATGCCGGGGAAGAGGTCGTTGACCAGCGCCCGGCTGAGGCCGACCGCTTCGAAGTTGTAGCCGCCGCGATAGCTGGAGATGACGGCGATGCCCATCTTCGACAGGATCTTGAGCAGGCCCTCGTTGACCGCATGGCGATGCTGGCCGAGGCACTGGTCGAGGGTCATGTCGCCGAACAGGCCACGGGCGTGGCGATCGGCGATCGCGGCCTCGGACAGATAGGCGTTCACCGTGGTCGCGCCGACGCCGACCAGTACCGCATAATAATGCGTGTCGAGGCATTCGGCGGTGCGGACGTTGACCGACGCATAGGCGCGCAGGCCGCGACGCACGAGGTGGGTGTGGACGGCGGCGGCCGCGAGGACGCCCGGGATCGCCACCCGGTCCGGCCCGACGTTCTCGTCGGTCAGGAACAGCTCGCTGCGGCCTTCGCGCACGGCCTGTTCGGCCTCCTGACGGATGCGCTGGATGGCGGCGCGCAGAACCTCGTGGTCGTCGCCGGCCTCGAACGTGCAGTCGATCTCGGCCGACTGGGCACCGAAATAGCGCTTGAGCCGCAGCCAGTCCTCGCTGGTGAGGACGGGGCTGTCGAGCACCAGCACCGCATTGGGGCGGCCGCGCGTGTCGAGGATGTTGGAGAAATTGCCGAAGCGGGTGCGCAGCGACATGACATGCCGTTCGCGCAAGGGGTCGATCGGCGGGTTGGTCACCTGGCTGAAGTTCTGGCGGAAGAACTGGCTGACGAGGCGGGGTTTGTCCGAGATGACGGCGAGCGGCGTGTCGTCGCCCATCGAGCCGATCGCTTCCTTGCCCCCCTCGACCATCGGCGAGAGAATCAGCTCCATGTCCTCCAGCGTCTGGCCGGCGGCGACCTGACGGCGCGCGAGCTCGGCGCGGTCGTAGCGCGGCAGCTGCTCGCCGGCTACGGGTGCGAGATCGTCGATGGTCAGGAAGTTCTGGATCATGGACGCGTAGTCGGCCTCGGCCGCGAGCTGGTCCTTGATCGTGCGATCGTCGAAGACGCGGCCTTCGTGCAGGTCGACGGCGATCATCTGGCCGGGACCCAGGCGACCCTTGGCGAGCACCGTCGCCTCCGGCACCACGACCATGCCGGCTTCGGAGCCGACGATCAGCAAGCCGTCGTTCGTCTGGGTGTAGCGCAAGGGGCGCAGCGCATTGCGGTCCATGCCGGCGACCGCCCAGCGGCCGTCGGTCATCGCCAGTGCCGCCGGGCCGTCCCACGGCTCCATCACCGAAGCGAGATATTCGTACATCGCCAGGTGGCCGGCGGGCAGGTCTTCGTTCTCCTGCCAGGCTTCCGGCACCAGCATCAGCTTCGCGGTGGGCGCGTCGCGGCCGGAGCGGCAGATCGCTTCGAACACGGCGTCGAGCGCGGCGGTGTCGGAGGCGCCGGCGGGGATCACCGGCTTGATGTCCTCAGAACGCTCGCCGAACGCCAGGCTCGCCATCTTGATCTCGTGGCTGAGCATCCAGTTCTTGTTGCCGCGGATCGTGTTCACCTCGCCATTGTGGGCGAGGCAGCGGAACGGCTGGGCCAGCCACCATTGCGGGAAGGTGTTGGTGGAATAGCGCTGGTGGAAGATCGCGACGCGGCTCTCGAACCGGTCGTCCTTCAGGTCCGGGTAGAAGTCCGAGAGGGACTCCGCGAGGAACAGCCCCTTGTAGATGATCGACCGGCACGACAGCGAGCAGATGTAGAAGCCGCTGATCTGCGCTGCGATCACGCGCTTCTCGATCCGGCGGCGGACGAGATAGAGGTTCTTTTCGAACTCGGCCGCGTCCACGTCGTCGGGCAGCGGCCCGGCGATCATGATCTGCTCGATTTCCGGACGGGTGGCCTGCGCCTTCAGGCCGATCACCGACACGTCGACCGGCACCTGGCGCCATCCGTAGATGGTGTAGCCGGCGTCGATGATCTCGCTCTCGACGATGGTGCGGCAGGTCTCCTGGGCGCCGAGGTCCGTGCGCGGCAGGAAGATCATGCCGACCGCGAGCCGGTTCGGGCGCATGCGGTGGCCGGCGAGCGACACCGCATCCTCGAAGAAGCGGGTGGGGAGATCGACGTGCAACCCCGCGCCGTCCCCGGTCTTGCCGTCGGCATCGACCGCGCCGCGGTGCCACACCGCGCGCAGGGCATCGATCGCCGACTGGACGACGCGGCGCGAGCTGGTGCCATCGGTGGCGGCGACCAGGCCGACGCCGCACGCGTCGCTCTCGAATTCGGGGCGGTACATGCCTTCGCGAGCGAGGCGGAGGCGTTCGGATTCGAGGGTGGGCATCAGTCGGCGCTTTCGGGCTTGGGCGGCGGGGGCAGGTGGGCGGTGGCGGCTTCCACCTTTTTCATGATCTGCGGCATCGCCCGCATCAGCAGCGGGGTCGTCTTGGACATTTCGCGCAGCATGTCGGGATCGGCGAACAGCGACAGGAAATTGTCGGCAAAGGCCTTGCCCGAGGGGGTGGCGAAGAAGGCGTTCATGTCGGCGAGCTGGGCCACGGTGAAGCGGCGCGCGAAGGCGGATGCGAGGCCAGCGCGGACCTGCGGCTCCACTTGCGTCATGATCGGCGCCAGTTCGTCGCCCATGACCTTCGTCATGATCCGCATGCGCTCGTCGAAGGCAGGGTCCTTGGCGCGGGCGGCGTCCAGGATGCTGCCGGGCGCGCTGCCGCCGGCATCCTCCGCGGAGATTCCGCCCATGCTGGTCAGCATCGCCTCCATCATGCGCGGATATTGCTCGCGCATCATCCGCGCATAGACGCCCTGCGGCACGAGCAGCGCCACGGTGCGCTCGGCGGCGGCGCGGCGCGCGGGATCGACTGCGGTCGACCCGGTCGCGGGCGGCGCTGCGGTCTGCGCGCTCGCGACCGGGGCCGCGAGCACCGCCGCTGCCAGGCAGAGCGCACGCATCATGCCGCGACCATCGTCGCCTGGCGCTCCGGCACGGGGGCGGCGCCGGCCTTTGCGGCCTTGGCCTTTTCCCGCAGGTAGCGGTGCATGTGTTCGGAGACGTCGCGCCCGTCGCGGATCGCCCAGACGACCAGGCTCGCGCCACGGACGATGTCGCCGGCGGCGAACACGCCGTCCAGGCTGGTCATCATCGACTTGCCGTCGACGCGCAGCGTGCCCCAGCGGGTGACGCCCAGATCGGGCGTGCCGAACAGGGTGGGCAGGTCCTCCGCATCGAAGCCGAGCGCCTTGATGACGAGATCGGCCTCCAGCACGAACTCGCTGCCGGGATCGACTTCCGGCGCGCGGCGGCCGGTAGCGTCGGGGGCGCCGAGGCGCATGGCGCTTGCGCGGACGGCCGTGACCTTGCCCTCGCCCTCGAACGCGGCGGGGGCGGAGAGCCAGACGAACTCGGCGCCTTCCTCCTCGGCATTGGCGACTTCGCGCTGCGAGCCGGGCATGTTGGCGCGGTCGCGACGGTAGAGGCACTTCACCGAGGTCGCGCCCTGACGAATGGCGGTGCGGACGCAGTCCATCGCGGTATCGCCGCCGCCGATCACGACGACCTTCTTGCCCTCCGCATTGAGCGCGCCGCCGTCGAAGGCGGGCACCGCGTCGCCGAAGCTCTTGCGGTTGGAGGCGGTGAGATAGTCGAGCGCATCGACCACGCCGTCGGTGGCGACGCCCGGCGCCTTGATGGCGCGCGGCTTGTAGACGCCGGTTGCGACCAGCAGCGCGTCGTGGCGCTGGCGCAGTTGCTCCATGGTGGCGTCGCGCCCGACCTCGAAGCCCTCGTGGAAGACGATGCCGGCGTCCTTCAGCCGCTGCACGCGGCGGGTGACGACGTGCTTCTCGAGCTTGAAGCCGGGGATGCCATAGGTCAGCAGGCCGCCGGCGCGATCGTGCCGGTCGTAGACATGCACCTCATAGCCCGCGGTGCGCAGCCAGTCGGCGGCCGACAGTCCCGCCGGGCCCGCGCCGATGATGCCGACGGACTGGCCGCGCTCCGGGCCGACGGCGACGGGCTCGACCCAACCCTCGTCCCACGCCTTGTCGGTGATGAACTTCTCCACCGAACCGATGGTGACGGCGCCGTGGCCGGAGAATTCGATGACGCAATTGCCCTCGCACAGCCGGTCCTGCGGGCAGATACGGCCGCAGATCTCGGGCATGGTCGAGGTGGCGTTGGAGAGCTCGTACGCCTCGCGCAGCCGGCCTTCCGCCGTCAGGCGCAGCCAGTCGGGGATGTGGTTGTGAAGCGGGCAGTGGACCGAGCAATAGGGCACGCCGCATTGCGAGCAGCGGCCGGCCTGCGCCTCGGCCGTGGGCGTCGCATAGCGGTCTGCGATCTCGCGGAAGTCTTCCGCGCGCAACTCCGGCTCCCGCTTGGCCGGATAGGCCTGGGGGCGCGCAACGAACTTGAGCATCTGGTCAGCAGCCATGACTTCCTCCGGCGTGTGCGAAAAGCACAGCCGGAGGCCCAAGTCACGCAATATTCTGTCGTTAGGTCAGCATTGCTGACCTTGTTCTTCGCAGAAGCTGCCGGAGTTGCGAAGCACTCGCATCTTCAGCGAAGAAGATGTGGCCGATCCGGACCTACAGCTGCGACAGCCAGACGATGGCGACGCCGCCGGCGACGATTCGATACCAGGCGAAGGGGGTGAATCCGTGGCGGGTGACGATGCCCAGGAACCAGCGGATCACCAGCAGCGCGACGACGAAGGAGACGACAAAGCCGATCGCGATCGCGAGCCAGCCGTCGCTGCCGATGTCGGCCGCGTTCTTGTAGAGATCATAGGCGGAGGCCGCGAGCATGGTGGGCACGGCGAGGAAGAAGCTGAACTCCGCCGCGGTCTTGCGATCGACGCCCAGGCCCAGCGCGCCCATGATGGTGGCGCCCGAGCGGCTGACGCCCGGGATCATCGCCAGGCACTGGATGAGGCCGATGCCGAGCGCGACCTTCCAGCTGATCTGTTCGACGTCCGTGGTGCGGGGCGTCTTCACCAGCCGTTCGATCACCAGGATGGCGATGCCGCCGACGACCAGCGCGACCGCGACCGTCATCGGGCTCTCCAGCATCGCCTTGACCATCTTGTAGACGATCAGGCCGATGACGGCGGAGGGCAGGAAGGCGAGGGCGACGTTGCGGGTGAAGGCGATGGCACGGGGGTCGCGCCGGCCGAGCCCCACGAACACGTCCCAGAAGCGCCGCCAGTAGAGGACGATCACCGACAGGATCGCGCCCAGCTGGATCACGATCTCGAACGTGCCCGATGCCTCGCCCTTGAAGCCCAGCAGGGCCCCGGCCAGGATCAGGTGGCCGGTCGAGGAGACGGGCAGGAACTCGGTGACCCCCTCGACGATGCCGAGGAGGATGATGGTCAGGAGATCGGTCATTGAGTGTCCCGTCCGTGGCCCTCAGGCCGTGTGCGCGTGGCGCGAGAAACGGCCGTAGCGGCGGAACTGGACCAGCCACTGCGGCGCGACCGATTCGAACGGGGTCGGGGTGACGCCGAGCTCCGCGAGCCCTTCCGCGCCCGGCGACACCAGATTGTCGTGGCCGAGCATGCGCAGCTGGTCGCGGGTGATCGGCGTGCCCGGAAGCGCCGCGACCAGCCCGGCGGTGCCGGTGCCGAGCTCGACGGTGCGGATCTTGCGATCGAGCAGCGATGCGATCTGCCGGATCAGCTCCGCCATCGACAGCACGTCCGGGCCGCCGAGTTCGAAGGTGCGGCCGCCGAAGCGCTCCGGATCCTCGAGCGCTGCGACCGCGGCGGCGGCGACATCGACCACATAGACCGGCTGAAAGCGCGTCTTGGGCGCGATCACCGGCACCACCGGCAGCTTCTCGACCATGCGGGCGAAGCGGTTGGCGAACTGGTCCTCGCGGCCGAAGATCAGCGACGGGCGCAGGATGGTGGCGTTGGGGAAATGCTGGCGCACCGCGGCCTCGCCCTCGGCCTTGGAGCGGGCATAGGGGGTCTCGCCCTGCGCATCGGCACCGATCGCCGAGAAGTGGACCAGCGCCTCGACCCCGGCGGCGCGAGCCGCCTCCGCGACGGCGGCGGCGCCCTTGACCTGGACGGCGTCGGCGTCGCTGCCGAGCGTGCCGGCGAGGTTCACCACCGCGTCGGCGCCCATCATCGCCCGGGCGATGGTGTCGGGGCGGCGGACGTCGGCCGCGATGAACTGGGTCTGGCCCAGCGCGCTCTGGGTGCGCAGGAAATAGGCCTGGCGCGGATCGCGTTGCGCGATGCGCACCCGCGCGCCGCGGCGCAGCAGGGCCTGTGCGACATAGCGGCCGACGAACCCGCCGCCGCCGATCAGCGTGATCACCTTGTTCTTCATCGTGCTTGCCTTGGTCCGCCCAGGTTTTTTCGCAAGCCCAGCCCATGCCGCGCCCAGCCCCGAAGGGCAAGGGAGCGCGGACCTTGGCAAAAAAACGCAGCGCCCGGGAAAAACTCGTAACGGGGCTGTTGACACCCCCGGCAGGGACCCGTAGAGGCGCCGGCCTACCCCGTGCCCAGATGGCGGAATTGGTAGACGCACCAGCTTCAGGTGCTGGCGATCGCAAGGTCGTGGAGGTTCGAGTCCTCTTCTGGGCACCATTTGTTCTTCCGAGGGCATCCGAGAACGTCCAAAAAACGGCAGATTTCTGCCGTTTTTTGTGTTATGACCGTCCGGTCAAATCCGGGCTGTTCCGGCACCAATCGGGAACAAAGTTGGTATTCTTGATGGTATCGGTGGCCCCTGATGGACAGGGACGATACCATCATGGGAAAGCTTTTCGCCACGACCGTCGCCAACGCCAAACCGAGGGACCGCGACTACAAGCTGTCCGACGGCGAAGGCCTCTACCTTCTCGTCAAGGCGAACGGCCGCAAGCTGTGGCGACTCAATTATCGCCATCTCGACAAGCAGCGGACGCTTTCCTTCGGCGCATGGCCCGAGGTCAGTCTCGTCGATGCGCGCGGACAGCGCGACGACGCGCGGCGGATGATTGCCGCCGGCCGGGACCCGTCGCATGAAGCCAAGCTCGCCGCCGCCCGGGAGAAGCTGTCCGAGGAGAACAGCTTCAAGCTGGTCGCCGAGGAATGGATCGCCAAGAACGAACGCGAGGGGATGGCGGAGGTCACGCTGAGCAAGGTCCGCTGGCTGCTCGCCAAGGCCTACCCCAAGCTCGGCAACCGCCCGGTCGCGAAGATCACCGCACTGGAAGTGCTCGCCGTGCTCCGTTCGATCGAGGCCACCGGCCGCTACGAAAGTGCGCGCCGGATGCGCGGCGTGCTGAGCCGGATCTTCCGCTACGCGATTGCCACGACGCGCGCCGAGCACGACCCGGCGCGCGACCTTCGCGGCGCGCTTACCGTTCCCAAGGTGAAGCATCTCGCGGCGATCACCACCGAAAGGGGCGCGGGCGAGCTGATGCGGGCGATCGAAGGCTATAGCGGCCACGCGATCACGCTCTATGCGCTGAGGCTCTCCGCCCACCTGTTCGTCAGGCCCGGCGAGTTGCGGCAGGCCGAATGGAGCGAGTTCGACTTCGAGCGCGCGGTCTGGGCGATCCCGGCGGAAAAGATGAAGATGCGCCGGCCGCACCGGGTTCCGCTCTCGACCCAGGTGGTCGGTCTGTTCGAGGAGCTGTACGAACTTACCGGCACCTGGCGCTACTGCTTCCCGTCCTTCCGCTCGCCGCGCCGTCCGATGTCGGAGAACACGGTGAACGCGGCGCTTCGCGTGCTCGGCTTCAAGCAGGACGAAATGACGGCGCACGGCTTCCGCGCGATGGCGGCGACGCTCCTGAACGAATCGGGCCTGTTCAACCCCGACGCGATCGAACGCCAGCTCGCGCACATGGAAAACAATGGCGTGCGCCGGGCCTATACCCGCGGCGAATATTGGGATGAGCGGGTGCGGATGATGCAGCACTGGTCCGATCACCTCGACCATCTCCGGGACGGCGCAAAGGTCCTGAAGCCGAACTTCGGCGCGCGGCGCACCTAGCTCGACCCTTCACTCTCCGGGGTAGGTCCACAAGGTCACCTCGGCGATCGATTCCAGGATCGAGCCGGGATCGCTGCCGAGCCGGTCATGTTCGTCGACCTTCCGCTCCGCCCAGGCGAGCCAGTCTGTGGTTTCGATACCGGCGACCGGCGGCGAACCGGGCGGCAGCCGCTCCCGCAAGGCCGCCAGGAACGCTCGGGCGAGTTCGGCCTCGCGCCAGGCGGACGCCAGTTCGAGCAGGCGCCGGAAACGTGCGGCGTCGAGCCTGCGGGTATTCTCGCGCTCGCGCCGTTCGCGAGCGGCGATCTCGCTCCGGCGGCGTTCTTCCTCCCGTTCCCTGCGAAGCTGTTCGAGCGCCGGGAACGCCGCCATGATCCCGGCGACGATATCGTCGAGCTGCTGTTCGAGGGTTGCGCGCTTTGAATCTTCCCATTCGGTGCGCGTTCCCCGCGGAAGCCAGGTCTTGATCTCGAAGACGAGCGCGTCGGTTTCGTAGAGTTCATAAACCCACTGCGCGTCCGCTCCGCGCCAGCGCAGTTCGTCCGCCGTAGGCTGGCGCTGTCCACGCTTGAGCCGATATCGCAGCTGAAACGTAAGTTGCTCGCCGGCGCGCACCATCAGCAATTCGCGGCGATCGCCTTTTTTGACCTGCACGCCCTGCTTCTCGACCGCCTTGAAGATCGCGTCGGCAAGACGGAGCCGCCGGCGGTCGGCCGGAGTCAGCGGCATCGGCATGACAAGACGCTTCAGACGGGTGTCGTAAACCTTGTCCTTCTTGCGGACTTGCTGTTCGCGAGTGGCAATCCATTCGGCGACCAGCGGGTGTGGACGAACAAGCCGCTCGGCAACCTGCAGCTTCGGCGCAACCGCCGCTGATCTTGGTGGCGCGGTTTCCTTTTTACTGGCGGTTGGTGGCTTTGAAGGAATGGAGACCGTTTCAGACACCCCCGCCGGCGGGGCCAGGAGCGGATGCACCCGCACGGCTTTGCCGAGTTCCAATCGGGTCCAATGGCCCTGATCCGGGCGCCGAACATGATGCGCATCGCAGATCTGGGCGAGGCGCGCGCCCGCAATGCCGAATTGCGCGGCGACCCTTTTGAGCGGCGCAGCCCATACGAGTTCATAGAGTTCGGCGCGTGTGAGGGAAACCTGCGGCAATAGAATCGCACCGATGTCTTGGGGCTACGACGTAGTTGACGACCGAGGAACGAGAGACCCTGGCGAAAAGTAGGAAAGCGGTGGATCGGAAATGCGCAACGTCCGGCCGGGAACCTGAGGTCTACCGATCCAATGTGACATGCGAAATGCGCTCGACCACCTGGCGCGCCACCCGCGACGGCACCGCCAAACCGATGCCGACGTTGCCACCACCGGGAGCAATGATCGCGCTGTTCACGCCGATCGCCTCGCCCCGCATGTTGATGAGGGGGCCGCCCGAATTACCCGGGTTGATCGGCGCGTCGGTCTGGACGTAGCGCGGACCGCCTTCGGACGGCGCGCGCAAGGCGCTGACGATCCCGGCCGTGACGGTCTGGCCCACCTCGAACGGATTGCCGATGGCGACAACATAGTCCCCGACCTGCGTCCGGTCGGAATCGCCGAGCGGAATCTGCTTCAGGCCGCGTGCCGGAATGCGCAGCACGGCGATATCGGTGGCGGGATCGCTGCCGAGGAACTCGGCTTCGACCTGACGATCACCCAGGCCGACGGCTATGGCGCGGGCGTTCTCGACGACATGGTGGTTCGTGACCACCAGTCCGCGTGCCGCATCGACCACGAACCCAGAGCCTGCCGAGATCCGCGGCGCCAGAGCCTCGTCCGGCACACCGAGGAAGAAGCGATAGTAGGGATCGCGCAGGAGGGGGTTCTGCGCATAGGGCGAGGCCTGCAGCACCGCCACGTTGACCACGGCGGGCGCGACCCGCGCAACGAGCGGAGCGACCGTCAGTCGGTTGAGCGGAACCGCATCGGTCGGGACGGGTGCACTGCCCGCCACCGTGGCCGTTTCGGGCCCGGCCTCGAGCCAGGCTACCGCGGCCCCGCCCGCCAGACCGGAGGCCAGCCCGGTCGCGACCAGCAGGGCGAGCCAGCTGAGCGGCAGGCGCAAACCCGGTGCGCGCGGGCTCACAGGGTGTGGGCTCCTTCCTCCGGCTTCCTCTCCTCCTGGCGGCGCAACCGCAGGCCCAGGCCGATGAGCACGACGCCGGCGATGATCGCATAGCTGGCGATTACCCAGGCGACCGACAGGATCGTGGCAAAGGGTGTGACCGCGAGCGCCACCGGCACCGCCAACCCCAATACGATGGAGAGCGCACCCGACAGGCCGAGCAGCCACTCGCCTTCGATCTCCTTGCGCAGGCGGACCGCTGCGGCGATCTCCAGCACGCCGGCCAGAATGGCCCAGGCGCTCAGCATGCCAAGCGTCACCAAGGCATAGCTGACCGTCGCGGCGAAGGGCATCAGCACGAACAGCACCGCAACCGCGATGCCGACGATGCCGCGCAGGATGAGCGCCCACCAGCGCTCCTCGTTGCGCGTTGGGCCCCTCACGCCGGCGATCGTGGAAAGCAGGCCGTCGGCGCCGGCATAGGCGGCGAACACCATGGTGAAGGCGAACAGCGCGCTTACCGGAAACAGAACGGCCACCGCACCGAGGACAAGCGCGAGGACGCCGCGGACGACGAACCATTCCCAGTTGCGGCTGAGCAGCGAAGCGCCGGCGCGGGCTTCGCCGCCCGCACCGGCATGGGTAACATTGTGCGCGATCGTCGACATGCCGCGGCTCTCCGTTACTCTTCGCGCTGCCCGAACAGGCCCAGCAGCAGCTGGAACAGGTTGATGAGGTTGAGGTAGAGCGACAGCGCTCCCATCACCGCCAGCTTGTCAGCGCGTTCAGTCCCCGCATAAGCTAGGTACTCGCTCTTCAAGCGTTGCGTGTCCCAGGCGGTGAGGCCGGTGAACACCAGCACGCCGGCGATCGAGAAGACGAGCTGGAGCGTCGAGGAGCCGATGACGAGGTTGACGAGGCTGGCGATGACGACGCCGACGAGGCCGACCATCAGGAAGGTCGACCAGCGCGACAGGTCGACATGGGTGGTATAGCCCCACAGGCTCATGGCTGCGAAGACCGCTGCCGCGCTCGCAAAGGCCAGTGCGATGCTGGTGCCGGTGAAGACGAGGAAGAGGCTCGCCATCGATAGGCCCATCACCGCCGCGAAGGCGTAGAAGGCTGTCCGGGCCTGTTCGATCGTCATCCGTTCCACCCGGAACGAGAAGAACAGCACGAAGGCCAGCGGCGCGAAGATCGCCACCCATTTGAGCGGCGTGCCGAAGATCGGCTGATAGAGCGCGGGCGTGCTCGCGATCAGCAGCGCGACGAGCGCCGTGATGCCAAGGCCCAGCGCCATGTTGCGATAGACGCCGAGCATGTGCCGGCGCAGGCCCTCGTCGTAGACGGCTGCGCCCGCCGCGCGCGCAGACGAAGGGGGCGGATAAGTAACGGGATTAAATGGTCTTTTCATGCCTCACTCCATTGTTTCCAAGTCGATGAGGCACTCGGGGGCTTCGGCGTGAAACCTGCGATCCTGCACCGAGCGCGCTCGATGCGGTCCGACATCACGGGGGCTGGAACAGCCGCCGTCAGAGGGGCCCGGTCCGCAGGCCTAATCTTGTTTTCGTCATGGCGATTTCAAGGGGGCTTTCGAAGAGCATTCGGTCCTCGAAAGGTGGATCGGTCGGCGAGCCGCCAATGTGAATTTTTTCTCTTGAAACCGGTTTTCGGCTTACTAGCTCTTTGTCGCCGGACGCTGGGAACCGGGTCCGGTTGGACACTGAGAGCGCCGGCTCTCTCCGGCGCGTCTCATGCCCAAATTGCTCAAATGGAGGATTTGGAGATGAGAACCAACTTCGACTTCGCGCCCTACAGGCGCTCCACGGTCGGCTTCGATCGCCTCTTCAACCTGCTCGAGGCAGGCGCGCGCGAGGACGACGGCTATCCCCCCTTCGACATCCTCAAGGACGGCGAGGACAGCTACCGCATCACGCTGGCGGTCGCCGGCTTCCGCCCCGAGGACATCGAGGTGGTGGCGCAGCAGAACCTGCTCACCGTCACCGGCAAGCGCGCCGATGATGAGGGCAAGGGCGAGTATCTACATCGTGGCATCGCCGCCCGCGCCTTCGAGCGGCGCTTCCAGCTCGCCGACTTCATCGAAGCGGGCGACGCCACCTTCGAGAACGGCCTCCTCAGCATCGCGCTCAAGCGCGTGGTGCCCGAGGCGATGAAGCCGCGCCGGATCGAAATCGGTGGCGGCGCGGCCGCCCAGAATCGGATCGGCTCGGCGAAGGACAAGGTCAGCGAGGCCGCTTGATCCTGCGCCGCGCCGGCCTGCCGGCGCCGCCCTCAAAACCCCCCGCTAGCGGCGTCCGGCAGGTTCTGCCCCTCTTCAGAGAGAAAGGAGATTGTCATGGCTTTTCGTGATCTCATTCCCTGGAGCCGGCAGGAAAACCGGCTCCCCGTTCCGGTCAGCGCCGAGCGCGACCGCGACGACAACACCCATCCGCTGCTCTCGCTTCACCGCGAGGTGAACCGGCTGTTCGACGATGTCTTCCGCGGCTTCGGCGTGCCGTCGCTCGGCGGCTTCGACCGCGGGCATTCCTGGCCGAACCTGGAGCTCGCCGAGACCGACAAGGAAATCCGGGTCACAGCCGAACTTCCCGGCCTCGACGAGAAGGACGTCGAGATCACCGTCGAGGAAGGCGTGCTGACGCTGCGCGGCGAGAAGAAGTCCGAGGTCGAGGACAAGGACCGCGGCTATACCGAGCGCAGCTATGGACGCTTCGAGCGGCGCATCGGCCTGCCGAAGGGCGTCGATCGTGACAAGGCGGACGCCAGCTTCAAGAACGGCGTACTGACTGTCACCCTGCCGAAAACGGAGGCGGCGAACGAAAATATCCGCCGCATCCCGGTCAATGGCAAGGCGGCATGACGGGCAGGCCCGGGACCTCGGTCCCGGGCCGAGCCTCCAACCGGTTGGGAGTCGGCGCGAGGCCAGGGCGCTCGCCGCCAACGACAATCGCCGGGCGGGCCCGAGCCATGCGAGCGCGTTGCCGCCCGATGCCGTGGCGATCGTCGAGCCCGTGCCGGTGGCGGTCAATCAGGCGGGCCGGGCGGGTGCGGGTGCCTGGCGGCTGCGTTTCGCAGAACGCTGGCGTCCGCGCGTCGATCCGCTGACCGGATGGACCGGCGGTGGCGATCCGCTCGCACAGATCGAGCTTCGCTTTCCCGACCGTGAAGCGGCCGAGCGCTATTGCCGGCGCGAAGGCGTGCCGTTCGAGCTGCGAGGCTCGCCGGCTTTGCGCAGTCCGGCGCAGCCTTGCTTGACCGGCGAAGCGCCGCCGCGACTGTGCTGCTGGCCCACGGGTCCGCATGCGCGATGCTGCAGCCAATATCCGATCGTAATGGCTCCGCAGCTCGATCACGCCATGCAGCAACCGGCAGTGGCTTCGGCAGGATAGATTTCGAACCGACACATCGACTTGGAAGGACGATCGTCGGGAGCGGCGCGAATGCCGCTCCCGCCACGATGCTCTTCTATGCGGCAATGGGACGTGGTCATGCACGCGCCATCTGGCATGCTCTCCAGCTTCATTACCCTGCTCGTGACGATCGGCCCCATTGAGACGGCCGTGGTTTTCGCGGGTCTCACCTCCGGCATTCACCGCAGCGATCGGATCAGCCTTGCCGCGCGCTCGGTCCTGATAGCCGTCTCGGTCCTGCTGCTGTTCGCGCTTGCCGGCGGCATCGTCCTCTCGCTGCTGCACATCTCGTTGCCCGCGTTCCGCGTAGCGGGCGGCGCGCTTCTGTTCCTTCAGGCCCTGACGCTCACCTTCTCGAGTCCGGGGCTGTCGTCGATCAGCGAGGGTGAGCGCCGCGAGGCCGAACAGCCCGGCGATATCGCAGTGTTCCCCTTGGCATTTCCCTTGATCGCCGGGCCCGGCAGCCTGTCGGCAGCGGTGCTCGTCATGGGGCGCACGCAAAGCTTGGTGGAAGCCGGCGGCGTGCTGGGCATGATCGTCGTTTGTGCGCTGCTGACCTGGCTGGCGATGCTCGCGGCCGACCGCCTCGTGCGACTGCTCGGCAGCACCGGCGCCGACGTGGTGGGGCGCATTTCGGGTGTGCTGCTCGCCGGCCTGGCCATCCAGTTCATCTTCGACGGCCTCGCGGCCGCGCCGTTTCTCGTGCGTTGATCGGCCTGCGCGGCGCGCGACGCACGGCGACTATTGCTGCTGATCCAGCGCATTCAGCACCCGGGTGATGACGCGCGCATTGGTCGCCGTCCTGGGAAGCTCGCGGCGGGCGAAACGGCGCAATTGCGCGACATCGCGTTGGGGCAGGCTGAGTTCGATCGGCGTCTCTCCCACCTTTTCGGGCGCAATTCCCTGCGCCTTCTTCCCGCATTCGAGGAAATAGCCGAGCAGCCGCTTCCGATCGGCGAACGTCCAGCCCAGATCCGCAAGTTCTGCAGGCGAGAGCGAAAGCAGCGCCAGGGCGAACTCCATGATGTCGTCGAAGGCGAGCACGATGCGGATTCTCCGCCCACCGCGCGACCGCCAGCGCTGCGCCAGGCTGCGTTTCACGGCAGTGGCGCGATGCCGTCGACCGCGCGGGCCTCCATCGGGCCGTAGCCCTCCAGCTGAGCGATAAGGCCTCGCAGGGTCATTGCAGTTGCCGCATCGGATCCGGACCCTTGTCCAGTTCATGCATCGCCGTGAGAATCTCGTCGATCGAGACGGCACGTTTTGCGCCGGGCGGCTTGCGCAAGCCGGGCTGATCTCTCACCGCCGACCGGTCGGATGCCCAGGATGCGAGGATGGCGCGTTTCACCTCCGGCTCCAGACTGGGATGACGCGCAACATCGAAAGGGTGGAGAAAACGGGAAAACGGCTGCGACATATCCTGGCTCCTTTCTCTATCGTCGCTCCTTTCTCGTTTGCGGACAGAGTTCCGCTTGTCGGAATTTTGGTGCGACGGGGCGGCGCGTCAAGACGGGGGCCGGACCCCAACCCCGCGGCAAGAGGCAGATTTCGCATTCATTCGTGTCCTGTGCCGAATCTTCGTTCCACGCTCGGGATAATCTCGCGCCCTTGGCGTGCAGCCTGTTGTCTTCCAACCCCCAAGACCGTCACTCCACGCTTTTGCATTCGGCGGTTAGCCGCCGGTATCCGGTTCTGAGTTCCTGACGGTGCGCGAACGGCTTGCGTATCGTCTTCAGAATATTAGTCTGATCGCGCGCCACGAGGGTGGCGCCGAGGCGTGAGAACCTCGCTTGAGAGTAGAGACCCGCAATCCCTTCGGCCGGGTGGCCGACGCGCATGTCCAGGCCGCTTGCGGCTAAAGGCGCCGGCGCATGTCTCAAGCATGTTCTCAACACTCTCTAGCTGAGGTCCCCTCGTCTGGGGGCAACGCTGGCGACAACTACTTCATCATGGTTCGCCTGTTCTGGCAACGTCCTTGTGGTCGGTGTCGATCAACCCGGGGTGCAACAGTCTCTCCGGGGTCATGCGACGGCTGTGGTGAGGCAGCCTTGTCACGGTCGCATGCCGCAAGGGGGTGGATTCGTATCGAAGGGTGGCGCTTCAACAACCGTAGCTCGGGGTCATCGCTGCCCCAAAGTTGAAAGCGAAGTCGCCGGTCCCTCCGCCTCCCGGGAGGATCGTACCGTCCATCGGACGGATGGGGTGAATAGGTGGGGTCAGACGTGCGCGGCCTGCATCATCTGGCGATGCGGCTCGACCGTCTCTGTCTTGAACTGGAAGTGGGTGCCGTCGCGCCACATGCCGAACAGGATGATGGCCAGCTTGCGCGCGACCGCGATCCGCGCCTTGTTGAAGCCGATCTTCTTGGCAAGCCGCAGACCCCAGTCCTTCAAGGATGAGAACGTCTTGGTCGCCGACAGCATCACGGTGGCGGCGGTGACGAGGTGGGTGCGCGTCAGCCGGTTGCCCATCTTGCTGATCCGCCCATGCACCAAGCTCTCGCCCGACTGGTAGACGCGCGGGGTCAGCCCGAGATAGGCGGCGACGTCGTCGGCGCGGCGGAAGCGGCTCGGCTCCTCGATCGCGGTGAAGAACGACAGGGCGGTGATGGCGCCGATGCCGGGCACCGCCATGAAGCGCCGGCAGATCGGGTTGGCGGCGGCCAGCGCCTCCAGCTCGGCCTCGATCCGGTCGGCATCGGCTTGGAGCCGCTCGCACAGGTCGAGCACCGGCACGATGCGCGGGCGCATGTTGATGCCGTCGCGGTCCTGGATCTGCAGCAGCTGCTCGACGACGCGGGTGCGGTAGGTGGCGGCCGACTTGGCACCGGCCTCGACCTGGCCTCCATAGACGCGCAGCAGCCCGCGGATCATGTTCTCGTTGGCGACGCGCTGCTGCACCAGGCGATGACGCATGATGAGCTGGGCGCGCACCTCGTAGCAAGCCGCAGTCTTGACGTAGACCTCGGTCAGATAGTCGCGCCCGGTGCGGGTGATCTCGGCGATGCCGCGCGCGTCGTTGGTGTCGGTCTTGTTGCGCTTCAAGGACAGCACGCGGTGCACCTGAAGCGCATCCATTACCGCCACCTGATAGCCGAGCCGGCGCAGGCCGCCCGACAGGTGCACCGACATGGCGCCCGTCTCCATGCCGACCGCCGCCACGTTGGAGGTGAAGTTCTTCGCCAG
Organism: Sphingomonas sp. JUb134; assembly: GCF_004341505.2. Lineage (NCBI taxonomy): Bacteria > Pseudomonadati > Pseudomonadota > Alphaproteobacteria > Sphingomonadales > Sphingomonadaceae > Sphingomonas > Sphingomonas sp. JUb134. The sequence goes on from NZ_SLYP02000001.1 coordinate 857,634, forward strand.
ATAGCGTCCGATCTCGGTCGGGTGCGTCTTCATGGCGCACTGGTGGACGACCTTCCCGTCGCCATCGAGCACGCACACCGCGGTCGACTTCATACCCACATCGAGGCCGACCCAGACACGGCCCCGCGCCGGGTCCGCCTCCGCCGCCGCCCGCACCGCCAGGATCTCGGGGTTGCTGATCTTCTTGGTCATCGTGGCTCTCCTCTCACGACGCCATCGTGCACCCCCCGGACAGAGAAGACCTCAGCTAAACCACAACCGGCTTTCGCCCCGAGCGCTCACGATTGTGGGTCAGACGGGCATGGTCGACAGGTTCAGCGCTAGCGCGCAGGTTTGCAAGGAAGCGGTCGCGTCCGGCCAGGAACGGCGGCGCGGATGATCGGCAGCTTCCTCAAGCCCGCCACCGTTCCCCGGCTGTGCGAGGATGATCCGCTGCCGCCGGAGGACCGCGTCGTCCGCGCCTCTCTGGCTTTGGACGATCTCTATCGTGTCCATGGACCGCGGCTGCTGCGCTATTTCTCCCGTCGTGCCGACCGGCAGGATGCCGGCGACCTCGTGCACGAGAGTTTCGTCCGTTTCGCGAACTCCGATGCCTGCCGTGAGCAGACCATCGAATGCCCCGAGGCCTATCTCAACCAGATCGCCACGAACCTGCTGCGCGACCGCGCCAAGTCTGCTGTGCAGCGATCGCTCGCAAGCCATGTCGCGGCGGACGACGTTCCCCTGGCCGGCCCCGATCTGGTCGCGGCCCTCGAAGCGCGGGACAAGCTCAACCGGCTGCAGACCGCGTTGATGCGCCTGAAGCCGAAGACCCGCGAGATATTCCTCGCCCACCGCCTCGACGGATTGAGCTACAAGCAGATCGCGGAGCGATCCGGCTTGAGCGTAAAGGGCGTCGAGTGGCACATGACGAAGGCAATTGATCATCTCGATCGAGTCCTGAGACGCTGATGGAGCAGCGAAGGATGGACCCCGGTGCGCCTGAGGCGGCGCGTGAGCAGGCGATTGCCTGGCTCGCCCGCCTGCGTGCGGGGCCGTCAGACCGGGACATCGCGGACTTCGAGACGTGGTACGCTGCTGATCCGCTGCACGCCGATACCTATGATGCGTTGCTCGGCAGCTGGGACGACACCGCGCTCGCATCGCGAACGCCCCTCGCACAGCAGCCGCGGCTCGCCGTAAGCCCGTCTCGGTGGAAGGCGGCGGCCGCAGTGGCTGCCGTTTTGCTACTGCTCGTTGCAGGCAGCCTCGTTCTCACCGGCACCGTCCGGCGCGACGTCGCACCCCAATCCATGCTGGCGAGCAGGGTCGGCGAGATCCGCACCTTCACCCTCGAAGACGGTTCGCGCGTCACGCTCGATACGAACAGTGTGGTGCGGGTGCGCTTCGATGGAGAACAGCGCCGCCTTCAGCTCGAACGGGGCCGTGCGCGTTTCGAAGTCGCGCATGATACGCGGCGGCCTTTCGTGGTGGCTGCCGGGTCGGGCGAAGTGGTGGCGCACGGAACCGTGTTCGACGTCGACCTGCGGCAATCGAAGACCCTGGTGGTGTTGCTGCAGGGCTCGGTCGAGGTTCTCCGGCCCGCCGGTGCCGGTATGCCGACGACGTCGACAATGCTGAGACCGGGCCAGCAGCTCGCTCTCAGCGGAGGCCGGGCCACCGCCGCGCCGATCGCGATCAAGGTCCCGGAAACGCGCTGGCCCTCGGGCATGCTGTCCTTCGAGGACGCGCCGCTCGCGGATGTGGTGGCCTCGGCGAACCGGTACAGCCAGACCCAGATCGTGCTTCGTGATCCTGCGGGCGGTGAGCGCCGCTTCACCGGCACCTTCAAGGCCGGGGAACCGGCACAGCTCGCCGAAATGATCGGTTCGATGTTCGATCTGAGCGTCGAGCGCGACCAGCGCGACAATCTCGTTCTCGCGCCGGGCAAATAATTTCCCAGGGAAACCGTACTCAGTCGCGTCGAAGTCCCCCAAGCAGCGCCACGCAGGCGCGTGCAAAGGGGGAAGACACGAATGTCGATTGTTCCGAAGGTCGCGCTTGCTCTATCCATTTCCGTCGCGGCCCTGTCTGCGCCCCTGGCTCCCGCAGCCGCCGCCCAGGAGCAACGCCAGAGCTACGATCTACCCGCCCAGCCGCTTGCCCAGTCGCTCCGCGAGGTCTCGATGCGGTCGGGGCGCAGCATTGCCGCTCCCGCAGACCTGCTTCGCGGCAGGATCGCACCGGCCGTTCGCGGCAGCTATACCCCGCCCGAAGTCATCGAAACGCTCCTTGCGGGTTCGGGGCTCATCGCACGGCGGGTGGGTGATGGCCTGCTGATTGAGCGCATCCAGTCGAGCGACGGCGGCTCGGGAGGTCAGGGAGCGCCTTCGGACGAGATCATCGTCACCGGCACCCGCATCCGCGGCGCCACCCCGGTCGGCTCGAACCTGGTGACGCTCGACCGCAAGGACATCGACCGCAGCGGCTATGCGACAACCCAGCAGATCCTTGCCGCCTTGCCCCAGAACTTTGCCGGCGGCGCGAACGAGGGCACGGTCGGCTTCTCGGTGCGCAACAACAGCAGCACCAATTTCGGCTTCGGCTCCGGCATCAACCTGCGCGGGCTCGGCACGACCTCGACGCTGACGCTGGTCGACGGCAACCGCCCGCCGCTCGGCGGCGGCGCGGGCAACGGCCGCATCTCCAAGTGCGGAGATCGTCTCACCCGCAAGCTGCTGTTCGAAGCGGCCAATGTCATGCTGTCGCGGACCTCGCAGGCGTCGGCGCTGAAGGACTGGGCTGCCGCCATCGGCCGGAGATCGGGCTTCTGGAAGGCGCGCGTTGCGCTGGCCCGCAAGCTGGCGGTGATCCTGCACCGGATGTGGATCGACGGGCGAGGCTTTGACCCAAAGGTGACTGCCATGGCCTGATATCTGCTTTCCGAGCTGCCGCCCCGCCAGGGTGCGGCCACGGCCATCTCGTGACCCGCTTCGTGACCATCTGGAACACGGGAACCACATCGAGAGGCCGGCGATCTGGCGCCATGCTGAGGCTGGACCCGTCCTGACCTCGAAGACGACAACGATGCGCAAAAGAAGATCGACTACGAGCACCTTGGCAAACGGCTTGACCGATTAGACGATAAACGGGTGGAACGGATCTGGCGACGCGAGGGGCTGAAGGTGCCGCAGCGCCAGCCCAAACGAGGCCGGTTATGGCTGAACGATGGCTCGTGCATCCGGTTACGGCCGGAGTATCCGGGGCATGTCTGGGCTTACGACTTCGTCGAGGAACGCACCCATGACGGACGCAAGTTCCGCATTCTGACCATCATCGATGAGGCGAGCAGGGAGTGCCTGGCACTCGTCGTCGCGCGCCAGCTCAAACACGAAGACGTACTGGCAGCGCTGGCCGAGCTGTTCATCGAGCGGGGTCCGCCCGCGCATATCAGGTCGGACAACGTCCTGGGTCACGAAGGAAAGCGAGATTTGGTCAACAGATCTCTATGCGCCGACATTGAGCGGCGAGGCATGCATTCTGAGCCAGATGGCTTCCACCGTCAACGGGATCGCTCCCTGCCATAGCAAACACAGGATCCAGCGGCGCCGAAGCGGCCGTGGTCCTCACCGTCCTTAGAACGAGATACGCACCCAGGTGGAAGGCCCGAACATTATCTACAGGGTCGCTTTCGCGCCCTCACGGCACTTGCAGAGAGGGGTCCTTCCACCTGGCATCCGACCGTTCAAGGAACGGTCGGTACTCTGTCCCCGTCTTGATGACGGCATGGGCAACGCGCGCCATCTTGGCGGTGAGCGCCGTCATCGCCTTGCGGCGACGATCGGCATCGTCCGCGTGCCCGGCAGTGTATCGTCCGAGCTTGTCGCGGAAACTGTTGTTGCGCTGACGTGCGGCGACCTGGGCAGCCATCCAAAAGGTCCGCCGCAATCGCGCATTACCGTATTTGGACAGCATCGTGCGGCCTCGGAATGTGCCGGACTGCCGGGTCGCAAGATCAAGACCGCAGAACTTCAGGAACTGGCGGTGATGGCTGAAGCGGCGTAGATCGCCTGCCTCGGCGAGAATGGTCAACGCATTGATGGGCCCAATGCCGGGGATCATGCGCAAGAGCTGATAATCGCGGTTTTCGGCCAGCATGGCATGCGCCGTTCGCTCGATCTCGTCGCGCTGTCGGATCAGGTTGCGTGCTTGGGCGATCACCATGCGGAACATAGCGATCGAGACGGAATCCTCGTCGACAGGTAGCGCCACGGAGGCGCAGGCGGTCTCGTAGATATCGTTGATCAGCCGGGCTTTGGACACCTTGCGGCCGACCAAGTCCCATGCTTCGCGGGAGAAAGTCTCCTGGCCGAGCACAGTCATGCTGGCTGGGGTCGGGAATCGTTCGAGCAGAGCAAGGAACCAGTCGGATCGGCTGTTGCCAGCGAAGCGTTCAATCTCCGGGAAATAGAGCGGCAGGTAGTGGGTCAGGATGCGATGCCATGTCTGCGTCTTAGCCTTGGAGATCGCCTCGTGCGTTTTCGACATCTCCTGCAGGTCGTTGATCCCGGCGGCGAGCGGATCGACGTATCGCTGGGTGGCGCCAATCCGCAGCATGTGCAGGATCACTTGCGCATCCTTGGAATCGTTCTTGTCCCAGCCATTGTGCAGAGCCTCGCGCGTTCGAGCCAAGGCAACGGACGAGATCAAGCGCAACTCGAAGCCGGCGGACAGCAGGCGATGCGCCAGCGTGCGATGGTAGTTACCAGTAGCCTCGAAGCCGACGATGATCGGACGCCCGATGTCGCTAAGATCCGTGGCCAAGCGATCATAATCTGCCTTTGTCGCCATCACCGTCATGCGACGTCGGCGTCCGCCTTCTGGACGTTCGATCAGGACCTCCTGGCGGTGTTTGGACATATCGATGGCTACCAGCACGGCGTCGGTGGGATTAGAGCTACGCTTGGTCATGGTCGGTCTGTCTCCAAAGGGTTGAGTCGACAACTTCACTTTAGAGACCTGCGGGCCGATCATGACCGCCTTGATGAAGCCTGCGGGCGCTACGCGCCCTTGCCTTCATCAAGGCGGTGCGCCCCTTCGAGGGGCCGCTTCCCAATGTGCTATGGCAGCGAGTTCATCGCCACCGCCGTCCAGACCTGGCTCAGGCAGATCGGCGTGAAGACGCTCTACATCGCCCCGGGCTCGCCCTGGGAGAACGGCTACAACGAGAGCTTCAACGGCTCACTGCGGGACGAGCTGCTGAACGGCGAGATCTTCTACAGCCTCGCTGAAGCCAAGGTGCTGATCGAGGCGTGGCGGCGTCACTACAACACTGTCCGACCGCACAGCAGCCTCGGCTATCGACCACCCGCCCCGGAAGCGGCGACACCGCCATTGCCGGTCTCCGGTTCCGCTTCGCTCCACCTTCGACCGGCAATGGCGGCGGAGACGACAATGCACTAACTACCAACCCGGACCACCCGGTGGGGGCTGCTCAGCCTGTCAATCCTTGACCGGCGGCGCATCATCAGGTGCCACGCGGCAGGCTTCAGTGGGCGCATAATCGCCATTCGGACTGCACCAACCAGTGCTAGTGCTTCCGGAACAGCCGTTTGAGACTGGCATAAAGGATAAAGGTGGATCGCCCGATCTTCGCTGTGAAGGGCGGTGACAAACCAGGCCACAGGACCGCCGGCGCAGTGCCGTCGGGGGCGGAGTAAAATCCGGCCAGTTGGTAAGCTGCTCCCTTTGCGGAGCGGCGGGGATGTTTGTCGTGGAGAGCTACGCAGCGGTCAGACGGTTTGTATTTGTCGAGGGGCATAGTCGCCGGGAAGCGGCGGAGGTGTTCGGGCTGAACCGGGATACGGTACGCAAGATGTGCCTGTATTCGGCGCCTCCTGGATACCGCCGGACGAAACCTCCGACCAAGCCGAAGCTCGGGACGCTGCTACCGGTTATCGACGCAATCCTGGCAGCCGACCGCGAGGCGCCGGGCAAGCAGCAGCACACGGCCAAGCGGATCTTTGAGCGGCTGCGCGACGAGCATGGCTATACGGGCGGCTACACGATGGTGAAGGACCATGTGCGGCTGTGCAGGGCCCGCGGGCGCGAGACCTTCGTGCCGCTGGCGCACCCGCCGGGGCATGCACAGGTCGACTTTGGCGAGGCGGTCGCGGTCGTCGGCGGGGAGCGGATGAAGATCCACTATTTCTGCATGTCGCTGCCGCAGTCGGATGCCTGCTTCTTCAAGGCGTATCCGCGCGAGACGACCGAGGCGTTTCTTGACGGGCACGTGTCGGCATTCGCGTTCTTCGGGGGCGTGCCGCTGTCCATCCTCTACGACAACACAACCATCGCCGTGGCAAAGATCTGCGGCGATGGAACGCGCGAGCGCACACGCGCCTTCACCGAGTTGGTCAGCCACTACCTGTTTCAGGACCGTTTTGCGCGTCCAGCGCGAGGCAACGACAAAGGCAAGGTCGAGGGGCTGGTGAAGTTTGCGCGCAACAACTTCATGGTGCCCGTGCCGGTCGCTGCCAATTTCGATGTCCTGAACGCCAGGTTCGAGGAGTCCTGCCGTACGCGCCAGGGCGAGCATGCCGGTCAGCACGCGCAGACCATTGCCGAGCGGCTGGCGGCAGACGTATCGGCATTGCGCACGCTGCCGTCCGTACCACTGGAGCCATGCGAGAAACGCGCGGCGCGCGTGTCGTCGACCGCGATGGTGCGCTACCGGACCAACGACTATTCGGTGCCGACCGCGTACGGCTACCGCGACGTGATGGTGAAGGGGTTCGTCGACGAGGTCGTCATCATATGCGCGGGCGAAGAGATTGCCCGGCACGCGCGTTGCTACGACGAAGGCGTATTCGTCTCCAACCCACTGCACTATCTCGCGCTCATCGAGACCAAGCCCGGTGCGCTCGACCAGGCGGCAGCCCTTCAGGACTGGAACCTGCCGGACATCTTCCAGCATCTGCGCCACCTGCTCGAGGCCCGGATGGGCAACAAGGGTAAACGCGAGTTCATCCAGGTGCTGCGGCTGCTCGAGGCGATGCCGCTTCCCATCGTCACGGATGCCGTGACCGAGGCAGTCCAGTTGGGCGCACCTGGTTTTGACGCGGTAAAACTCATCGCGCTGGCGCGTATCGAGCGCCGTCCGCCGCGCCTGGATTTAGCGGCGTATCCGCACGTGCCCAAGATGGACGTCAAAACGACGTGCGCGGCCGACTATGCGGTGCTGGCAGCATGACGGACAAGGACGCCATGCCGGTGGGCACGACCGCAGGTACGCCACAGGTGCTGCTCGCCCATCATCTCAAACAACTCAAACTGCCAACCGTTCTGCGCGAGTACGAAAAGGTCGCGCGCGAATGCGCGCAAGGCGGGGTCGACCACACGCGCTACCTGTTGCGGCTTATCGAGTTGGAGCTCATCGACCGCGAGCGCCGGACCATCGAGCGACGGATCCGCGCAGCCCGTTTCCCGGCTGTGAAGAGCTTCGACACCTTCGAGTTCACCGCCATCCCCAGCCTGAACAAGATGATGGTGGTCGAGCTCGCACGGTGCGAATATATCCTGCGCCGCGAGAACGTCATTGCGCTCGGCAACAGCGGGACAGGCAAGACGCATGTAGCCCTCGCGCTCGGCCTGGCGGCTTGCCAGAAGGGCTTCACAGTCGCCTTCACTACCGCGGCCTCGCTGGTGAACCAGTTGATGGAGGCGCGAGACGAGCGACGGCTGCTCAAGCTCCAACGCGAGATGGCGGCCGTGAAGCTGCTCGTCGTCGATGAACTCGGCTACGTCCCGTTGTCCCCGACCGGCGCCGAACTGCTCTTCGAGGTGCTGTCGCAGCGCTACGAGCGCGGCTCGACCATCATCACCTCCAACCTGCCGTTCGAGGACTGGACGCAGGTGCTCGCCTCCGAGCGGCTGACCGGCGCACTGCTCGACCGGCTCACCCACCATGCCACCATCCTGACCATGAACGGCGACAGCTATCGCCTCAAGCAGTCCACCGGACGCAAACGTCGCGGGGCGGAGCAAAACCAGGCCAGTGCCCTGTCCGACCCGGACACCGGTGAGATATTATCTTCCTGACCATCAGGCCGAGGACGGCAACGATATGAAAAGGGCCCCGATCGGGGCCCTTTTCATATCGTCAGCGCGCGCCTCAAGTGGCCTGCTTTTACTCCGCCCCGCTGGCCTGGTTTTGCTCCGCCGTTGACAGGCCGAATGTCGCATTGAGCGAGGCGGCGCCCGCCCAGTTCGTGACATGGGCGTCGAGCGTCGGCGGGCCAAGGTCGGGCCGGAAGTCGTAATGAACCGTTACGGGCTCGCCCGTGCCGAGCGGATCGACGTAGAAGGGATTGGTCGAGGTGACGACGACCCCGCCATAGTTGCTCGGAAAATAGCGGGCGGAGGACCGCCGGTCGGCAAAGAAGCCCTGCGCCCTGAATTTGAAGGTGGAGCCGAGATCCTGCTCGAGCGCGGCATAGGCCGAGTGGCGCTTCAGCGCCGGCAGCAGGTCGGTGTCGTGCCGTCCATCGGACAGGTTGGCGACGCCGGGAATGAGATCGCCTGCCGTCAGGCCCGTGCCGTTCTGGCCGTGAGGGACGCCGAACACCTGCCCGTTGGCGGCGATGAGCGTCGCCGGGTTGGCATAATCCTGCCGATAGTCGGGCCCGCCGAATGCGCGCAGGTCCTCGGTCGCATAAGCGCGGTCGGCCGAGCCAAGCCGGCCCCGGCGATAATATTCGTAGGCAGCGATGAGCCGGCCGCCGGTCCAGTGGAAGCCGGCGAGCTGGCTCGCCTGGACCTCGTCGAGCCCGTCGGCGAAGCCATAGCGCAACCGCGTCTCCGCGCCGTCGAGGTCGCGGCGCAGGCGGACGTTGACCACGCCCGCGACCGCGTCGGACCCGTAGATCGCCGAAGCGCCGTCGGCGAGCACTTCGATCCGCTCGATCACGCTCGAAGGAATCAGCGTCAGGTCGACGAAGCTGATGTCGACCTCGCCCGACTGGTAGCGACGCGGAGTGAGACCGAGATAGGCGCCGACATCCTGCGAGCGTCGGAACCGGTGAGGATCCTCGATGGTGGTCATGAAGCTGACGGCCGTCAGCGGTCCGACGCCGGGCATCGTCATCATCAAGCGGCAGGCGCCGCTTTGCCGGGCAACCCGGCCGAGCTGCTTGGCAATGGCAAGCTGTTGCTCCCGCAATGTGCTCAGCATCGCCAGTAGGCTCTCGAACAGTGCGGCGACCACCGGATCGTCCGGCAGCGTTGCCCGGACCTGACGTTCGAAGGTGCCACCCTTTCCGGGTCCGACCAGAATGCCGAAAGTCTTCGCCAGGCCGCGTATCTTGTTGATGAGCGCGGTGCTCATGCCGACCAGCTGGTCTCGCGTGATCAGGAGCGCACGCAACCGGTGCGTATCCATCGAGCGAACAGCGACCGGCCGGTACCAGCCCGAGCGGACCAGCCGTGCCAACCCAAACGCGTCGTTGCGGTCCGTCTTGTTCATCTGCAGCTTCAGCGCTGCCGCAGCATGCCTGGCATGAAGACACACCACCGGCAGCTCTCGCTCGGTCAATGCGTGCCACAACCACACGGTCATCGGGCCCGTCTCGATACCGATCCTCACGGCTCCTGCGGCCCTCCGCGCCAGCACGGCCGCAATAGCGTCCGGGTCCGTTCGCGACTTACCGTCCCATATGCGATCGCCCGTTTCGTCCACGACGCAGATCGCGGTCTCCTTCATCGACACATCTAGGCCAACATAGCAGGTCATCTTCCGTCCTCCTCTTCAGGGGACGACAGGCTATCCCAACGAGCACCGCTCCTGATTACGCCATGTGGTTCACCGACCAACCCGCCGCATGCAGCAGCGCCGTCACCCGGCGATAGCCGTAGCGCCCGTACTGCCTGGCAAGGGCGATGATATCCTCGGTGAGAGCCAGCTCGTCATCTGCCCCGAACGGCACCTTGCGCTGCGTCGACCGGTGCTGGCCGAGCACGCGGCACACCCGGCGCTCGGATACATCCAGCACCTCCCGGACCTGGTCGATGCAGCGCCGACGCCGTGCGGGGCTCAGAAGTTTCCCTTGGCTGCCTCCTGCAGGATGAGCTTGTCCAGCGTCAGGTCCGAGATTGCCCGGCGCAGCCGCAGGTTCTCCTTTTCCAGATCCTTCATCCGCCGAGCCTGATCGGTCTTCAGGCCACCATATTCCTTGCGCCAGCGGTAGTAGGTCTGCTCGCTGACCGCGATCCGCCGGCACGCCTCGGCGGTCGTGCCGCCCTGGCCCAGCATGATCTCAACCTCGCGCAGCTTCCCGATGATCTCCTCGGGCTTGTGCTTCTTCGCAGGCATTCGTCGTCCCTTCCTTGGTCCAGACTGTCATAGTCGATGGACCACTCAGAAGGGGGCAGCTCAAGGCCGAGCCCAGCCTTCAGCGAGCTTCTCGATCACTTTCTCGAACCAGCCTTCATACCAGTACCAGGTGTTGGCGATGGCGACGCCATAGCCCTTCGCCGGGGCTCGCGCCTCCAGCTGCTGTGCGAGCTTGGTGTGATCGTACATATTGAAGTGCGGATAGCCCGCTTCTCGCACCTTGGCGACGATCTGCGAGGGCAGGTACTTCTGCCGCTCGACCTCCTTGAGCAGGACGCGCTCGACCGCCTGCGCCTCGGGCGATCCGGGCCGGACGAAGTCGATCGCGAGGTCGGCATTTGTGGCCCGGCCTGTAACCTTGGGAACGAAGGCGACGCGATAGCGAAAGCGCGGATCCTTTTGCTCGTCCTCAGTTAGCGCGTTGTGGAAGTTGTCCATTGCGGTCGCAATGTGCGCTGGTAGGCTCTCGCCGGCGAGGAGCGCACGCTGCCTCCCGTCGAACGTCACGAACTGCAACGCGATTGAGCAGCCCCCATCGGGTGGTCCGGATTGTTAGTTAGTGCATTGTCGTCTCCGCCGCCATTGCCGGTCGGAGGTGGAGCGAAGCGGAGCCGGAGACCGGCAATGGCGGTGTCGCCGCTTCCGGAGCCGGTGGTCGGTAGCCGAGGCTGCTGTGCGGCCGGACGGTGTTGTAGTGGCGCCGCCAAGCCTCGATCAGGACCTTGGCCTCGGCGAGGCTGTAGAAGATTTCGCCATTTAGGAGCTCGTCTCGCAGGGAGCCGTTGAAGCTCTCGTTGTAGCCGTTCTCCCATGGTGAGCCCGGTGCGATGTAGAGCGTCTTCACGCCGATCTGCCCGAGCCAGGCCTGGACGGCGGTAGCGATGAACTCGCTGCCATAGCACATTGGGAAGCGCTGGTTTGGGAGCCGCTATGGCCCTGATGAAGACAAGGCCGCGTAGCGGCCGCAGGCTTCATCAGGGCAAGCCATGACCGGTCAGCAGGTATCTAAAGTGAGGTTGTCGAGACAACACTTTGGAGGCTGACCGACCATGACCAAGCTCACCTCTACGCCTGCCGGCGCCGTGCTGGTAGCTATCGATATGTCCAAGAGCCGGCAGGAGGTTCTCATCGAGCGACCGGAAGGCGGCCGGCGCCGGCGGATGACCGTCATGGCAACCAGGCAGGACTATGACGGCTTTGCCGAAAAACTCGCTGCCATCGGGCGCCCTATCATTGTCGGGTTCGAGGCGACGGGTAATTACCATCGCACGCTGGCACATCGGCTGCTGACGGCAGGGTTCGAGCTGCGCCTCATCTCGTCGGTCGCGCTCGCCAGAACGCGCGAGGCGCTGCACAATGGCTGGGACAAGAACGACCCCAAGGACGCGCAGGTCATCCTGCACATGCTGCGGATCGGTGCGACGCAGCGCTACGTCGATCCTCTCGCCGCGGGCATCAATGACCTGCAGGAACTCTCGAAGACCCACGAAACGATCTCTAGGATGAAGACGCAGACCTGGCACCGCATCCTGACCCACTACCTGCCGCTGTACTTCCCCGAGATCGCCCGCTTCGCAGGCAACAGCCGGTCCGACTGGTTTCTCGCGCTCATCGAGCGGTTCCCCACTCCTGCCAGCATCACCGCGCTCGACGCTGGGGCATTCTCGGCAGCTGCCTGGCCTCTCATCGGCCGCAAGGTTTCCAAGGCCCGTCTTGTCAATGACATATACGAAACGGCCTGCGCTTCGGTGGCTCTGCCGGTCCCGGAGGATTCGGCAGCAATTACCATGTTCCGCATGGTCATCGCGCAGGGACGCAGCCTCATCCACCAGCGTGACGAGATAGAGCGGCTTGCCCATGACAGGCTGGCCGAGCATGTTGATTATAAGCTGCTGCGCAACATTCCGGGCATTGGTCCGATTAACGCGCTGACCATTCTGGCCGAGGCCGGTGATTTGCGTCGCTTCAACCATCATCGACAGTTCCTGAAGTTCTGCGGCCTCGATCTCGCAACGTGCCAGTCAGGCACGTTTCGTGGCCGCACCAAGCTGTCCAAGTACGGCAACGCGCGTCTGCGCCGCACCTTCTGGATGGCTGCCCAGGTCGCCGCGCGTCAGCGCGACAACAGTTTCCGTGACAAGCTCGGACGGTACACCGCCGGGCACGCGGACGATGCCGACCGTCGCCGCAAGGCGATGACGGCGCTCACCGCCAAGATGGCGCGCGTGGCTCACGCCGTCGTCAAGACGGGGACAGAGTACCGGCCGTTCCTCGAACGGTCGGATGCCAGGTGGAAGGACCCCTCTCTGCAAGTGCCGTGAGGGCGCTCGTCGAGCGACCCTGTAGATAATGTTCGGGCCTTCCACCTGGGTGCGTATCTCGTTTTAAGGATGGTGAGGACCACGGCCGCCCCGGCGCCGCTGGATCCTGTGTTTGCTATGGCAGGGAGCGATCCCGTTGACGGTGGAAGCCATCTGGCTCAGATTGCATGCCGCGCCGATGGTTGTCGGCGCATGGATATCTGCTGGCCAAAACCCGCCGCTGCTTCCAGACATAGGACGTTATCGGACCTGATATGCGCTGGCGGACCCCGCTCGATGAACAGCTCGGCAAGTGCCGCAAGCACATCCTCGTGGCGGAGCCGACGTGCCACAACCAGCGCCAGACATTCCCTGCTCGCCTCGTCGATGATGGTCAGAATGCGGAACTTGCGTCCGTCGTGCGTCCGCGCCTCGACAAAGTCGTAGGCCCAGACGTGCCCCGGATACTCCGGCCGCAGCCGGATGCAGGACCCATCGTTGAGCCATAACCGGCCTCGTTTCGGTTGCCGCTGCGGCACCTTCAACCCCTCGCGTCGCCAGATCCGCTCCACACGCTTATCGTCTAATCGGTCAAGCCGTTTGCCAAGGTGCTCGTAGTCGATCTTCTTTTGCGCATCGTTGTCGTCTTCGAGGTCAGGACGGGTCCAGCCTCAGCATGGCGCCAGATCGCCGGCCTCTCGATGTGGTTCCCGTGTTCCAGATGGTCACGAAGCGGGTCACGAGATGGCCGTGGCCGCACCCTGGCGGGGCGGCAGCTCGGAAAGCAGATATCAGGCCATGGCAGTCACCTTTGGGTCAAAGCCTCGCCCGTCGATCCACATCCGGTGCAGGATCACCGCCAGCTTGCGGGCCAGCGCAACGCGCGCCTTCCAGAAGCCCGATCTCCGGCCGATGGCGGCAGCCCAGTCCTTCAGCGCCGACGCCTGCGAGGTCCGCGACAGCATGACATTGGCCGCTTCGAACAGCAGCTTGCGGGTGAGACGATCTCCGCACTTGGAGATGCGGCCGTTGATGTCGACCTCGCCCGACTGGTAGCGACGCGGAGTGAGACCGAGATAGGCGCCGACATCCTGCGAGCGTCGGAACCGGTGAGGATCCTCGATGGTGGTCATGAAGCTGACGGCCGTCAGCGGTCCGACGCCGGGCATCGTCATCATCAAGCGGCAGGCGCCGCTTTGCCGGGCAACCCGGCCGAGCTGCTTGGCAATGGCAAGCTGTTGCTCCCGCAATGTGCTCAGCATCGCCAGTAGGCTCTCGAACAGTGCGGCGACCACCGGATCGTCCGGCAGCGTTGCCCGGACCTGACGTTCGAAGGTGCCACCCTTTCCGGGTCCGACCAGAATGCCGAAAGTCTTCGCCAGGCCGCGTATCTTGTTGATGAGCGCGGTGCTCATGCCGACCAGCTGGTCTCGCGTGATCAGGAGCGCACGCAACCGGTGCGTATCCATCGAGCGAACAGCGACCGGCCGGTACCAGCCCGAGCGGACCAGCCGTGCCAACCCAAACGCGTCGTTGCGGTCCGTCTTGTTCATCTGCAGCTTCAGCGCTGCCGCAGCATGCCTGGCATGAAGACACACCACCGGCAGCTCTCGCTCGGTCAATGCGTGCCACAACCACACGGTCATCGGGCCCGTCTCGATACCGATCCTCACGGCTCCTGCGGCCCTCCGCGCCAGCACGGCCGCAATAGCGTCCGGGTCCGTTCGCGACTTACCGTCCCATATGCGATCGCCCGTTTCGTCCACGACGCAGATCGCGGTCTCCTTCATCGACACATCTAGGCCAACATAGCAGGTCATCTTCCGTCCTCCTCTTCAGGGGACGACAGGCTATCCCAACGAGCACCGCTCCTGATTACGCCATGTGGTTCACCGACCAGCCGGCCGCATGCAGCAGTGCCGTCACCCGGCGATAGCCGTAACGGCCGTACTGCCTGGCCAAAGCGATGATGTCCTCGGTCAGCGCCTCTTCGTCATCTGCCCCGCACGGCACCTTGCGCTGCGTCGACCGGTGCTGGCCGAGCACGCGGCACACCCGCCGCTCGGATACATCCAGCACGTCCCGGACATGATCGATGCAGCGCCGGCGCCGTGCGGGGCTCAGAAGTTTCCCTTTGCCGCCTCCTGCAAGATCAGCTTGTCGAGCGTCAGATCCGAAATCGCACGCCGAAGCCGGGCGTTCTCCTTCTCCAGATCCTTCATCCGCCGAGCCTGATCCGTCTTCAGGCCACCATATTCCTTGCGCCAGCGGTAATAGGTCTGCTCGCTGACCGCGATCCGCCGGCACGCCTCAGCCGTCGTCCCGCCCTGGCCCAGCATGATCTCAACCTCACGCAGCTTCCCGATAATCTCCTCGGGCTTGTGCTTCTTCGAAGGCATTCGTCGTCCCTTCCTTGATCCAGACTGTCATAGTCGATGGACCACTCAGAAGGCGGCAGCTCAGGGTCGAGCATGTCAGTGACGTTAGGACAACTCGGTCGTACCAGCGTCACGCCTTTCAGGCATCCTCTCCCACCTAACGGCTGCCTCGTTGAGGCGGCCGCTTTCTTTTATCGGCGGTCGACCGGTCTTCCGAGGCCGCGTACTTACAGCTAGCCCTAATTATTTTCGACGACTATATCGGGCCGCAAGAACGGCTTACTCTACAGTGCTTGACCTAGCCGTTACATTAAGTGGCAAGCGTCGAAGCGTGGCTTAGAAGGTCGCAACCGTCTTCAGACCGAGAACGGTCAGAGGTGAGCGATGAGCGTCACCGGTTGGCTGAATCGTGTATTGCACATTAGGACGAATGACTAGGCCTTCGACGATGTTGATGCCGTAATATAGCTCTACGGTGTATTCCGTGGACTGTACCACGGTGCCCGCAAACCCGCGGTATTTTAGCAACTGCTGCAATCGTGAGAGCCGGTCGTTAACCTTGCCCATGCCAATACCGATCCCGAGCTCATCGATCGGCCGGCCTCGTACGAGGCCGGTGTATTGGAGCCCACCAGCAACTTTGCCTGCGAGGGTCTCGGTTTGATTACTAATCCAGGTCCCATTTGCAAAAAGGCTCAGTCGATGAGAGCCATCGGGTCGGGGGGACTGAAGCTGCTGCTTGATATTGCCGAACAGGCCCCACTGCTCGCGTCGAATGAGCGCTGCGGCGCCGGTGAGGGCGCGATAGTCGCCATTCGTGTCGAGTACCACGTCCGGCCTTCTGGCATTGCTGAAGAAAAAACCCGCCTTATAAAGACCTGGTTGGCCGCCGGGCTTCGGCGTAAAAGCGATCTCAACCGGCGCAAGTACACCTGTGCCTCTGGAAAAGTTTAGGTTGAATCCCCGCCCGCTCGGGTCGATGTTGAGCGGATTGACCTGATAGAGCCCAGCCTGCAATGTGAGATCCGACCGCAGCGCATATTTGATCCGACCGCCCCAGCTGCTCGATGGATAGTTATACCAGTAATCCGCAGCGATGTGTCCGCTGGCAGTTCCGCAAAGATAGAGACTTTGGAAGTCGCAGGCCGCGGAATTAAAATCCTCGTTGGGCGCGGTGCGTCCAGCCTTTAGAGTCCATTTACCTAGGCTGACCTGATACCATGCCTGCGCAAGCCGCCAGATCCGCCCACGCCCCCAGGTCTCCTGCGAGAATTGCAGAAGGTGAACGCCGGTAAGGTCATCCAGGCGAGGGCCGCTTCGCTTGTTGATCGCGAATTGGAACGTACCGGGAAGATCAGCGAGCTTTTGCAGGTCCGCCGTGAAGCCGAAGGCGAACTGCGTCGCATTGGCCGCGTCGCGGCGGCTGACACCGTCTAGAGCTGCCGCGGTCTCGCTGAGGTAAACAACCCGCGGCGTGATCCCGTGATCGATCAAAGCCGGCCGTATACCGCCCCATGACCCCAGAAGATGAGGATCATCGCGAGTAGGCCTGACGGGTTGGGTCGGTATCTCCGGCACCTTCGTTGGCTTGGGAACAGCTGGTTCTGCGGCCCGCTCATTCTTCTGAACGGAACCCGCCCGGTCGGCGGCTGGACGCACGTCTCCTTCCGCTTGCGCCGTCAGCGCAAGCGCCATGCTAAAGAACATTGATCCCCTCCTTTGTTTTTACCCTGGCGCTTCGCTACTGATGTCGCGCTGGCCTCCGACGATCGTCAGGGTGGCGACGAGACAAGGTTCGCGGGCGCTCCGGCCTCGTAGGCTTCGATGTTGTCGATGACCTGATCGGCGAGATACTGGATCGCCTGATGGCCGGCCCATGCGATGTGAGGCGTCAGGATGAAGTTTGGTCTGTCGAGCAGCGCCATATAGGGGTGGTCGGCGGGCGGTGGCTCGACCGCGCAGACATCGATTCCGGCTCCGGCGATCAGGCCTTCTGTTATGGCTCGAACGAGCGCCTGTTCGTCGATCAGCCCGCCGCGCGCGGTGTTGATGACAATCGGATGGCGCTGCATGAGCCCAAACTCCCGGTCCGAGAGCAGGTTGCGGGTCGCCTCGATCAGTGGGCAATGCAGGGTGAGGACATCGCTCCGGGCGAGAACCTCGTCGAAAGGCGTGAAGGGATCGCCCATGTCGTTGCGGCCCTTGTGGGCTGCATAGAGGACCTGCATGCCGAATGCCTCAGCCAGATGCCCGACAGCCTGGCCCAATGCGCCTTCGCCAATGATGCCGATGGTCTGACCCTGGAGGTTGGCGATCGGATAGTCGAAGAAGCAGAAATTGCCCGATTGCTGCCAGCGTCCGTCGCGAACCGCCTCCCGATAGCCGATCAGGCTGCGCCGCAGTGCCAGGATGAGTGCGAAGCAATGCTCGGGAACGGTCGCGGTGGCATAGCCCCGGATGTTGGAAACGACGATCCCGTGCGCCGAGCAATAATCGAGATCGACATTGTCGGTGCCGGTCGCCGCGATTGCAATCATACGCAGGTCAGGCAGCTGCGCCAGCGTATCCGCGTCGAGACTCACCTTGTTCGTGATCGCGATCGTGGCGCCGGCCAGCCGATCACGAACAAGCCCAGGCGGCGTATGCGGATGCTCGATCCACTCATGCTCGAGAGCCGGCGGACGCATGGTGACGTCTGGGGCGATCGTCTCGCGATCGAGAAAAACGATCTTTTGCATTCAGGCCTCTCGGTTCATGCGGCGAGCGAAAAAGTGCCGCGGTTCGAAAGCACCAGCCGTGCCGCCTTGTCGGCGATCATGAGCGTGCTCGCATTGGTGTTGGTGGATGTGATCGTCGGCATGATCGACGCGTCGATCACCCTGAGATTGGCCAGGCCGCGGACACACAAGCTCGGGTCGACCACCGCAAGGTCGTCGGTTCCCATCTTGCAGGTCCCGGCGGCATGGTAGACCGTCGTCCCGTTGCTGCGGGCGTAATCGAGGAATTCGTCGTCGCTTTGCACCCGATCGCCCGGCAGCATCTCCCGCTGGAGATGTCCCGCGAGCGCTGGCGCACGTGACAGCCGCCGCGCGAACTTCAGGGCGTCGACCACTACCTTGCGATCGAAAGCGTCCGACAGATAGCGGGGCTGGATCACCGGCGCGTCGCGATGATCGCTGGAACGCAGCCTGACCATACCGCGACTGCGCGGTCGCATCTGCCACGTTCCGCACGTCATGCCGGGGAAGTCGTCCAGCGCGCCGAGCTGTCCCGCGCGGAAGCTGCCGGGCGCGATCACATATTGGACGTCGGGGGTCGCAGAAGTCTCCTGCGTCCGCACGAAGGCGCCCATGAGGGCCGCGCTGTAGGTTAGGATACCCGATGCCGTCCCCACATATTTTGCAATCTCGTACAGGAGCCTCAAACCCCGCGCTCGCTCGTTCAATGTGCTCAGACCCTGCAGTTCATAAGTCGAACGGACGACATAATGATCCTGCAGATTGTCGCCGACGCCCGGAAGCGCATGCTGCACGGTGATGCCATGCTCCTGAAGATGCTCCGGATCGCCAATCCCCGACAGCATCAGGATCTGCGGGGATCCGACGACACCCGCGCTCAGCAGCACTTCGCCGGAAGCCTCGATCCTTTCCGTCTGGCCCGAATCATGACGCAGCTCGATGCCGGTTGCTCGCTTGCCGTCGAGCAGGATGCGAAGGACGCTCGCACCGGTCAGGATGCGCAGGTTGGACCGTCCGCGCGCGCGGGCGAGAAATGTTCGCGCGGCGCTGGCGCGAAAGCGGCCACGGCGGGTCTGCTGGTAATAGCCGAAGCCCTCGCGGGGATGGAGGTTGATGTCTTCGAGGAACGGCAGCCCGGTCTCGCGGGCAGCCTGGGCGATCACCTCGCAGGTCTGCGGTATCTCGGTCAGGTGATCGACCCAGAGCGGTCCCTCGTGGCCGCGTTCCTCGCTCGCGCCGCCCAGCCATGTCTCGCAGCGCCTGAAATGCGGCTCGACATCCGACCAGGACCAGCCGCTGTTGCCAAGCTGCGCCCAGTGATCATAATCCTCGGGCTGCCCACGGACATAGAGCAGGCCGTTGATCGAGCTCGATCCTCCTAGCACCCGCCCCCTTGGAAAGTTCATCTCGCGATTGCCGGTGTCGCCATCGGGCGCCGTCTTGTAGCGCCATGTGATCCGCGGATGCTCGAGCAGCTTGAGGAAGCCTGCGGGGACATGGATCATCGGGTGGGTGTCGCGGCCGCCCGCCTCGATGAGAAGGACCCTGGAGCGACCGTCCTCGGTCAGGCGGTCGGCAAGCACGCAACCCGCCGACCCGGCGCCGACGATGATATAGTCGTAGGTCATGCGACTTTATCTTTCTCGAGCGGAACATGGCCATGGACGACGCCGGAGCGTTCGAGCGTCGCGATCGCGGCGGCGTCGAGGCCGAACTCGGTCAGGATCTCCGCGCTGTGCTCGCCCAGCAAGGGCGCCGCACGGCGGTAATTGGCCGGCGTGCCTTTGAAATCGACCGGATGCGCGAGCATTTCGATGGCACCGGCGGTCGGATGCTGAACTGTGACGACCGTACCGTTGTGCGCGACCTGCGGATCCTTGCGCAGAGCGTCGTGGAGATCCTGGATCGGGGCGGCGGGCACCTCATGCTCGGCGAGCAGCGCGAGCCACTCCGCGACCGGGCGGGTCGCAAAGATCGCCTCAAGCTCGGCGTCGAGCGCGGCGCGATGTACGCAGCGCGCCACGTTCGTGGCGAAGCGGGTGTCGCTCGCCAGATCAGGACGCTTGATCGCCTTGCAGAGCGCGCTCCAGAATTTCTCGGTGAAGCACGCCAAAAAAAAGAAGTGCCCGTCGGCGGCGCGATAGTTGCGATACGGCACGAACGTCGGATGCGCGCTGCCGAGGCGCGGCGGCGCTTCGCCCGTTCGCAGTGTTTCGCCATCACGCGGGATCGCGCTGAAGATGGTTCCGGAGAGGAGAGAGAGTTCCAGCTTCTGCCCCTCGCCGGTCCGCTCACGATGCAGCAGCGCCGCGCAGACGCTATAGGCCAGGAGGGCGGCTGCCCCGAAATCCGGATACGGCGTCCCGATCCGCACCGGTGGTCCGTTCGCCTCTCCGGTCATCGCCATGACGCCGCTCAGCGCCTGGACGACGGGATCGTTGGCGGGGAGATGGGCATAAGGGCCGGTCTGGCCGAAGGCGGACACGCTGGCATAGATGATCCGCGGATTGACCGCCTTGACCGCCTCGTAACCGATACCGAGACGGTCGACCGTGCCGGGCCGGAAATTCTCCGTGATGACATCGGCATGGCGTGCCATGGCGAGAAAGGCATCCCGGCCGGCGGGCTGTTTGAGGTCGAGTCGGATGCTGCGCTTGTTGCGGTTCTGCGACAGGAACATGCTGCTCTCGCCGGCCGCGAAGACAGTGCCCATGTTGCGGGACAGTTCGCCCTTTTCGATCTCCTCGACCTTGATCACGTCGGCGCCGATATCACCGAGAAGCATGGTGCCGACGGGCCCGGCGGTCATGACGGTGAGATCGAGGATCTTGTATCCCGACAGCGGGAGCTGCGAAGCCATTGCGATTTCCTCTCCAGATTTTTGTTAGAAGCGCTTCCAGTCGCGCTCGACGGCATCCCCTTCCTGCTTCCATACGAAGCAGCCGAGGTAATGCTCGTCATCGGTTTCGGGATAGTCGGTGCGATAATGGCCGCTTCTCGTTTCCGTGCGGGCAAGGCACGCGTCGAGAACGAGATCGCTGATCTGCGCCATATTGCGCAGGCTCAGCCCTTTCAGCAGGGTCTGCGGGCCGAAGCGCGCATCTCGCAGAGCGTCTCTCGCCGATGCGATGATCGATCTGGCCTTCTCGAGGCCGGCGGCATCCTTCTCGACCAGGCAATGACGCTGCATCGCCGTGCGGATCGATCCTTCAATCGCATCGAGGTCCGGGTTTGAGGTGCCGCCGTCGAGCGATGCGGCAATGCCTTCCAGGCTAGCATCGAGCGTCGCCGCGTCCGAAGCCTTGGCGGCGGCCGCGCGGCGCCCGGCGGCGGCGCCGGCGCGGTGGCCGAAGACCTGGCCCTCGGCCAGCGAGTTGCCACCCGGCCGGTCGGGCCCGCGGACCCCGCCGGCAAGCTCGCCGATCACGTAGAGGCCCGGAATCGTGCTCTGGGCATCGGTATCGACCATCCGCACGCCGCCATTCATGCACTGGAAAGCGATGCCGACCTCGAACTGGCCGGTGCGAACATCGAGGCCGCGCTCACGCATCCAATTGGCGGTGTTGGGGATCACGGCAGTGATCCGCTCCTCGGGGATATGGGCGAATGACAGGGAAACACCGCCATGCGGCCCGGCCCGGCCCTCGTTGATCTCTCGCGCGATCGCGATGTCGAGATAGCGAGATGCGTTGGTGGTGGTGAAGGGAAACACCTTCTCGTCGAGGACCTCCTCGACCGACAGGTCGGCGGGAACATAATCGCGCAAGAACGCGTGCCCTTCGCTGTTGGTGATCTCGGGGTGGAGGATGAAGCAGGACTTGCTGAAGAGCTGGACGTAAGGATGGATGAGCGCCGGTCCGAACTGATGAAATTCGAGATTGACCAATTCGGCGCCGTGCCGGAGACAGATGGCCTGACCGTCGCCGCTCATTTCGGCGGTCGAAACCTGCTGCTGGAAGGCCCCATGCATGCCGCCGGTGCCGAGCACCACGGCCGGCGCGATATAGTGGATCAGCCGCTGTCGTTCGCCGTCGAAGGCGAGCACACCGCTGATCGCGCCGTCCCGATCGCGGACAAGATCGATCAGCATCACGGGCGCGTCGACATGCACGCCGGTCCGCACCAGTTCGTCGCTGATCGCGTCGACAAAGGCCTTGCCGGTGCGGCCGCCCACGCCCATTGCGCGACCATAGGTTCCGAAGTCGCTGCGGATCAGTTTGTAATCGGTGGATTGCTCTTCGGGTTGCGCCGGCAACCGATCGAACTGGACGCCGAGGTCGATGAGGTCCTGAATGCGCTTGGGCGCATCTTCCGCCAATACCTGAACCAGCGCGGGATCGATGAAACCCTGCCCCGCCCGCATGGTGTCGTTGAAATGCACCTCCGCGCTGTCCTTGCGGTCGCCATATCCGGCGGCCCCCATGGACATGATCTCGCTGGCGCCATGAACCGTACTGCCGCCGGTTCGTAAGGGCGCCTTGGCGAGGAGGTGGACGTCGGCGCCCGCCTGGCGCGCCGAGAGCGCGGCGCGCGAAGCCGCACCGCCCCCGCCGACGACGACGACGTCGGTCTTGATCGTGATGAGTTCAAGTGGAAGCTGGGTCATGTCGCTCTCTGCGATAAAGGTCAGGAGAAGAGGTCTCGCGCGACGATGTTGCGCTGGATCTCGTTGGTGCCGCCGAAGATCTGGAAAAGCTTGGATTCGCGGAAGTGACGCTGCATCGCGAATTCCATGCAATAGCCGTTGGCGCCCATCACCTGCAGGCCGTTGGTGGCGATCTGGACATAGGCGTCCGATGCGAACGTCTTGGCCTGCGACGCCTGCGCCGAACAGGGCTCGCCATCAGCCAGGAGGCGCGCAGCCCGCAGCACCAGCAACCGGCTGGCATCGACCAGCGTCTTGGCATCCACGAGCTTGTGCGAAATCGCCTGGAACTGGGTGATCGAACGGCCGAACTGGTGGCGATCCACCGCATATCCGCTCGCCAGATCGTAGGCCGCCTGCGCTGCCCCGGTGCAGATCGCGCCGAGCGCCACGCGCTCCTTGGCGAGCACGGTGCTGAGCTGGCGCCACCCCTTGTGGAGTGGGCCGACCATCATGTCGGCAGCGACACGGACATCGCTGAAGACCACCTCGCAGGTGCGAATGGCATGGCCGCCGAGCATGTCGATCGGATTGATGGTGATGCCGCCCGCATCCTTGGGCACGAGGAACAGGGAAATCCCGTCATGCGGCTTGGCATCCGGGTCAGTGCGACAGGCGACGAGGAAATAGTCGGCCTGCAGCGCGCCGGTGATCCACATCTTGGTGCCGTTGATGACATAGGCGTCGCCGTCTGGGCGGGCCGACGTGGTCAGGCTGGCGGCATCCGAGCCCGAACCGTTCTCGCTGAGCGCGAAGGCGAAGAAGGCCTTGCCCTGGGCGAGCAGCGGCAGGGTCTTGCGCTGGATCTCGTCCGACGCGAACCGGGCCAGCGCCCCGCCGACCATGTTCACGTTCATGTTCCAGTAGCGCGCGAGAGCGACCGAATGATAACCGAGCACCTCGAGCATCGCGACCATGTCGAGATATCCGCCGACGCCGCCATGCTCCTCGGGCAGCGTGACGGCGAAATAGCCCTGTTCGGCCATGCCGTCGACGAGTTGCTGGGGAAAGCGTTTATGCTCGTCGCACTCGCGAACATAATCCGGCGTCGCATGCCGGCTCAGGAAGCCATCGACACTGGTGCGAAAGGCGATCTGGTCGTCGCCCAGATAAGGCCGCAAATCGGCTTGTATTTCCTGCTCCCGGTGCATGTTCTTGTCCTTTTAAGATTTAGCCTAGATGTGGCGCCACTGCGGGGGGCGCTTCTCGAGGAAGGAGTTCCACCCCTCTGCGGCATCCTGGGTTTGATAGATGGCGACGTAGAGCGCGCGTTCTCTTTCGAGATACGCGCGGAACTCTCGACGGAAATCGTCGTGCAGGAGCTTGGTCACCGCGCGCATCGAATGTACCGGACGCGCGGCCAGTTCGTTTGCAATGCGAAGTGACACATCGAGCGCAGCGCCGGTCGGAACGACCTCGTCCACTATGCCCTGGGTTTCCGCAGCTCCGATCGGATAGATCTCACCGCGGGCCAGCCAGCGATAGGCGCGCGCTGCGCCAAGCAACCGCTCGAGCAGCGGGATCCCGCCAGTCCCGGGAAAACCACCGCGATTGATTTCCGGCAAGCCCAGACGCGCGCCCTCGGCGATGATGCGCATCTGGCAACACAAAGCGATCTCGAAGCCACCCCCAAGGCATGCGCCTTCGATGGCCGCGATCAGCGGCTTGTCGAGTTCGACGAGGGCGAGCGCCATGGCATGGCCGTTGCGGCAATGCGCCTCGGCCACGGCCGGATCGCTGCGGCGTCCGAATTCCTTGAGGTCAGCGCCCGCGCAGAAATTTTCGCCGCTGTCAACGGCGGAGCAAAACCAGGCCAGCGGGGCGGAGTAAAAGCAGGCCACTTGAGGCGCGCGCTGACGATATGAAAAGGGCCCCGATCGGGGCCCTTTTCATATCGTTGCCGTCCTCGGCCTGATGGTCAGGAAGATAATATCTCACCGGTGTCCGGGTCGGACAGGGCACTGGCCTGGTTTTGCTCCGCCCCGCGACGTTTGCGTCCGGTGGACTGCTTGAGGCGATAGCTGTCGCCGTTCATGGTCAGGATGGTGGCATGGTGGGTGAGCCGGTCGAGCAGTGCGCCGGTCAGCCGCTCGGAGGCGAGCACCTGCGTCCAGTCCTCGAACGGCAGGTTGGAGGTGATGATGGTCGAGCCGCGCTCGTAGCGCTGCGACAGCACCTCGAAGAGCAGTTCGGCGCCGGTCGGGGACAACGGGACGTAGCCGAGTTCATCGACGACGAGCAGCTTCACGGCCGCCATCTCGCGTTGGAGCTTGAGCAGCCGTCGCTCGTCTCGCGCCTCCATCAACTGGTTCACCAGCGAGGCCGCGGTAGTGAAGGCGACTGTGAAGCCCTTCTGGCAAGCCGCCAGGCCGAGCGCGAGGGCTACATGCGTCTTGCCTGTCCCGCTGTTGCCGAGCGCAATGACGTTCTCGCGGCGCAGGATATATTCGCACCGTGCGAGCTCGACCACCATCATCTTGTTCAGGCTGGGGATGGCGGTGAACTCGAAGGTGTCGAAGCTCTTCACAGCCGGGAAACGGGCTGCGCGGATCCGTCGCTCGATGGTCCGGCGCTCGCGGTCGATGAGCTCCAACTCGATAAGCCGCAACAGGTAGCGCGTGTGGTCGACCCCGCCTTGCGCGCATTCGCGCGCGACCTTTTCGTACTCGCGCAGAACGGTTGGCAGTTTGAGTTGTTTGAGATGATGGGCGAGCAGCACCTGTGGCGTACCTGCGGTCGTGCCCACCGGCATGGCGTCCTTGTCCGTCATGCTGCCAGCACCGCATAGTCGGCCGCGCACGTCGTTTTGACGTCCATCTTGGGCACGTGCGGATACGCCGCTAAATCCAGGCGCGGCGGACGGCGCTCGATACGCGCCAGCGCGATGAGTTTTACCGCGTCAAAACCAGGTGCGCCCAACTGGACTGCCTCGGTCACGGCATCCGTGACGATGGGAAGCGGCATCGCCTCGAGCAGCCGCAGCACCTGGATGAACTCGCGTTTACCCTTGTTGCCCATCCGGGCCTCGAGCAGGTGGCGCAGATGCTGGAAGATGTCCGGCAGGTTCCAGTCCTGAAGGGCTGCCGCCTGGTCGAGCGCACCGGGCTTGGTCTCGATGAGCGCGAGATAGTGCAGTGGGTTGGAGACGAATACGCCTTCGTCGTAGCAACGCGCGTGCCGGGCAATCTCTTCGCCCGCGCATATGATGACGACCTCGTCGACGAACCCCTTCACCATCACGTCGCGGTAGCCGTACGCGGTCGGCACCGAATAGTCGTTGGTCCGGTAGCGCACCATCGCGGTCGACGACACGCGCGCCGCGCGTTTCTCGCATGGCTCCAGTGGTACGGACGGCAGCGTGCGCAATGCCGATACGTCTGCCGCCAGCCGCTCGGCAATGGTCTGCGCGTGCTGACCGGCATGCTCGCCCTGGCGCGTACGGCAGGACTCCTCGAACCTGGCGTTCAGGACATCGAAATTGGCAGCGACCGGCACGGGCACCATGAAGTTGTTGCGCGCAAACTTCACCAGCCCCTCGACCTTGCCTTTGTCGTTGCCTCGCGCTGGACGCGCAAAACGGTCCTGAAACAGGTAGTGGCTGACCAACTCGGTGAAGGCGCGTGTGCGCTCGCGCGTTCCATCGCCGCAGATCTTTGCCACGGCGATGGTTGTGTTGTCGTAGAGGATGGACAGCGGCACGCCCCCGAAGAACGCGAATGCCGACACGTGCCCGTCAAGAAACGCCTCGGTCGTCTCGCGCGGATACGCCTTGAAGAAGCAGGCATCCGACTGCGGCAGCGACATGCAGAAATAGTGGATCTTCATCCGCTCCCCGCCGACGACCGCGACCGCCTCGCCAAAGTCGACCTGTGCATGCCCCGGCGGGTGCGCCAGCGGCACGAAGGTCTCGCGCCCGCGGGCCCTGCACAGCCGCACATGGTCCTTCACCATCGTGTAGCCGCCCGTATAGCCATGCTCGTCGCGCAGCCGCTCAAAGATCCGCTTGGCCGTGTGCTGCTGCTTGCCCGGCGCCTCGCGGTCGGCTGCCAGGATTGCGTCGATAACCGGTAGCAGCGTCCCGAGCTTCGGCTTGGTCGGAGGTTTCGTCCGGCGGTATCCAGGAGGCGCCGAATACAGGCACATCTTGCGTACCGTATCCCGGTTCAGCCCGAACACCTCCGCCGCTTCCCGGCGACTATGCCCCTCGACAAATACAAACCGTCTGACCGCTGCGTAGCTCTCCACGACAAACATCCCCGCCGCTCCGCAAAGGGAGCAGCTTACCAACTGGCCGGATTTTACTCCGCCCCCGACGGCACTGCGCCGGCGGTCCTGTGGCCTGGTTTGTCACCGCCCTTCACAGCCGTTCTTTCCCAAGAGCCACGGCCGGCCGCGGGTGGATGACCGACGGGTTCTGAGCGGCATCGTCTTCGTCAACCGCAATGGGCTGCGCTGGCGAGATGCGCCCAGCGCCTATGGGCCACACAAGACGCTCTACAACCGATGGAAGCGCTGGGGTGAGGCAGGCGTGTTCACGCGGATGATGGAAGGGTTGGCGGCGGCAGGCGCCGAGCCGAAGACGGTTATGATCGACGCCACCTACCTGAAGGCGCACCGCACGGCATCGAGCCTGCGGGTAAAACGTATGGCTCGCCCCGTCGGCAAGCGGTTTGTGTCTGATGTTCTGAGCAGTCTGCGAAAACGTATCCGGCCTTCCAACACGAGGTTGTTGGCCAAGATGGAGATCCGCGCGTCCTGGTCCTCATAAAGGGGCCGGCATCGAGTGCCATTTTTAGCCATAGGGTTCCGGGACACCGGTCGACTGTCAGGCCATCTTTCACTCACCTCCCGCAGACATCATTTAGCTGGCGCAAGGCGCGCCGGCCGAGCTTGTTCAGGCTGCTTGTGCAACCGGATCGTAGGTGCGCTCGTGTCGCAGCAGCGCCCACACGATACGCGCCATCTTGGCGGCCAATGCCACCACGACGGTGTTGTGATGAGAACGTGAGAGGAGACCGCGCAGCCAGGCGCCAAGTCGCGTATCGCTCTTGCTCATGACCGGCAGGGACGCACGCGCACCTTGGATCAGGTTCTTGCGCAGGTAACGGCTCCCACGTTTGGTGATACCGAGCAACCGCGGCTTGCCTCCGGTCGTTGCCTGCCGCGGCACCAAGCCCAGCCATGCGGCAAGGTCGCGCCCGCGCCCGAAGGTCCGGGCATCCCCGATCGCTGCCACCAGCGCAGTGGCATTAAGCGCACCGATGCCGGGAATGGTCAGCAATCGCCGTGTCCGTTCATCCGCCCGAGCCGCATCGGTGAACTCGGCATCGAGATCTGCGATCCGTTCGTCGAGCGCGCTCCAGCGCAGGCGCATGTCGCTCACCAGCCGGTGAATGCGGGAGCCGAGTACCGGTTCGTCACCATCCAGCATCTCACCCAGCCGAAGGGCAAGCTTTGCACGCCCCTGTGGGACGATGTAACCGCGTTCGAGGAGGAGGCTCCTGATCTGGTTCATCAGGGAGGTGCGGTCTCCGACAAGCTGGTCACGGATACGATGGAGCGTCTGCATGTCGAGTTGCTCCTCGGTCTTTAGCTCGACAAACCGCATAGTCGGCCGTGTCGCCGCCTCGGCGATCGCCTCGGCATCACGATCATCGTTTTTCTGCGCCTTGACGTAAGGGCGGACGTATTCCGGCGACATCAATCGTACCGCATGGCCTTGTCGCGCCAAGGCACGTCCCATGTGATGCGCACCGCAGCAGGCCTCCATCGCCACAACGCAGGCCGGCAAGGTCGCCGCGTAGGTGATGACTGTCTCGCGCCGCATTCGTCGGCGGACGACAACCTTGCCAATTGCGTCCAGCCCAACCACGCTGCAGCTGTTCTTGCCAAGATCGATCCCGAGCACAGAAATGTCCATGACCTTCGCTCCTTCCGCAAACGACCCGCTGTCGTGAAGCAACAACGGTTCAGATAAGGGGCGAGCCATCCATAAAGGGGGGCCTTGGCCGCCTGATCGGACGCACCAAGGGCGGCATGAACACCAAGCTCCATGCCGTAGCCGATGCGAACGGACGCCCCTTGAGCTTCTTTATGACCGCCGGGCAGGTCAGCGATTACACCGGGGCGGCCGCGTTGCTGGACGACCTGCCGAAGGCTCAGTGGCTGCTAGGTGACCGCGGCTACGACGCCGACTGGTTCAGGGATGCGCTCCAGGCCAAGGGCATCCAACCCTGCATCCCAGGGCGGCGGTCCCGCAACGAGCCGGTCAGGTACGACAAGCGCCGCTATCGACGCCGCAGCCGCATCGAGATCATGTTCGGCCGCCTCAAGGACTGGCGACGCGTCGCAACCCGCTACGACCGCTGCCCGACCGCCTTCTTCTCCGCCATCGCCCTCGCTGCCACCGTCATCTTCTGGCTGTAATCAACGAGTCCTGACCCTAGTCACCTGGAACTGAAGTAAGTCGCATTGTATGCTGGCTCCGCTGATGAGGAGCTTGGCATGGCGAACGCGGGCGGCCGACCGACGATGCCTCTGGTGTTGGAGGCGGAGGAGCGGGACTATCTGGAGCGGCAGGTTCGCCGGCGGCGGGTGTCTCGCTCGATGTCGGAGCGGTGCCGTATTATCCTTCGCTGTGCGGACGGTATTCAGAGCAAGGTTGTCGCTGCTGAGTTGGGCGTGCACGAGCACACAGTCGGTAAGTGGCGACGGCGCTTCCTGAAGGACCGAGTTGAGGGACTGATGGACGAGGCTCGGCCCGGACGACCGAGAACGATCGACGATGATCAGGTTGCTGCCGTGATCGAGCGCACACTCCGCTCCACGCCAACTGACGCGACCCACTGGTCGATACGCTCGATGGCGGGTGCGACCGGCTTCTCCCACACGACGATCCGGCGCATCTGGTCGGCCTTTGGGCTGCAACCGCATCGGTCGGAGACGTTCAAGCTGTCGAGCGATCCCCTGTTCGTGGAAAAGGTCCGCGACATTGTCGGGCTCTATCTCTCCCCGCCTAACCGCGCGTTGGTGCTCAGCGTCGACGAGAAGAGCCAGATCCAGGCGCTCGATCGAGAGCAGCCGGTCCTGCCGATGATGCCAGGAGTACCCGAGCGGCGCACTCACAGTTACGTCCGTCACGGCACGACCTCGCTGTTCGCAGCGCTCGACATCGCTTCGGGGTTCGTGATCGGCAAATGCTACAAGCGTCATCGCGCCGCCGAGTTTCTGGACTTCCTTAAGCAGATCGACGCCCAGGTGCCGCCCGATCTCGATGTCCACATCATCATGGACAATTACGCGACCCACAAAACCGCGCTCGTCCGGGCCTGGCTCGCCCGCAGGCCGCACTATCATGTGCATTTCACGCCGACTTCGGCTTCGTGGATCAACCAGGTCGAGCGCTGGTTTGCCGAACTTACCCGCAAGCAACTGCGCCGCGGCGTCCATACCTCCACCAATCAGCTCGAGCAGGACATCCGTGCCTTCATCGAGCGCCACAACGAGAACCCGAAGCCCTACCGATGGACCAAGTCCGCCGACGAGATACTCGCCTCCGTAAAGCGCTTCTGCCAAGCCGCAGACCGTACGTTATGCGGCGAACTTTAGATTCAGGTGACTAGCGAGTTGTGCCAGAACGAAGAATTCGCTTGGCGAGAGCGAGCGCTCGCGGTCGACACCGAATGATAGGAACTGGAGGAAACGGATCATCCACTGGATATGGAAGATCAGAATCTGGAACCAGTCTGGTCTGTCATCAATATTCTTGTCCAACGGCTGTATGAACCGATGGTACATCTCGTCGGCCGTGCTGCGCAGCAAATCGCGATTGCCGGTGTGAAGCGCGAGGGAGATGATGCCCCCGAACTTTCGAAACGTCACACGCGGATTCCTGCCACCGAACATCTCCTTCGACAGGAGAAGTCCGATCTGCTCGACGATATCGTCGAGACCCGCGATAATGATCGTCTGGCCGGGGAGTCCGATCAGTGGATCGAGCTGCGGGACAAGCGTACCGGCCTCGCCGAGCGCGTTGCTGATGAACTCCACAGCTTCCAGTTCGACGAATTGCTCCGCAGCCTTCCGATAAGCATGCATCGCGGCCTGCCATCGTCCGGCATAAGCCTCGCAATTTCCGATATGATGGAGGATGGAACCGCGATTGATCGGATCGCCTTCCGCTTCCACGATTTCCAATGCGCTGACGTAAAACGGAAGCGCTTCTGCAGGCCGACCGCTGAACTCCAGCGCCCTGGCCAATTAAAAACCGGCACTCCGAACCCATTCGCCTTCCGGTCCGTTCAGCCTTTGGAGCGTGTCGTAGCTTTCGCGCGCGAGCGTGATGGCCCGCTGGTGGTCGCCATCGACTTCCGCAGCCGACGCTTGAAGCAGGCGTAGCAGCGCGAGCGGCTCTCCCTCGGCACCACGGCCAATCCTCTCCGCCTCTGCCAGAGCGAACGCTGCTGCTTCCCGATTGAAGGCTCTCTCGGCGAGGACCTGCATCTGATGCAGGAACTGGATCGAGTCGCTGAGCGACCCGAGCCTAGCTGCGGTCGCACTCGCGCGCTTCATGATCAACTGTCCGGCCTCGAACCGGCCCGAAGTAAAGAAGATCATCATGGTGGCATTCGCGAGGCCCATAACCACGTCCAGGAACTGGGGGTGGTTTCCGACATAGTCGGCAGCCAAGTCGAACGCTGCGATCGCATTCGGAAGTTCCCGCTCCATCAGAGCTTTGCCAGCTTCGACTTCGCCCCCTTTCAGGAGTTCGTTCTGAATGAACCACACCAGAACTGTCACATTCTCGCAGAACGCGATTTGCAGGTCCGCCATTCCTTCCAGCGGCTCACGCTGGACCGCGAACATGACGAAAGCGCGGCTCGGTGCCAGCATGGAAAGGACGACGCGTGCCGGCGAGCCCGGCTCAAAGGCATCATCGAAGACCATGTCGATCAGATTCCAGGCGTGGAGTTCCGCCGCGGCCTCCACCGGTTCACTGCCGACGAGTCGACTCATATCGTGGAAGCCGGGGCGCAAACCGCCTGGACTCATAGCCACTAGCCACAGCAACCGACGCTCCGCGACACTCAGGAGTGAATAGGCCAGGTCGAGACAGTGAACCAACGATGTCCGTTCCGAATGCTGTCGGCGCCGCGGCACGGAAACGGCCTCGGCGCCGAGACGCTCCAGCCGTTCGACAACGCCGTGGGTGCCGCCGAAGTGACGGATCAGAGCAGCCAGGATGCGAAGCGTCAGAGGATGCCCGTCGGCAAACTGCAGCAATTTCCTCGTGGCCGGCTGAAGCGAGCTGCCGCCGGCATCGGCGTCAAGCAGGTCAATCGATGCTTCCTCATCCAGCGGACCGAGCCGTAACTCCCGATCGAACCGTAACCAAGGAACACTCACCTGCGAGGTGACGAGGATCAGTTTATCGGTGCAGTCCGCGAGCAAGCGTTCAAGCAGATCGGCTACCTCGTCCTGGTCTCGGCCCAGACGCTCGATCCCATCGAACACCACGCACGCACGAGCCTCGTCGAGGAGAGGCCTTCCATTCTCGAACTCGATGCCGGCTCCTCGGGCTTGGGCGACGAGCGCATCTGCCACGGTGGACGAGCCGCCGAGGATATCCACGCCGATCCAGACGATGGGGCGCTCATCAACGGCAGTCCGCAGAGCATGCAGGGCGAGCTGGGTCTTCCCAATGCCGCCCATGCCCAAGATCGACAAGCTTTCACCCGAGCGGAGAGCGTCGACCGCTTCCGACAGTTCCGCGTCGCGACCAAGGAACTGCGGCGTCATCGGCGGCGCGGCAGCAATGGGCCAATAGGATCGGCGGGTCCCGGCTATGCGTCTTTGCACGCGAGCGATCGCGTCAGCCTTAATGCGCTCGATCTCGCTGCGTAGGATGGCGCCGGTATCGTATTTTCCATGGCAGTTGCCGCACAACCGAAGCAGATTGTGATGATGGTTCGATCGACTGGTTTCCCAGTCGACAATATGCGCGTCGTGGAGCGGTGCACCTTCTCCGCAGCGCGCGCACATTCCGCCAGCTTCGATCTTGAGATAATCACGCACACCCTTGGGTATCGGCGCCCGAGTGCCGTCAGGTGAGGGCCATGGCTCCCGGAGGTAGGCGTCGTAAGCTTCGAGCGCGTCCTTGCTGAATCGCGAGGCGGCCAAACCGTCGGCAGTCGGAAGCTTTCCGCCATCACGTCCCTTCGCGCCGTATCTGACGTAATGGAACAGCAATTCGGGCGTGATCTTGAGGTGGAGGCTTGCCTCCCTGACATCCAAGATGGACGAACTCATCACGCAGCCGATAGCCAGCTAGACGCGGCAGCGGACACGATTTTGTTCAGCCGTCGCATACTCCATGAGCCGATCGATGACCGTATCGAGCTGCGCGGCGGTCTTCGGCCAGATTGGCTCTGCGTGATTCAGCTGGATGTAGCGGCCCATCTCTTCAGGAGAAAAGTCTGAAAGATGCACGACGTCACTGAGAGCAGCCCGGAATCGCCGCTCATCGAGTGCGTGCGATGTGTCCCAGGTCGGCAATTTGCAGAAACTGTCGAAAACTTCGTACATTTGTGTTCTCCATCGAGCTCACATAGTAGAACATAAATTGAACGAAATGAAGGGGGAAGGGCCCACAAGCCCGTTTTTCAGTCGACAATTCTCGTAGCGCCAACATTGAAATATATGTTTGTGATATATCACGAATTTGGATGAGGCATAGATTTCGAGGCCAGCCTTGGCTTTCAGTGAAAAATGTGCCATTAATATACCGTGAGCTTATCACGATCAGAAAAATTGAGGTCGCTGCTCGACGCGTGGGAGCCGCACAGCGTCGCGACCACCGCCCATCTCAAGACCCTCGGAATAACGCCTCAGGATCTTCAGAACTACACCTCGTCGCGCTGGCTGGTGTCGCTCGGCCGCGGCGCTTTCAAGCGCCCGATGGAGACGGTGACCTGGCGAGGCGCGCTGTACAGCCTGCAGGCCCAGTTGCGACTACCCGTCCACGTAGGGGCGCTGACCGCACTCGAGATGTCGGGGAACAGCCATTATGTCCGGTTCGCCAACACCAAGGCTTATCTGTTCTCCCCGCTCAACGTCGCGCTGCCGCTCTGGTTCAGAACCCATTGGGGAGATGGCGTGCGGCATGTCCAGACCAAGCTCCTGCCTCCGGACCTAGGGCTGACAGAGCAGCAGACGCCCGAAGGCTTTGGGTTGCAGACATCCGGCGTGGAACGCGCCGCCCTGGAACTGCTGCATCTCGCCCCGAAGGAGTTCGACCTCGTCGAGGCCGGAATGATCATCGAAAGCATGACCTCGATACGGCCAAAGCTCATGCAGAGCCTGCTGGAGCAATGCACCTCGATCAAGGTGCGAAGGCTGTTCCTCTACCTTGCGGAGCGCGCCAACCTGCCGGTGATGCGTCATCTCAACCTTGACGGAATCGATCTCGGGACCGGCGATCGCAGCCTCGTACCGAACGGTCGCTATGTCGCAAAATATCAGCTGCTGCTCCCTAGGGAGTTGGTCGATCATGGCTGAGCCTTATCGCGACCAAGTTCGGCTGCTCCTCGATATCCTGCCGCTGGTGATGGCGGAGCCAGTCTTCGCGCTCAAGGGCGGCACCGCCATCAACCTCTTCGAATGGGATCTGCCGCGCCTGTCGGTCGATATCGACCTTACCTATCTGCCAAACCACGACCGAAAAGAGTCGCTCGCCGCAATCGGCGAGGCGTTGGCGCGGGTAGGTGGCGAGATCGAGCGGCGACTGGCACCGACCCGTGTCACTCAGGCGCGACAGGGCGGTGAGGGCATGGAGGTGAAGCTCAATTGCCAGCGCGTCCGCACCCAGGTGAAGATTGAGGTCAATCCTTCCCTCCGCGGCCATCTGTTGCCTGTGCGCGACTTGGCCTGCTCCGACCAGGTGCAGGAGCAATTCGAAGCCTTCGTGGAGGCGCGATGCGTGTCACACGGCGAGTTGTTCGGCGGAAAGATCTGCGCCGCGCTCGACCGCCAGCATCCCCGCGACCTGTTCGACGTCAAGCGCCTGCTCGATCAGGAAGGCCTGAGCGAGGAGGTTCGCCTTGGCGCGATCGCCGGTTTTGTCAGCCACGGCCGCCCGATCGCCGAACTCGTCGATCCAGCGCGAAAGGATCAGCGCGAGACCTTTCGGTCCCAGTTCGAAGGGATGCCCTTCGAGCCTTTCAGCTATGACGATCACCAGGCAACGCTCGAGCGCCTGGTCAGCGCGCTTCGCGGCTCGATCACCGACGATGACCGTGCCTTTCTCCTGTCCTTCGAGGCTGGCGATCCCGACTGGAGCCGTTTCCCCATCGCAGTGCTGGCCGAGTTGCCCGCGCCGCAGTTCAAACTGATGAACATCCGCAAATTTCGTGAGGTGAGTCCGGAGCGCCACGAGGCGGTTCTCAACGCCCTGAAGAAGTCGCTGTCATAACGCTCCGCGCGCCCCCCGAATCATCTTGCTGATCGCACTATCTCTCCCCTCAAACTCTTCGAAGGACTCGAACCGCATCGACAAAAAATGGGTAAGGGTATCGGCGATGGTATCACCTCGTTGCGGCTATCAAAAAAATGGCGGTTTTCTGCGGGAAATATGCGAGTTTTCGAGTCCTCTTCTGGCACCACTTTCTGGCGCTACGTGCGTCCGGGAAGGTCCGGCTTCGGGCCCCTCACATACTCGCCGGACGACCGGCTGTTCTTCTGGCCGCGTCCTGCTCAGCGAGTGGCCGGCCTGACTCAGCGCTTCTGCGGAAACAGCAGGACGGCGCCGATCCTCAGGCCGAAATCGGATCCGCCCGTCGGGCTTTCCAGCCAGTATTTTCCGCCGATCGACATGCTCAGCGCCTGCTGGCCGATCTTCAGCACCTTGGAATAGGAAAGCGAGACCGGCAGCTCCCACTGCTTGTGTTTCCAGTCGTAGCCGACGTCGACGTTGGTCGAAATCGTGCGGCCTTGCCCGATGTGCCAGGCGACGAAGGGCTGCACTTCGGTGGCGCTGATATCCTCGCGGTCGTCCTTGCCCGCGACCGACCAGAGGTGATCGGCGGAGAGGCCGAAGGTCATCGTCGCGCTCTGCCTCAGCAGCAATACCGACGGCCCCATCGCAAGCTTGCCCGAGCCGAGCTTGCTGCTGGTGGCGGTGGGCAGGCTGACCTGCGGGCCGACCGCCCAGATGAATCCCTTGTGGTTCGCCGGCGTGAAGGAGATCGTCTGGTTGATGTCGCCGAGCCCGAAGACGCCCCCGCGCGGCCCCGCCGGATCGGCATAGGCGAGCGGGAAGTCGGTGTGCGAGATGAGGTTCCAGTCCGCAGTCAGCCGGAACGGCAGCACCGGCTCCACGTCCAGCAGATAGTGCTGGGAGTTGCCGGTCTCGTCGCCGCCGATGCTGAGTTCCGAATGGACCGGAACGCTGATCATGAAGGACGCGGGATTCGAGACCCTGCGGGCCAGTTCGTCGATGTCGGTGGAGGGGTGGTCCTGGTCCTGATCCTGCGCGTGGGCGGCGGTGCAGCCCAGCGTCGCCAGCGCCGCGGCGGCGACCATCGAACCGAGCCAGGATGCGCAATGCAGCGTCACGATGCAACTCCACCCGCAGGGTCGAAGAGGCGCGGCGCAGGTCGCCGGCCCGGACGGCATCGGGTGTATCGCGGCGCGTTCCGGCCTGGCTAGCTGGGGGTTGCTCGCCCGACATTTGGTGAAAACACCCGATAACCGGGGCCGCCCGGCTGCTTCAGCTTCGCACCGCCCCCGTCGCGCGGGGCAGCCGCCTCGGCTGGCCGGGGCGTGCGTCGTACACAAAAAACCACCGGCGAGGCGGCGGAAGGAAGACGTCGGGTTGCGGTGGATCTTCTTCCCCCGGGCGCCGCTCCGCCAGCCGGGAGCGCGCCCCTGGCATCGGAGCGCTCATGACGATCCATCCGCCCGCCTCCCCTCCCAGCGGCTACAACATCCTGCTGGTGGTGGTCGATCAGGAGCGGCATTTCGGCCGCTATCCGTTCCCGGTGCCGGCGCGCGAGCGGCTGATCCGCGCGGGCACCAGCTTCAACCGGCACCAGAACTGCTCCAACGTCTGCACGTCCTCCCGCTCAGTGCTCTACACGGGGTGGCACATGCCGGCGACGGGCATGTTCGACAACTTCGGCCTGCCATGGATGACCAACGACCTCGATCCGGCGCTCGGCACGCTGGGGTCGATGATGCGGCAGGCGGGCTATTACGCCGTCTACAAGGGCAAATGGCACCTGACCGCCGCGTTCGAAGGGGGCATCCACACCGAACCCAAGCTCGCCCAGGTGATGGAGCGGTACGGGTTCAGCGACTATCACGGCATCGGCGATGCGATCGGCTGGTCGCAGGGCGGCTATCTGTACGACGAGATCATCGCCGCCCAGACGGTGAACTGGCTTCGCGGCACCGGCCAGACGCTGCGCCGGGCGGGGCGCAACTGGTTCCTCGCGCTCAACCTGGTCAATCCGCACGACGTCATGTTCATCGACACCGATCGGCCGGACGAGCAGGTCCAGTGGACGGGCGCGATCAACGAGGGCGGCGTCTCGATGAACCCGGCG
Source organism: Sphingomonas sp. JUb134 (assembly GCF_004341505.2). Taxonomy (NCBI): domain Bacteria; kingdom Pseudomonadati; phylum Pseudomonadota; class Alphaproteobacteria; order Sphingomonadales; family Sphingomonadaceae; genus Sphingomonas; species Sphingomonas sp. JUb134. The sequence continues at coordinate 894,667 of NZ_SLYP02000001.1, forward strand.
CAACCGCCGGAGAACGAGCTTTACAAGGCGGAGTGGGCCGACGTCCCGCTGCCCGCCAGCCGCCACCAGCGGTTCGACGAGCCGGGGCGTCCGCAGGCCCATGCGGAGTACCAGCGCGCCCGCGCGGCGCTGGTCGGCGACTTCGCGGACGAGGACCGCCGCTGGCGCAAGCTGCAGGATTATTATTTCAACTGCATCCGCGACAGCGACCGTCATGTCGCGCGCGTGCTGGACGAGCTCGACAGCCTGGGACTCACGGAGAGCACCATCGTGGTCTTCACCTCCGACCACGGTGAACTCGGCGGCTCGCATGGCATGCATGGCAAGGGATCGTCGGTCTACCGCGAGCAGATCAACGTGCCGATGATCGTGGCGCACCCGGCCTATCCGGGCGGATCGGCATGCGAGGCGCTGACTTGCCACTTGGACGTGGCGCCGACGCTGCTGGCGCTGACCGGCCTTGCCGCCGAGCAGCGCGACGCCATCCTGGGCAAGCGGCAGGGCGTGGATTTCTCCCCGCTCCTGTCGCAACCGGAAGCCGCGCCCGTCGACGCGATCCGGGCGGACAGTCTCTATTGCTTCAGCATGTTCACCTATGCCGACGGCGATTACCTCGGGAAAGTCCAGGCGATCCGGCGAAGTGACGCGCTGACCGCAGAAGGGAAGCAGCTGGCGATCGGCAAGGTGCCGATGGACCTGACCAAGAGATCCGGCATCCGCTGCCTCTACGACGGCCGCTACAAGTTCGCGCGCTACTTCTCGCTGCGGCAGCACAACATCCCGGAGACGGTCGAGGCGCTGACGTCCTACAACGACCTGGAGCTGTTCGACACGGTCGAGGATCCGGGGGAATTGCGCAACCTGGCGGCGGACGGCGACGCGCATCTGGACCTGATCGAGGCGCTGAACGCGAAGCTGAACGCGATCATCGCGCGCGAGATCGGCCGCGACGACGGCAGTTTCCTGCCCATGAGCGGCCTGCAGAGCTGGGATGTCCGGCTGGTGATCGAGTGAGGGTTGCTGTGCCTCGCCTGCGGATCACCGCCGGGCGCGGGGGAGCAGGAACCTTCCCGGGGCCGTGCGGTTTCAGTCGGACCAGCTGGAGGACCAAGCCGTGGCGCAAAAGACCCTGGACACCCTGTTTCACGACACGCTCAAGGACATCTACTACGCCGAGCGCAAGATCCTGAAGTCGCTGCCCAAGATGAAGCGGGCGGCGCAGTCGGAGGCGCTCAAGGCCGCGTTCGAGAAGCACAAGGAGCAGACCGAAGGCCAGATCGAGCGCCTGCAGCAGGTGTTCGAAATCATCGGCAAGGCCCCGCGCGGCAAGACCTGCGACGCGATCGAGGGCATCCTGGCCGAGGGCGAGGAGATCATGGAGGAGTATAAGGATACTCCGGCGCTGGACGCGGGGCTGCTGGCGGCGGCCCAGGCCGTCGAGCATTACGAGATCACCCGCTATGGCACGCTCAAGCGTTGGGCCGGCGTGCTCGGCCTGAAGGATGCCGTGGCGCTGCTCGACGAGACGCTGCAGGAAGAATCGCAGACTGACGAGGACCTGACCGCGATCGCCGACGCCGAGATCAACGAAGAGGCGCTGCAGGAAGGCTGACCTGGGTTGTTGCACGGCGCGGAAGCGCGGGCGTAGCGCTCGCCGCATTGCGTGCCGCGGAACAGGCGGCGCGATGCGGAGACACGAGTGACGACGATCCTGATCAATGGCGAGGCACGCGAGGTCGACGTGCCGCCCGACATGCCGCTGCTGTGGGTGCTGCGCGACGTGGTTGGCCTGACCGGCACCAAGTTCGGCTGCGGCATCGCCCAGTGCGGCGCCTGCACGGTGCATGTCGACGGCAAGCCGGCGCGCAGCTGCGTGCTGCCGGTCTCCGCCGTCGGCAACCGGGCGGTCACCACCGTCGAGGCGGTGGGCGAGACCGAGATTGGCCGCAAGGTGCAGGAGGCGTGGCTGGGCGTCGAGGTCGTCCAGTGCGGCTATTGCCAGTCCGGCCAGATCATGTCGGCAGCGGCGCTGCTGGGGCGCAACCCGGCGCCGGATGATGCCGCGATCGATGCGGCCATGTCGGGCAACATCTGTCGCTGCGCCACCTATCCCCGCATCCGCGCCGCCATCAAGCGGGCGGCCGGGCTGCCGGCGGAGACCGTCTGATGCATGGCCCTGTCGGCCGGCCCGCCTATGGCGTGCTGGAGCCCGAGGACCTGAGCGTCGCCTCCCGCCGCCGGTTCCTGAAGGCGGGCACGTTCATGTTCGGGTTCGCCGTGCTGGCGCGCGCGGGCAAGGCGGCGGCGCAGAGCCAGGGCGAGGAGCCCTCGCTGCGCGCGATCACGCCCGGCGGGCCGGAAAGCGGCGCCGCCTTCGACGGCTTTGCGCCGGGCGGCTTCATCCGCATCCCGCCTGAGGGCAAGATCACCTTCATCATCCCGTCGACCGAGATGGGGCAGGGCATCTACACCGGCGAGGCGATGCTGCTGGCCGAGGAACTGGAAGTCACACTCGAGCAGGTGGAGGTGGTGCCGGCACCGCCCAACGAGCTGCTCTACAGCCAGCCGATCCTGAAGAGCCAGGCGACCGGCGGATCGACTTCCACCCGCGGCGCCTGGGGTCCGCTGCGCCAGGCGGGTGCGGCCGCGCGCACCATGTTGATCGCGGCCGCCGCCCAGCGCTGGAACGTCGCGCCCGACACCTGCTTTGCCGACCAGGGCCGCGTCTATTGCCGCGCCAACGGCCAGTCGCTGCCCTATGGCGCGCTGGTGCAGGCGGTGCGCAACCAGCCGGTGCCCAAGAACGTGCCGCTCAAGCAGCCGGGCCAGTTCAAGCTGATCGGGCGATCGCTGCAGCGGGTGGACACGCCGTCCAAGGTCAACGGAACGGCGGTGTTCGGCATCGACGTGAAGGTGCCGGACATGAAGGTGGCGGTGATGGAGATCTGCCCGGCCCAGGGAGGGCGGCTCCGATCGATGGAGGACCGCGGCGCGCGCACCGTACCGGGCGTGGTCGACGTGCTGCGCATCGACAATGCGGTGGCGGTGGTCGCCGACCATTTCTGGGCGGCCAAGAAGGGGCTGGAGCAGCTGGAGCTGCGCTGGGACTTCGCGGGCCACGAGAAGGTGTCGAGCGAGCGGATCCTCGCCGACCTGAAGCATGCGTCCGAGAACGGCAAGCCGATCCTGGGCCGCGAGCTGGGCGACGCCGACAAGGCGATGGACGACGCGCACAGCCGGGTGGAGGCGGTGTACGAGCTGCCGTTCCTGGCGCACGCCACCATGGAGCCGATGAACACCACGGTGCATGTGCGCCCGGACGGCTGCGACATCTGGGTCGGCACCCAGGCGCCGACCGCGGTGCAGGGTGCGGCCGCCAAGGTGCTGGGCATCCCGCCCGAGCGGGTGATGGTGCACAACCACCTGATCGGCGGCGGCTTCGGCCGGCGGCTGGTGGCCGAAAGCGTCACCCAGGCGGTGCAGTTCGCGCGCCAGGTGCCCTATCCGCTCAAGGTGGTGCAGACGCGCGAGCAGGACATCCGCCACGACCTGTTCCGCCCGGCCTATTACGACCGCATCGCCGCCGGGCTCGGCCCGGACGGGCTGGTGAAGGTGATGACCGACCGGATCACCGGCGGATCGGTGCTGGGCAGCTACCTGCCGACCGGGCTTCCGGACGGGACGCTCGACACCGACGCGGTCGAGGGCGCGGACCGGACGCCTTATTCGATCCCGGCGGTGCGGGTGGACTGGATCCGGCGCGACCCGCCGATCAAGGTAAACTGGTGGCGCGGCGTGGGCCCGGCCCACAACGTCCATGTGGTGGAGAGCTTCCTGGACGAATGCGCGCATTCGGTGGGGCGCGATCCGGTGGAATATCGGCTGGCGATGCTGAAGGACAATCCGCGCTCGCACCGGGTGCTGGAGATGGCGGCGCGCCGGGCCGGGTGGGGCAAGCCGCTGCCGCCGCGCACCGGGCGCGGGGTATCGCTGCACGACAGCTTCGGCAGCCACCTGGCATTGGTGTGCGAGGCGCATGTGACCCCGGCGGGCGAGGTGCGGCTGCGCCGACTGGTGGCGGTGATCGACTGCGGCCAGGTGGTGAACCCCAACAGCGTCCAGGCGCAGATCGAGGGCGGCGTGCTGTTCGGCCTTTCGGCGGCGCTCTACAATGCGATCACCATCAAGGAAGGCCAGGTCGAGCAGAGCAACTTCAACGACTATCGCCAGCTGCGGATCAACGAGACGCCGCCGTTCGAGGTGCACATCGTCCAGAGCACCGACGATCCCGGCGGCGTGGGCGAGGCGGGCACCGTGTCGGCGGCGCCCGCGCTCGCCAATGCGATCTTCGCGGCGACCGGCATCCGGCTGCGGCGGCTGCCGATCGACCGCGCGGCGCTGATGGAGAAGGACGCGCACAAGCGCGTGATCGCGCCGCCCGCGGTGGCGCTGGGGCTGGGCGCGGCAGCGCTCGCCTGGGGTAGCGACACGGGAGGCGCGGCATGAAGGGCTCTCGCCTCAGGCGTTTCGGCCTGGTCGCGCTGATCGTCGCCGGCCTGCTGCTGGTGGCTGCGATCGCCTTCTTCGCCTGGCCCGCCAAGCTGGAGGCGGTGGCGCCGAGCCCCGCCCAGCCGACCGGCCGCGCCCTGGTGGAGAAGGGGCGCTACCTCGCCACCGCCGCCGACTGCGTCGCCTGCCACTCGACACCGAACGGCGAGCCCTTTGCCGGCGGTCTGGCGTTCAAGCTGCCGTTCGGCACCATCTATTCGTCGAACATCACGCCCGATCCCAAGAACGGCATCGGCGCGTGGAGCGATGCCGAGTTCGTGCGCGCGGTACGCCACGGCGTGCGCAACGACGGGCAGCAGCTGTATCCGGCGTTTCCCTATACCGCCTATACCCACATGAGCACCGACGACGTGCTCGCGATCCGCGCGTACCTCAACACGCTGCGGCCGGTGAACCAGGCGGTGGCGGTCAACCAGCTCTCCTTCCCGTTCAACCAGCGCTATCTGATGCGCGCGTGGAAGCTGCTGTTCATGCCCAAGCAGCCGCTGCGGCCGGACCCGAACCAGTCGGCCGAATGGAACCGGGGCGCCTATCTGGTGGAGGGCGCCGGCCACTGCGCCGAGTGCCACACGCCGCGCAACCTGCTGTATGGCCTCAAGAGCGGGCAGAAGTTCGCGGGTGCGACGACCCAGGGGTGGAAGGCGTACAACCTCACCAGCGATCCCGAGACGGGGATCGGCGACTGGTCCGTGGAGGAGATCACGCGCTACCTGGCGACCGGGCACACGCCGGGCCGCGGGGCTGCGGCCGGATCGATGGGCGAGGCGGTGAGCCTGAGTCTGAGCCGGCTGACCCCGCAGGACCTGCGCGCGATGGCGGTGTATCTGAAGACCATTCCGCCCAGGCCCGGCACGCCGGGGTCCAAGGTCAACCCGAACCCGCCGCTGATGGCCGCCTCCACCCCGTTCGCGCCGGCACGCGCGGAAGTGGGTCCGGACGCCGTCGGGCTGCGCATCTTCGAAGGCGCCTGCGCCAGCTGCCACGGCTGGGACGGGTCCGGGACGCACAGCCCCTATGGCGAACTGCGCGGGGCGCAGACGGTGAACGATCCCGAGGCGACCAACCTGGTCCAGGTGATCCTCCATGGTTCGGAGATCCGCACGCCGCAGGGCGGGGCGTCGATGCCCTCGTTCGGCCGCGCCTATGACGATGCCGAGATCGCGGCGGTGGCCAACTATGTGCTGCGCCACTTTGGCGGCAAGGCCGCGACCGTGACGCCCGAGCGTGTGGCCAAGGCCCGGCGCGAAGGGGAGTAGCGACGCCACGCGGGCATCAGGGGGGCGGGGCTCGTTCCTGCCCCCTTTGGCCCTGAAGGCAGGATTCGAGCGGGGGCGCGGCTCGCTCTTGCCGAGGATGAAGCACAGCATCTGTACGGATCGACCACCCCAGGCCATAGATCAGACGGTCTGCGTGCGGTTGGGGGGAAGACGGTGCGGCGCTTGCTTCGACGATCGGACCGAGAATTGGCGGAGGAGGTCAGCCAGGAACGGCCGGCCGAGGTGTCGCCGGATCTGGCCTATGAGCTCCAGTCCAAATTGCTGGACCAGCTCGCGACCGTCAGCGTGGCCGGGGCGGGACTGGCCATCACGCTGATCGGAAGCCTGCTCCAAGGGGCGCCGGGGTCGGTGTGGATTTCGGTGGTCTTCTTCGGCTTGGCGGCATTGACCGCGGTCGGCGGCAACGTCCGGCTGATCGACGGGATCTTCCATCGCAAGGCTGTCCTGCGCCGCAGCAGGTTGGACGTTCAGGTCGCGATGGCGATGATCGGTGCCGCTGCCGGATTCCTCAGCATGGAGATCTACTCGCAGTCGAGCCGGTCCCCGGAGCGTGCGCAGGCGGCGCAGCAAGCGACCGCGCCGGCATCTGGAGATGCTTCAAGGCCGCGCCCGTAACGAACAAAGAAAAGGCCAGCGCGTCCGGGAAGAAGCGCTGGCCCGAGGGGTTCGGTGGGGGCCGAAAGGGGTACGTCGCCCGGGAAGAGCGGGGTCTTCCCCGGCATTGCGGGTTCTCCGCGGCGGCGCCGATCAGGCGATCCGGTCGGGATCGTCCTCCGGCGCTTCGGGCGGCAGGTTGCGTGCGTCCGTCTCGGGCGTGCCCGCCTCCGACGCCTGCGGCGCGCGCTGGCCGGTGCCGCGAGCCTCGGCGAAGCTGGTGCCGGAGCTTTCCTCCACCACGATCGCGCCGTCCTCGGTCGCCACGGTGCGGCGCTGTTCCGGATGCCCGGCCGAGGGATCGCCGCCGCGCTCGCCGCGGAAGCCCGAGACGCCCTGCGCCTGCTGGTCGGAATTGCCCTCGCGATCCAGGGGGATGCCGGTTCTCTTGTCGGTCACGGATGTGCGCTCCACTTCGATCGTCCGGCAGACCAACCACGCGGGGGCGGCGCTGTTCCCGCAAGCCGGACGAAATGCGTTTCAGCCGCGCCAGTCGCGGATGGCGCGATCATAGCGATCGCGTTCCTGGTCCCGCAGGCGTTCGAGCCGTGCCTGCTCGGCCGCCTGGCGCTTCTCCAGGGCGCGGCGTTCGCGCGCGAGCTCGGCTTCGCGCCGGGCGAGCGCTTCCTGCTCCTCGGCGTGGCGGGCTTCGGCGTCGGCCACGGCCTGCTCCGCCTCGCGCAGCGGCGTGCGGTCGGGCTTGGGTTTTGGCTTGGCCTTGGGCGCGCGGGCGGGCTTCTCCGCCTCGTCCGCGGGTCGTGCCCGGCGGGGCGGGTCCTTGGGAAGGGCGGCGATCTGCTCGGCGGTGGTGCCGCGCAGGCGGCGGATGACCGTGCCGGGGTTCGCCAGCGGCTCGCGGGTGAGCTCGGGATCCTCGACCCGTTCGGCGACGCCGCGCGCGAACAGGTCGTGGTCGCTGCCCCAGGCTTCCAGCGCCGCCTTCTGGCTGGGCGCGGCGACATAGGCGTCGTGGAAGCCGATGGGGGTGCGGAACACCTTGAGCTTGGCGGCGCGGGCCATGGGCGCGCCGCGGTCAGCCGGCGGAGCCCGGCTCCGACAGGCCGCGATGGGCCTGTGCGGCGGCCCGGTCGGGCAGCGCGTCGGCGATCGCGCCCAGCACCTTGTTCTTGAGCGTCGGCAGCACCTTGTCCTTGCTGGCCATCAGCGCATCGAACCCCGCCTTGGCGACGACGGCAGGATCGTCCTTGTTCGCCTGACCGGCGCGGGTGTCGTCCATGTCGGCGCGGTGGAAGAAGTTGGTTTCCGTCATGCTCGGCATCAGCACGGTGACGGTGATGCCGGTGTCCTTCAGCTCGTTGCGCAGCGCTTCCCCGAACCAGCGCAGGAAGACCTTGGTGCCGCCGTACACCGCCTCGAACGGGTCGGGCATGGTCGCGGAGATGGAGGAGGTGAAGAGCAGCTTGCCGCTGTCGCGCGCGACCATGTCCTTGAGCACGAGCTTGGTGAGCTGCACCGCGCCGCGGACGTTGAGGTCGATCATCTGGAGCTCGGTCTGGAGGTCGGTCTCCACGAACGGGCCGCCGAGCCCGATGCCGGCGTTGACGCACAGCACGTCGACCGGGCGGCCGGTGGCGGCGATGGCGCGATACAGGGCGTCGACCGCCTGCTCCTGGCCGAGATCGCCGGCGTGGATGTCGACCCGCGCACCGGTGCCGGCGAGTTCGGCCGCGGCGGCGTGCAGATGGGCTTCGTCCTGGGCGGCGATCAGCAGGTCGTAGCCGTTCTCGCCGAACTGGCGGGCGAGTTCGAGGCCGATGCCGTTGGAGCCGCCGGTCACGACGGCGAAGGGACGGGGGGCGGTGTCTGTCATCGGGCGGTGTCCTTGATGCGGGGCGCATCCAGGAACGGGCGAGGGGGCGAAAGGCTGCGCACCCCGTCGGCGGGCGCTAGCGGCGGCGGCCGATCTTCACCAGCGCATAGCCCATGACGCCGCTGATCGCGATCGCCACGACCAGCCCCGCGACCGCCCCCCAAGTTGCGCCATCCGGCCCCGCGACGAGGCCGCCGAGCACCAGCCCGAGCAGCGGCAGAACGACAAGCGACAGGCATCCGACCGCAATCATGCGCCGGGGATAGCCAGGGAAGGGAACGCGGCCAAGCCGGGCGGCGGCGCGGGGAGGTCCGGGGATGCGCCGGATCGACGCATGGTGGGCGCTGACGGGCTCGAACCGCCGACCCTCTCGGTGTAAACGAGATGCTCTACCAACTGAGCTAAGCGCCCGGTGGCCGTGCCGGTACGCGAATGGCGTGCCGGCTGCAAGGGTCAGCCGCGGGCGTTCAGGCGCTGCATCGCCTCCGCGGCGATGCGGGTGCTGCGGCGGCGGTCGGCGGGGTCGTACATGGCGCCGGTGATCATCACCTCGTCCACCTTGGTCCGCTCCAGGAAGGCAGCGAGGCCGCGCTCGACGGTGTCGGGGCCGCCGATCGCCGAGCATTCGAGCACCTGGTCGAGGATCGCGGAGCCCTGCGGGCCGATCGAGTCGCGGTAGTTGGCGACCGGCGGCGGCATCTGGATGGCGTTGCCGGTGCGGATGGCGACGAACGACTGCTCGGTCGAGCTGGCGAGGAAGCGGGCTTCCTCGTCGGTGTCGGCGGCGAGCACGTTGAACGCGGCCATGGCGTAGGGCTTGTCGAGCTGGGCCGAGGGGCGGAAGTCGCGGCGGTAGATGGCGAGCGCCTGGTCGAGGGCTGCCGGCGCGAAGTGCGAGGCAAAGGCATAGGGCAGGCCGAGTGCAGCGGCGAGCTGCGCGCCGAACAGGCTGGAGCCGAGAATCCACAGCGGCACGTTGGCACCGCCGCCGGGAACCGCCTCGATGCCGGTGCGACCGTCGGCCGCGAAGTAGCTCTGCAGCTCCATCACGTCCTGCGGGAAGGCGTTGGGATCGCTGTCGAGCGTACGGCGGAGCGCACGGGCGACGCGCTGGTCGGAGCCGGGCGCGCGGCCGAGGCCGAGGTCGATGCGGCCGGGGAACAGCGCGTCGAGGGTGCCGAACTGCTCGGCGATGGTGAGGGGCGCGTGGTTGGGAAGCATGATGCCGCCTGCGCCCACGCGGATGGTGCGGGTGGCGGCGGCGACATGGCCGATCACGACCGCGGTGGCGGCGCTGGCGATGCCGGGCATGCCATGGTGTTCGGCGACCCAGTAGCGCTTGTAGCCGAGTCCCTCGGCATGGGCGGCGAGATCGGCGGCGTTGGCGAGGGCGGTGCCCGCGTCGCCACCGGCGACGATCGGAACCAGGTCGAGCAGCGAATAATCGGTCATGGACCAGAGATGGGGACGCAGGTGCCGCACGCCAACCATGCGGCCGATGCAGCGGCTTGCCCGGCGGAGGGCCGGTGCCTAAACGGGCGCCGTCCATGACCCCCGCGCTCGCCCCCATCCGCACCTGGATCTTCGATCTGGACAACACGCTCTATCCGGCGAGCGTGAGCCTGTTCCCGGCGATCGACGCGCGGATGACGGCCTATATCGCCGAGCATCTGGGGATGGAGCCGGCCGCGGCGCGCACGCTGCAGAAGCAATACTACCATGCCCATGGCATGACGCTCGCCGGGCTGATGGCCGAGCACGGTACCGACCCGCACCATTTCCTGGACTATGTCCACGACGTGGAGATGGACGTGCTGGAGGATCTGGGGCTGGCGGCGCGGATCGGCGCGCTGCCGGGCCGCAAGCTGGTCTTCACCAACGGTGACGCCAGCTACGCGGCGCGGGTGCTGGATCGCATCGGCCTGGCCGAGACGTTCGAGGCGGTGCACGACGTGCATGCGACGCAATACCGGCCGAAGCCCGACCCGCTCGCCTATCAGGGGCTGTGCGACGCCTATGCGATCGATCCGACGACGGCGCTGTTCGTCGAGGATCTTGCCCGCAATCTCAAGCCGGCCAAGGCGATCGGCATGACCACCGTGTGGATCGACAACGGCTCCGAACAGGGGCCGGGCGCCGACCGCAGCTTCATCGACTATACGGTCGCCGACCTGGGCGACTGGCTCGACACCATCCTGGAGACATCCGCGTGACCGACCTGCAAACCACCATCGACGCCGCCTGGGACGATCGCGCGAACCTGGGCCTGTCCACCACCGGCGCGGCGCGCGAGGCGGTGACCGAGGCGCTCGCGCAGCTGGATGCCGGCACTGCGCGCGTCGCCGAGCCGGACGGGCAGGGGGGCTGGCGCGTCAACCAGTGGCTGAAGAAGGCGGTGCTGCTGTCGTTCCGGCTGAACGACAATGCGGTGATGGAGGGCCCGGGCGGCGCCAACTGGTTCGACAAGGTGCCGTCGAAGTTCCAGGGCTGGGACGAGGCGCGCTTCCGCGACGCCGGCTTCCGTGCGGTGCCGGGCAGCGTCGTGCGCCAGGGTGCGTTCGTCGGCAAGGGCGCGATCCTGATGCCGAGCTTCGTCAACATCGGCGCCTATGTCGGCGAGGGGACGATGGTCGACACCTGGGCGACGGTCGGCAGCTGCGCGCAGATCGGCAAGAACGTGCATCTGTCGGGCGGTGCGGGCATCGGCGGCGTGCTGGAGCCGCTGCAGGCGGACCCGGTGATCATCGGCGACGGCGCCTTCATCGGCGCGCGCGCGGAAGTGGCCGAGGGCGTGCGCGTGGGCGAGGGTGCGGTGCTGTCGATGGGCGTGTACCTGGGCAAGTCGACCAAGATCGTCGATCGCGCGACCGGCGAGGTGACGATGGGTGAAGTGCCGCCGTATGCGGTGGTGGTGCCCGGGTCGCTCGGCGGTGGCGAGGGCAAGCCGGCGCTGTACTGCGCGGTGATCATCAAGCGGGTGGACGAGAGCACGCGCGCGAAGACGGGGATCAACGAGCTGCTGCGGGATTGAGGTCGTTGTGCTCCTGCGCAGGCAGGAGCACAGGGTACCGGGCGTTGCGCTGTGTGGCCCTAGGCTCCTGCCTGCGCAGGAGCACGGTCGGCGCAGGTTTCAGGCGATCCGCGGCAGACCCAGCCTGGGAATTTCGATCGCCGGGCAGGCGTTCATCACCACTTGAAGCCCGGCGGCCTCGGCGCGGGCGGCGGCGGCTTCGTTGATGACGCCGAGCTGCATCCAGACTGCCTTAGCGCCGACGGCGATCGCCTCGTCCACCGCGTCGCCGGCGGCGTTCGAGTTGCGGAAGATGTCGACGATGTCGATCGGCTCGCCGATCTGGGCGAGCTCGCGGAAGACGAACTCGCCGTGGACGTGCTCGCCGGTGATCTGCGGGTTGACCGGGATCACGCGATAGCCGTGGCCCTGGAGATAGGCCATGACCCCATAGGAGGGCCGGCTGGGGCGATCGGAGGCGCCGACCAGCGCGATGGTGCGGGCGTTTTCGAGAAGCGTCCGGATGTCCTCGTCGCGGGTCAGCGGCATGCGGTTATCCCTGTTTGCGGTCCAGCCATTCGCCGACGGATGCGGCAATCTGGTGGAACGCGGTCGCCTCCGGCCCGTTCCCGGCGGCCGGCGGTGTGCCCGCGTCCGACGCCTGGCGCACTGCCATCGCGAGCGGGATGCGGCCGAGGAAGGGGATGCCGAGCTTCGCGGCCGCAGCCTCTGCGCCACCCTGCCCGAACGGCTCGGACGCCTCGCCGCAATGCGGGCAGACATAGCCGGACATGTTCTCGACCAGGCCGATCACCGGCACCTCGGCCTTGGCGAACAGGTCGATCGCGCGGGTGGCGTCGATCAGCGCCAGGTCCTGCGGCGTCGAGACGATCACCGCGCCCGCCGGCTTGTGCTTCTGGATCATGGTGAGCTGCACGTCGCCGGTGCCGGGCGGCAGATCGACCACCAGCGTGTCGTGGAGGCCCCAGTCGGCCTCGGCCAGCTGGGTGAGGGCACCGCCCGCCATCGGCCCGCGCCAGGCGATCGCCTGGCCGGCGGGGACGAGCTGGCCCATCGAGAGCAGCGGCACGCCATAGGGGGTCTCGACCGGCAGCAGCTGCTTCTCGCGCGCTTCCGGCCGGGTGCCCTCGACCGCCAGCAGCTTGGGCTGCGAGGGGCCGTAGATGTCGGCGTCGATCAGGCCGACCCGGCGGCCGGCGCGGGCGAGCGCGATCGCGAGGTTGGCGGCGACGGTCGACTTGCCGACGCCGCCCTTGCCGCTGGCAACCGCGATCAGGCGGCGGCCGACGCGCTCGCTGGTCTGGGCGACGCGCACTTCGGCGATGCCGGGCGTGGCGAGCGCTGCGGCGCGGACGTCGGCCTCCAGCGCGTCGCGCGCGGCGGTGGGAAGCCCGGTCACGTCGAGGACGATGCTGGCCCGCGAGCCCTCGACCCGCGCGGTGGCGCGGCCGGCGGCGACGGGGGCGAGGGCGGCTTGCAGGGCAGAACGGTCGGTCATCGCGTCGCAGATAGGCGCGCAGCAATGTCTTGCCACTGTAAATTGCGCTCCGTCCTCCTATAAAGAAGGGATGCGAAGCTTTTCCGGCTGGTTCGCACGCGCCGGCGTGCTCAGGAACGACAACATCAAGGGTCCCTGGGGTGGGCGCGGCGGTTCCGAAGGCGGATCCGGCGGCGGCGACGGCCCGAGCGGCCCGAGCGGCCCGCGCAACCCGTGGAACCTGCCCCCCGACGGCCGGCGCGCGCGCCCGGCGACGGCGACCTCGCTGGAGGATTTCCTGCGCCGCGCACGCGGCGGCGGGGGTGGCGGCGGCAATGGCGGCCGCGGTGGGCCGGGCCTGCCGACCAATGCCGGCAAGCTGTGGCTGATCGGCCTGATCGTGCTGGTGGGGCTGTGGCTGATCACCTGCGTCCACGTCGTGGGTCCGCAGGAACGCGGCGTCGCCACCAGCTTCGGCCGTTACACCGGCACGCTGGATCCGGGCTTCAAGCTGACGCTGCCGACGCCCTTCGCCTCCGTCCAGATGGTGGACGTGAAGGAAGTGCGGACGGAGAACTTCCCGGCGGGCAACCAGCCCAACCTGATGCTGACGGGCGACCAAAACATCGTCGACCTGGGCTATTCGGTGCGCTGGGACATCAAGACGCCGGAGAACTACGTCTTCGAGATCGCCGACCCGCGCGAGACGGTGCGCGCGGTGGCCGAGAGCGCGATGCGCGCGGAGATCGCCAACGTCGAGCTGGACCAGGCGATCGGTGCCGGCCGCATCGGCATTCAGGGCGACGTGCAGCAGCGCATGCAGGCGCTGCTCGACGAGTATAAGTCGGGCATCCGCATCCTGGGCGTGGCGATCAAGCAGGCGGCGGCCCCGGCCGCGGTCGACGACGCGTTCAAGGCGGTGACGGCAGCGCAGCAGCAGGCGCAGTCGAACCTCAACGACGCGCGCGCCTATGCCCAGCAGGTGATCGAGCGGGCGCAGGGCGATGCCGCGCAGTTCGATCGCATCTACGAACAATATCGCGCCGCCCCCGAGGTGACCCGCCGCCGGCTCTATTACGAGACCATGGAGCAGGTGCTGCGCGGCGCCGACAAGACGATCGTCGAGCCGGGCGTGCAGACCTATCTGCCGCTGCCCGAGGTGCGCCGCCGCGCCACCGCCCCGACGACGCCCGAACCGCCCACGCCCGAGGCGATGGAGACCGCACGATGAGCCGCAGCCTGTTCCGCAATCCCGTGGCGATCGGGATCGCGCTGCTGGTGCTCGCGATCCTGGCGGTGAGCTCGATCGCGATCGTGCCGGAGGCCAAGCAGGCGGTGATCCTGCGCGTCCAGCAGCCGATCGCCATCGTCAACCGCTATGAGCCGGGCCAGCCGTTCGGCCGCAGCGGTGCCGGCATCGTGCTGCGCATTCCCTTCCTGGACCGCTTGGTGTGGGTGGAGAAGCGCGTGCTGGCCGTCGAGCTCGACAACCAGCAGGTGCTCTCCAGCGACCAGCAGCGGCTGGAAGTGGACGCGTTCGCGCGCTTCCGCATCGTCAATCCGGTGCAGATGGTGGTGACGGCCGGGTCCGAGCAGAGCGTGGCCGACCAGCTGCAGCCGATCCTGGGCTCGACCCTGCGCGGCGAGCTGGGCAAGCGCCCGTTCGCGGCGCTGCTGAGCCCGGAGCGCACGCAGGTGATGGAGAATATCCAGACCGCGCTTCAGCGTACCGCCGCGCAATATGGCGCCGAGATCGTCGACGTGCGGATCAAGCACGCCGACCTGCCGGAGGGTAGCCCGCTCACCAGCGCGCTCAACCGCATGCGCTCGGCCCGGCAGCAGGAGGCGGTGACGATCCAGGCGCGCGGCCAGAAGCAGGCGCAGATCATCCGCGCCGATGCCGAGGCGCAGGCGGCGCAGATCTACGCGCAGAGCTTTGGCAAGGACGCCGACTTCTATGCGTTCTGGCGCGCAATGGAATCCTATCGCACGACCTTTGCCAAGGGGGAGGACAACGGCGATACGTCGATCGTGCTGTCGCCGAACAATGGCTATCTGCGGGAGTTCCAGGGTCGAGAACGCTGAGGAGACCGTGCCGGGGGGCATTCAAATCAAGTTCAGCATCAAGGACATAGCCTGGGATCGAACGATCCCTGTCGTTTAGAGAGGACCTATCCTAGTGCGTTACGCCTACGCCCTTACCTCTGCGCTGCTGCTCGGCGGCACCGCGGCAGCCTTCAGCTTCCAGCCCCCCGCCGGCGCGCAGACCGCGCAGAACGAGCCCGGCGCGATCGCCAGCACCGCGCCGCGCGCGGGCGCGCCGATGAGCTTCGCCGACCTGGTCGCGCGGCTCCAGCCGGCGGTGGTCAACATCTCCACCACCCAGCGCGTGACGGTGCAGCAGAGCAACCCGTTCGCCGGCACGCCGTTCGAGCAGTTCTTCGGCGGCCCGCGCGGGGGCGGCGCCAGCCCCCGCACCCAGGAAGCGCAGTCGCTGGGCTCGGGCTTCCTGATCTCGGCCGACGGCTATGTCGTCACCAACAACCACGTCGTCTCGGCCGGTACCGCCTCCGCGGTGGTCGAGTCGATCACGGTGACCTTGTCCGACCGTCGCGAGTTCAAGGCGCGGCTGGTCGGCCGCGACGCGGCATCGGACCTGGCCGTGCTCAAGATCGAGGGCGCGACCTTCCCGTTCGTGCGCTTCGGCGATTCGCGCCAGGCGCGCGTCGGCGACTGGGTAGTCGCGATCGGCAACCCGTTCGGCCTGAGCGGATCGGTGACCGCGGGTATCGTCTCCGCGATCAACCGCGTGACCGGCGGTGGCACCTATGACCGCTTCATCCAGACCGATGCCGCGATCAACCGCGGCAACTCGGGCGGCCCGATGTTCGACCTGCAGGGCAACGTCATCGGCATCAACTCGCAGATCCTGTCGCCGACCGGCGGCAACATCGGCATCGGCCTGGCGATCCCCGCCGAGCAGGCCAAGCCGATCGTCGACAAGCTGATGCGCGGCCAGGCGATCGAGCGCGGCTATCTGGGCGTCGGCATCCAGCCGATCGACGAGAACATCGGCGCGGCGCTGGGCCTGCCCAAGGACCGCGGCGAGCTGATCTCGCGCGTCGAGCCGGGCGAAGCGGCGGCCAAGGCCGGCATCCGCCAGGGCGACGTGGTGGTGGCCGTCAACGGCAAGGAAGTGACGCCGGAGCAGACGCTCAGCTACCTGGTCGCGAACACCGCGCCGGGCACCCGCATCCCGGTCGAGCTGCTGCGCGACGGCAAGCGCCAGACGGTGACCGTCACCGTCGGCAAGCGCCCGCCCGAGGAGCAGCTGGCGCAGTTCAACCCCGAAGACGACAGCGGCATGCCGCAGGAAGAGGCGCCCCAGGATACCGGCGCGGCATCGCTGGGCATCGGCGTGACCCCGCTCACCCCGTCGATCGCGCGCAGCATCGGCGTCGATCCGGCGGTGAAGGGCGTGGTGGTCACGGGCACCGACCCGTCGAGCGATGCGGCCGGCAAGGGCATCCGCCGCGGCGACGTGATCGTCTCGGTCAACCGGACCCCGGTCGCCAACGCCGCCGACGTCGCCCGCCAGGTGGCGCAGGCCAAGGCGGCCGGTCGCGACCAGGTGCTGCTGTTCGTGCAGCGCCGCGGCCAGGGCATCTACATGCCGGTGCGCATCGGCGGCTGAGCCGGTCCTTCGAATCGCATTGCGGCCCGTCGCTCGAAGGAGCGGCGGGCCGTTTGCGTTTGGGGGGAAATGGTCGAGGAGATCGTGCGCTCTCTGGTGTTCCCGCGCGGGCGGGAGCACCTTTGGTGCACCCGTATTCCTGCGGAGGCAGGAATCCAGGGCCAAGCAGACCAACGGCTTGCGGTGCTTGGAACCCTGGGCTCCTGCCTTCGCAGGAGCACTGTTCCGCTGAGGCGGGCTTAGAGACCCTCGCTGTCGCCCCCCAACTGGGCCCAGGCCTTCGCCGGGGTACGAAGAGGATAGGAAGAGAGAGGAGGCGGGGCCTCCCCCCGCTTACATCACCGAAAGCAGCGACTGGATCTCGACAAAGGCGAAGGCGACCGAGCTGTCGGCGACGCCATAGGGGATGAAGAGCTTGTCGCCGTGGCGCAGCGCGCCGCAGGAATAGACGACGTTGGGGACATAGCCCTCGCGGTCCTCGTTGGCGGCGGCGAGGATCGGCTCGCGGGTGCGTCCGATCACCTTGGACGGATCGTGCTTGTCGAGCAGCACCGCGCCGATCGCATATTTGCGCATCGCGCCGACGCCGTGGGTCAGCACCAGCCAACCCTCGTCCAGTTCGATGGGCGGGCCGCAATTGCCGATCTGCACCAGCTCCCACGGATATTCGGGCGTGAGCAGCAGCTGCCCCTCGTCCCAATGGGTGAGGGTGTCGGACTCGATCAGGAACAGGTTCTCGCCGTCCTGGCGCCCGATCATCATGTACTTGCCGTTCACCTTGCGCGGGAACAGGCCCATGCCCTTGTTGCGCGCGGCGCTGCCGGTCATCGGCACGAGGTCGAACGCGCGGAAGTCGCGGGTGCGCAGCAGCTCCGACTGGATTTGCGAGCCGTTATAGGCGGTGTAGGTGCCCAGCCACTCCTGCTGCCCGTCGTCATGGGTGAAGTGGACGAGGCGCATGTCCTCCAGCCCCTTGGACTGGGCCTGGGTGATCGGGAAGATCACCGTGCCGGACAGCGTCGAGTCGCGGTGGCGGTAGACGGTGACCGCACCGGAGGGCGCCGTTTCCTCGTCGCCGATCGCGTCGGTTGCGGTCGCGAACGGCGGTTCGGGCGCGAGGCGCATCTCGTTCTGGTCGGTGATGATGCCTTCGCGGAAGGCGACCGAGGAGATGTGGCCCTCGCCCACCGCGCGCATCGACATCAGGATGCGCAGGCTTCCCGGCTGCATGCCGGTCTGGTCGAAGTGCGGCACGGCGCTGGGGTTCATCAGCGCGGCGGCGGCGTAGCTGTATTCGTGGCAGAAATAGGCGCCGATCAGCTGGCGCTTCTCGTCGTCGATCTGGCTGCCGTCGAGCCCGAGCTGCGCCTCGATCTCGTCATAGCGCGTCATGAACACGCGCCGCGTCTGCCAGTGGCGGGCCTCGAAGTCCTTCAGCACCACCTCGAGCTGGTGGCGGGTCTCTTCCGGCGACATCGCCAGCACGGCGTTGACCATCCGCTCGGTGCGGCTGGGCGTGGTGCCGTTCGACTGCCAGGCGATATGGAAGGGTCGAACCACCACCCGCGAGGGATCGGCGTGCAGCCGCAGCGGGTGCGTGACCAGATTCAGCATGCGAAACCTCTGGGAAGCCTTCGAATTGCGCGCGTTCGCCCGTTCAGGCGACGGCGCGGCCCTCTGCCACGACCGGGGGGCGCAGTGAAAGACGGGAAATCGCACAGGAGGCGAGTTGCAGGGCGAGAATCGATTCCGCGCCCTGGTTCTGGTTCAGCCCGTGCGGCATCAGCCCGTCGAAGCAGCCGCCATCCGCGCCGGAGGCGAGCGGCAGATCGAGGTCGTTGACCCCGAGGTACCAGCGATAGGCCTTCATCGCCTCGGCCGCCCAGCGCTCGTCGCCGGTGACTTCGTGCGCTGCGATGCAGGCGTCGATGGTGGCCTGCGCCTCCAGCGGCTGCTGATCGAAGGGCAGCGGGTCCGCATAGGGGCGGTGGAAGCTCTCGGTACCGACTGCGCGGAAGCGCCCCTCGGGCGAGGTCTGGCGCGCGACGATCCAGTCGAGCGTCTCCAGCCCCACCTGGAGGAGGTCCGGACGCTCCAGCGTCTGGCCGGCGCGGATCATCGCTTCGGGCAGGCGGGCGTTGTCATAGGCCAGCACGATCTCGAACCACTGCCACTCGGGGCGGCGCGCCTCGTGCAGCAGCTCCACCAGTTCGCCGCCGAAGCGGGTGAGGATGTCGCGCGCGAGCGGGTGGCCCGGATAGACGTCGAGCATCGCGGCGGCGCCGAGCATGGCAAAGGCGCGCGCCCGCGGGCTGCCGAGTTCCAGTGCGATGCCGGCGGTGGCGTCGAACAGCGCGATCGCCCAGTCGCGATGCTTGCGCGCCCGCGCCTCGCGCGCGGTGACGCCCAGCGCCCAGATCGCGCGGCCGTTCGAATCCTCCGAGCCCTCGTCCTCGCACCAGCTGCGGTCGAAGTTCATGAAGTTGCGGAAGCGCCGCGTGTCCGGATTCCAGGCGTGCTGGAGGAAGGCTGCGTAGACGCTGGTCCACTTGTCGCGCGTCGTCTCGTCGAGCTCGTCGATGCGGTGCATCAGGATCAGCGCGCGGGCATTGTCGTCGATGCAATAGCCGTGGCGCCGATCGGGAATCGAGAAGATCGAATGCTGGAGCATGCCGGTGGCATCGCTCATCCGCTCGACCGCGGCGATGGTGGGCTTGAGCGGGGCGAGCTCGTTGGTGCGCGGGATGCGGTGGGGGAGGGCCGCGACCGCATCGGCGACCTCCGCCATCGCGCGCTCCGCCAGGCGCGGCCACAGCATGGAGCGGCCATGCGCATAGGCGCGCCCGGCGAGCGAATGGCGAGCGGTGGCGTCGCCGAGCAGGCGGTTGATCTCGCGCGCAAAGGCGCCGCTGTCCCCGAACGGCACCAGCACGCCGTGGTCGTCGGCGAGAATCTCGCTGGCGTGCACATAGGGCGTGGAGATCACGACCTTGCCCATGCCCACGGCATAGGAAAGCGTGCCCGAGGTGATCTGCGCGGGATTGCTGTAGGGGGTGACGTAGAGGTCGGCCGCCTGGAGATAGTCGAGCAGTTCCTCATGCTCGACGAATGCGTCGACGAAGACGACGTTGTCGGCGACGCCGCGGTCGCCGGCGAGCGCCTTCAGCCGGTCGCGATAGGCCTCTCCCTCATGCTCGACGAGGTGCGGGTGGGTGGCGCCGAGCACCACGTAGAGCGCGCGCGGGTGCGCGCCGACCACCGCCGGCAGGGCCTCGATCATCGTCTCGATGCCCTTGTTGGGCGCGAGCAGGCCGAAGGTCAGGATCACGTCGCGATCGGCCCAGCCGAAGCGGCCCTTCATGGCGGCGGGCTCGACATAGGCACGATTGGGCACGCCGTGGGGGATCATCACGAGCTTGCGCGGATCGACGCCGTGGACGCGGGTCAGGATCTCGCGACCCTTGTCGGCCATGACGATCACGCGCGCGGCACGGCGGAGCAGGGCATCCATCACCCGACGCTCGTCCGCGCTCGGCTTCTCCAGGATGGTGTGGAGGGTGACGATGACGGGAACGGTGACCCGGTCGAGCAGCGCCAGCAGATAGTCGCCGGCCGCACCGCCGTAGATGCCATATTCGTGCTGGACCCACAGCGCCTTGGCGCCGCTCTCCGCGATCCGGCGCGCAGCCTCGCTATAGGCGGCGCGGTCGTTCTGCGGGATGCTGTGCGTGACCGCCGGCGGATAGGCGTGCAGCCCCGGCCGGTCGTCCATCGCATAGACGTCGACCTTGAGGTCCGGGAAGCGCTGCTTGAGCGCGTTGTAGGTGTCGGTGGTGAAGGTCGCCAGCCCGCACTTGCGCGGCAGGAAGTTGCCGATCAGGGCGATGTGATCCATGCCACCCGGTGCGGCGATACTCGGCGCCATCCACGTTCCTCACGCTGGAATGGCCGGCGAAACACTCGCCGGCTACAACAGGCAAATGCGTGAGGGGGAAGTTAGTTTCACGAATGGTGCGGCGCAATATCGGAAAACTGACGCAGCAGGCCAGATCGCGCTTCTTTCCTGCTGCGCCGCGTCAGGAACGTCAGCCCCGCCCGCGATAGCCGGGGACGTCCTGCGACGGGATCCAGACGCCTGCCGGCGGCTCGCCCGACTGCCAGAACACGTCGATCGGAATGCCGCCGCGCGGGTACCAATAGCCGCCGATGCGCAGCCACAAGGGCTTCATCTCGGCGAACAGCCGCTCGCCGATGCCGACCGTGCAATCCTCGTGAAAGGCCGCGTGGTTGCGGAACGAGCCGAGGAACAGCTTCAGCGACTTGGATTCGACGATGGTGGCGTCGGGCACATAGTCGAGGACCAGATGCGCGAAATCGGGCTGGCCCGTGACCGGGCACAGCGAGGTGAATTCGGGCACGGTGAAGCGCACGCAATAGCGCGAGCCCTCCCGCGGATTGGGGACATAATCGAGTTCGGCCTGTTCCGGCGATGCGGGAAGCCCGCTGCTCTGGCCCAGATGCTTTGGTGTCATGCGCGCGCATGTAGGATGCCGACCCCGGAAAGGGAACGGGCGATCCGCGGTTCCGATGCCTCGACGGGGCCCGCGACGATGCGTAGAGCACGAGGGGACGCAGCGAAGGAGACGGCATGGACGCGCTGGTGACGACAGACGAACTGGCGACGCAGCTGGGGAGCCCCGGGCTTCACCTGCTGGATGCGACCTGGTTCGGGACGCTCGGCGCCGAGGGGCGCGACGCGGCGGCGGAGTTCGCCGCCGGGCATATTCCGGGTGCGGCCTTTCTCGACCTCGGCCATCTCTCCCAGGCGGCGGCCGAAGGTGCGACCGCCGGCGTCGCCCGGTTGCTGGGTGCGCTGGGGATCGACGACGGCGCGACGATCGTCCTTTATGACGACTCCCCCTATCATAGCGCGGCGCGCGCCTGGTGGCTGCTCAAGCGCTATGGCGTGGCGGCGAGCCTGCTCGACGGCGGGATTCAGAAGTGGCGTGCGGAAGGCCGCCCGCTCCAGACCGGCCATGGCGCGGCCCATACGGTGACGCGCCACCTGCACTTCGATCCCAGCCGGATGCGGACCAAGGCGGACGTGCGCGCGAACCTGGACAGCGGGGCCGAGCAGCTGCTCGACGCGCGTTCGGCTGCGCGCTTCACCGGTGCCGAGCTCGACCCGCGCGGGCTGCCGACCGGGCACATCCCGGGTTCCTTCAACCTGCCCTATGGCAAGCTGTTCGCCCCCGACGGCACGTGGAAGCGGGGCGAGGCGCTGCGCGCGGCATTCGAGGATTCGGGCGTCGATCTCAACCGGCCGATCGTCACCACCTGCGGCTCGGGCGTGACGGCGGCGGTGCTGGCGTTCGGGCTCCACCTGCTCGGCCGCGACGCCGCGCTCTACGACGGCAGCTGGACCGACTGGGCATCGGACCCGACCACGCCCAAGGCGACGGTGACGCTGTGAGCGGAGCGGGCGAGGGCCGAGGCGGGGACAAGGGCGCCGGTACGCGCGTCGTCGGCGCGGGGCGCCGGCCGGAATGGACCCAGCGCATCGTCAACCCGCCGGTGTGGCGGGCGTCGACCATCCTCTACGATACGGTCGAGGAACTGCGCGCGACTGCCGGCCGGGATACCCACCACAAGCTGTTCTACGGCAGGCGCGGCACGCCGACCCAATGGTCGCTCGCCGATGCGCTGACCCAGCTGGAGCCGGGTGCCGAGGCGACGTTGCTCTATCCCTCGGGCGTGGCGGCGATCTCGACCGCGCTGCTGGCGGTGCTGTCGCCGGGCGACGAGCTGCTGCTGGTCGACAGCGCCTATGACCCGACCCGCCACCTGGCCGACGGGCTGCTCAAGCGCTTCGGCATCACCACGCGCTATTACGACCCCATGGTGGGCGCGGGCATCGCCGAGCTGATCGGGCCGACGACGCGCGCGATCTTCATGGAAAGCCCCGGGAGCCTGACCTTCGAGGTGCAGGACGTGCCGGCGATCGTCGCCGCCGCCAAGGCGCGCGGCGTCACGACGCTGCTCGACAACACCTGGGCGACGCCGCTGTTGTTCCCGGCGATCGAACTGGGCGTCGACTATACGATCATGGCCTGCACCAAATATGTCGTCGGCCATTCGGACGCGATGCTGGGATCGGTGACGGCGGCGCCCGGCAAGTTCGCGGCGCTGCGTCACGCCAGCTACCAGCTGGGCCAGCATGTCTCGCCCGACGATGCCTATCTGGGCTCGCGGGGGCTTCGCACCATGGCGGTGCGGCTCGACCGGCATGGCGAGAGTGCGCTGGCCATCGCGCGCTGGCTGGGCGCGCAGCCGGGGGTCGCCCGCGTGCTGCACCCGGCCCTGCCGGGAACGCCGGGGCACGATATTTTCGCGCGCGACTTCCGCGGGTCTTCCGGCCTGTTCTCGTTCGTGCTCGACGGCGGGGACGAGGCGGCGCGGGCGGCGCTGATCGACGGGCTGGAGCTGTTCGCGATCGGCTATAGCTGGGGCGGGTTCGAGAGCCTGGCGGTGCCGATCGATCCCGAGCGCTATCGCAGCGCCACCCCCTGGCAGGCGGAGGGGCCGATGGTGCGGCTGCAGATCGGGCTGGAGGACGTGGACGACCTGATCGCCGACCTCGACGCCGGGCTCGCCCGCTTCCGGGCGGCGCGGGGGTGACGGCGTGGTGAGCCGGCTCGCCGAATTCGGCATCACCATCCCCGGCACGCCGGCGCTGATCGAGGCGCTTTTCGCGGCGGCGCTGGTGTTGCTGGCGCTGACGCTCGGATGGGTCGCGGGCCGGCGGCTCGGGCCGGGGATTGCCGGCTTCTGGCGCAAGCACTTCGACGGGCAGGGCGAGGGGATCGCCCCCCGCCTGTGCCAGATCGCGCGCCATGCGGTTGCCGCGGCGCTGCTGGCGATCGTGGCGGGCAGCTATGGCTGGCACCCGCTGTCGGCGTTCGGCATCGGCCTGGTGCTCGGCTGGACCACCGCGCGGCTCGCGGTCGACGTCTTGCGCGGGCTGCACCTGCCGCGCTGGGCCGCCTGGACGATCGGCGCGGTGCTCTTCGTGGGCGTGCTGAGCAATGCGCTCGGCGGATTCGACAATGTCACCGGTGCGCTGGAGCGGGTCGGCTTCGACGTCGGGCGGCGGCGTCTGTCGCTGCTGTCGCTGGTGTCGGTCGCGGTGGTGGCGGTCGGCCTCTATGCGCTGGTGCGGCTCGCCAACCGGCTGGTCAGCCATTCGATCGGACGCGCCAAGAGCCTGGACGCGACGCAGAAGCTGCTGGCGCAGAAGCTGGCGGCGATCGGCGCGGTAGTGGTCGCCTTCTTCTTCGGCATCGACCTGCTGGGGATCGACCTCACCACCTTTGCGGTGTTTTCGGGCGGGCTCGGCCTAGCGATCGGCTTTGGTCTCCAGAAGACCGTGGGCAACCTGATCGCGGGCATCATCCTGCTGATGGACCGGTCGATCAAGCCGGGCGACGTGATCGTGGTGGGGGAGAGCTTCGGCTGGGTGAACAAGATCGGCGTGCGCGCCGTCTCCGTCATCACCCGCGACGGCAAGGAGCACCTGATCCCCAACGAGAACCTGATGACGCAGGAGGTGGAGAACTGGTCCTTCACCGACCGTAACGTGCGCGTGCGCATCCAGGTGAAGGTGGGCTATGAAAGCGACCTGAAGCTCGCCCAGGCGCTGATGCTGCGCGCGGCGAGCGAAAGTCCGCGGGTGTTGAAGAGCCCCAAGCCCAATGTGTGGCTCACCAGCTATGGCGACTATGCCGCCGAGCACGACATCCTGGTGTGGATTAGCGATCCCGAAAGCGGCGTCGGCAACGTGCGTTCGGACGTGCTCAACCGGCTGTGGCTGCTGTTCAAGGAGCACGGCATCGTCATCCCGGTGCCCAGGCGCGAGATGATCCTGCGCGATCCTGCGGGCGCTGCCGCCTTTGCCGTGCAGGGGGCTGCCGATCCGGATACGGCCGCCCCACAGCCTCCCTCCGGTCCCGACGCCTGAGCGTGGCAAATACGGCCCGGCCGGTGCTTGGATGGAGCCGGGCGCGTGCCTAGATTGCGGGGGTGAGCACCCCCATCACCGCGCGCATCGCCGAGGGCGTGCTGTCCATCCCCGCCGCCGACTGGGACGCCTGTGCCGGCCCGGGCAATCCGTTCCTGAGCTACGGCTTCCTGGCCGCGCTGGAGCGGTCCGGCTCGGTCGGCGGGCGGAGCGGCTGGCAGCCGCTGCCGGTGGTGGTGGACGGGGCCGACGGGCGCCCGGCGGCGATCGCCCCCGCCTATGCCAAGGCGCACAGCCAGGGCGAATATGTGTTCGACCATGCCTGGGCCGACGCCTGGGAGCGCGCGGGCGGCGACTATTACCCCAAGCTGCAGGTGGCGGTGCCCTTCACGCCGGTGCCGGGACCACGGCTGCTGCTGCGCGATCCTGCCCAGGGGCCGGCGCTGATCGCCGCGCTCGAGACGCTCACCCGCCAGAACGGGCTGTCCTCTGCGCATGCGACCTTCGTCGATCCCGAGGAACTGCCGCGCTGGCAGGCGGCGGGCTGGCTGATGCGGGCGGGGACGCAGTTCCACTGGGAGAACCAGGGCTATGCCGGCTTCGACGACTTCCTGGGGGCGCTGGCCAGCCGCAAGCGCAAGGCGATCCGCAAGGAGCGCGCGGCCGCGGTCGAGGGGCTGACGATCCGCCACCTGGCCGGTGCCGAGATCACCGAGGCGCATTGGGACGCGTTCTGGGCATTCTACCAGGACACCGGCAGCCGGAAATGGGGACAGCCGTATCTGACGCGGTCGTTCTTCCCGCTGCTGTCGGAGGCGCTGGGCGACCGGGTCCTGCTGATCCTGGCCTATCGCGGCGACCGGCCGATCGCCGGGGCGCTCAACCTGGTGGGGGCGGATGCGCTCTACGGGCGCTACTGGGGCGCGGTGGAGGAGGTGCCGTTCCTGCACTTCGAGCTATGCTATTACCAGGCGATCGAGGCGGCGATCGCGCGCGGGCTCCAGCGCGTCGAGGCGGGCGCGCAGGGCGAGCACAAGCTGGCGCGCGGCTATGCGCCGGTCACGACCTGGTCGGCGCATTATCTGCCGGACCCGAACTTCCGCCGCGCCGTCGCCGAGTATCTCGAGCGCGAGCGCGAGGCGGTGGTGCATGAGCAGGAGTATCTGGGCGAGCTGACGCCATTCCGGCGGGGGTAGGGCGGCTGAGGCGCCGGTCGGCCTCGCGCGCCCTTATTGCCGCTATCTCAACCGGGCCACGGCCCTCGCCGGGGTACAGTCGCCTCGTGGCGTCAGGACTCGCGGGTGGGGCGGTCGATGCGGCGGCCGGCCGGGCCGTAGAGGTCGGTCGGCATCAGCGTCGCGGCGCGCTGGCGATGATCGATGCGGAACACCGCGCTGGTGCCGTTGCGCCAGAGCGGAATCAGGCCCTGTTCCAGCCGCCGGTCATATTTGGGCGGGCGGATCATCCAGACATAGTCGAACTTGTCGCGCGGGAAGCGGTGGAGGGCACCGGCGACCGGGCGCCACCATTCGCGCGGGCACTGGACGTCCGTCACGATCTGCGACGGATCGTGCGAGAAGCCGCGTGCCGGATAGCGGGTGGTGAGCAGCTGCGCGCCGACCATCGACCATTGATCGTTGGCATAGGCGAGGCGGCGTTCGAGGGCGATGCCGGGCAGGTGCTGCAGCCGGGTCATCGTCCACTCGTTGTGGCACGTCTCCCCGATGAAGGTGATGAGGCGGGCGCCGACCGGCACGTGCGGGAGCCCGGCGAGCTCCCGGTCATAGTCGCGGTCGTAGAGCCAGTAGCTGGCCGTCGTCGCGCCGATGCGGCCGACGAAGATGGCGAGGCCGATCGCCGCGACGGTCGCGGCATGGCGGATCGACATGCCGGGCTTGGGCCGGAGCGCGATCAGCGCGATGCCGAACAAATAGGGCACCAGCCGCATGTCGGCATAGGCGGAGCCGAACACGATGCGCGGCAGCAGGAGGTAGACCGCGAGCAGGAACAGCGCCGACAGGCCCAGGTTGCGCGAATACTGGATGTTGGGATCGCGCACGCCCTTGAACAGCACCAGGTAGAGCACCGCGAGCGAGGCGATGTCGTAGAGCTGCCAGCGGTCGCGCAGCACCATGGTGACCCACTGCATCTTGAGCCGCCAGTTGAACCAGTCGGCGGTCTGGCCGCTGACATGGCCCGAGCGCCACAGCAGCATGAGGAGCGCAGGGGGCGCGAGTACCAGGCAGTGCAGCCCGGCGTGGAAGAGGGCGGCGAACCAGTTGCGGCGGCGGTCGTGCTCGCGGATCAGCTCGGCCGAGGCGGCAAGCACGCCCAGCGTCCCCCAGCCGAAGGTGTGGGTGAGCCAGATCAGCGCCGCCAGCGGCACAAAGATCACCCCGCGCAGCTTGAGCTTACCCAGCCGTCCCAGCCGCAGCCACAGCGCAAAGGCGTTGAGGGCCAGCGCCATCGATAGTGCGAAGTTCACGAAACCGAAGTGGAAAGGGTAGCTGTAGACCAGGGGCAGCGCGAACAGCGCCGTCGCCGGGATGCGGCCGTGCACCTCGCGCGCGATCCACAACAGGCCGACCGCGGTCAGCACGGGGATCGCCATCACGATCAGCTTGACCGCGAGTTCCAGGCCCAGGAGCGGCTGGAGCGGCACGATCAGCAGATCGACCCCCAGATTGCCCATCAGGCTCCAGTGGAAGTTGTACCAGTCGGTGAGCCAGGGCGCAGCGCCGGTGCCGATGGTCTGCTGCACGCGGTAGCGGCCCATGTGGCCGGGCAGGTCGACGAGCGGGGGGATCTCCGGCCACATCAGCGGCACGGCGGCCAGCACCGCCATCGCGAACACGAACCATCGCGTCTGCCACCAGTGTGGCGTTGCCCCATTCCCCTGCATGGGCCCGCTTTTACCCGGCATCTGCCCGGCGGCAAGCGAATGCGCGTCGGCGTGCCGCCCGGCGCGCGGCGAGGAGGGGGGCAGAAGCTGCGACATGGGGAGGAAAGGAGCGGGGCCGGCGCGGCTGCACCGGCCCCACGAAGCCTTTAGCGGTCGCGGCGGCCGAGCAGGCGCAGGCGCAGCGCGTTCAGCTTGATGAAGCCGGCGGCGTCGCGCTGGTCATAGGCGCCTTGGTCGTCCTCGAAGGTGACGACCTTTTCCGAATAGAGCGAATAGGGCGACTTGCGGCCGATGACGTGGACGCCGCCCTTGTAGAGCTTCAGCCGGACGGTGCCGGTGACCTTGGTCTGGCTGTGGTCGATCGCGGCCTGGAGCATCTCGCGCTCCGGCGAGAACCAGAAGCCGTTGTAGAGCAGCTCCGCATAACGCGGCATCAGCTCGTCCTTGAGGTGGGCGGCGCCGCGGTCGAGCGTGACCTGCTCGATCGCGCGGTGCGCGGCGTGCAGGATGGTACCGCCCGGGGTCTCGTACATGCCGCGGCTCTTCATGCCGACGAAGCGGTTCTCGACCAGGTCGAGGCGGCCGATGCCGTGGGTGCGGCCGAGGTCGTTGAGCTTGGCGAGCAGGGTCGCGGGCGAAAGCCCCTCGCCGTTGATCGCCACTGCGTCGCCGCCTTCGAAATCGACGGTGATGATCTCGGGCTGGTCGGGCGCGTCCTCAGGGTTGACGGTGCGCGAGAAGACATAGTCCGGCACCTCTTCCCACGGATCCTCGAGCACCTTGCCCTCGGACGAGGTGTGGAGGAGGTTCGCGTCGGTGGAGAAGGGGCTCTCGCCGCGCTTGTCCTTGGGGACCGGGATCTGGTTCTTTTCGGCGAAGTCGATCAGCGCGGTGCGGCTGGTGAGGTCCCATTCGCGCCAAGGCGCGATCACCTTGATGTCGGGCTGGAGCGCGTAATAGCCGAGCTCGAAGCGGACCTGGTCGTTGCCCTTGCCGGTCGCGCCGTGGCTGACAGCGTCGGCGCCGACCATCTTGGCGATCTCGATCTGGCGCTTGGCGATCAGCGGGCGCGCGATGGAGGTGCCGAGCAGGTACAGCCCCTCGTAGAGCGCGTTGGCGCGCATCATCGGGAAGACATAGTCCTTCACGAACTCTTCGCGCAGGTCGTCGATGAAGATGTGCTCGGGCTTCACGCCCATCAGCTCGGCCTTCTTGCGGGCGGGCTCGAGCTCCTCGCCCTGGCCGAGGTCGGCGGTGAAGGTCACCACCTCGCACTGATATTCGGTCTGCAGCCATTTCAGGATCACGCTCGTGTCGAGGCCGCCCGAATAGGCGAGCACCACGCGATTGATCTTGTCGGCCATCAGCTCATTCTCCGAAATGCCCTCACCGGGGCCCGCGTGCCGGTGGCAGGGCGGGCCGGCGCTTCTCACGCGGGCAGGTTGCGCGCGCGCTCTATGCCTCGCGCGGCGCTTCCGCAAGCGGCTGGCCGACGGATTGCACCAGCCGCGGGAGCGCGAGGCCGAGGCCGGCGGCGCGATAGAGGTAGCTGGCGAGCAGCGCGACCCACATGCCGACCGCGCCCAACGGCCTCAGCAGCAGATCGGTCGCGAGGTAGAGCAGGGTGGCGGCGACGGCGGCGTCGCGCAGGCTCTTGCCGGCGGTGGCGCCGATGAACACGCCGTCGAGCAGCCAGGCGGGGGCGCCGACCAAGGGCACCAGCGCGGCGAAGGGCAGGAGCGCGATCGCGTGGGCGCGGACCTCGGCATTGTCGGTGACGGCGGCGATCAGCGGCACGCCGGCGACGTGGATCAGGAGCGCGAAGGCGGCGCCGGCGGCGAGCGTGAACTCGCCCGTCAAGCGGGTGGCGCGCAGAAGCTCCGCACGCGCGCCGCGGCCGATCGCCTCGCCGATCCGCGACTCGGCGGTGAAGGCGAAGCCGTCGAGCACGAAGGCGGAGACGGAGACGAACTGCATCAGCACGTGGTTGGCCGCGAGCGGGACTGCCCCCAGCCGCGCGCCCGCATTGGCGAACCAGCCGAACAGCACCAGCAGGGCGACGGTGCGGACCATGATGTCGGCGTTGACCGCGAACAGCCGGCGCAGCTTGTCGCGATCGAACAGCCGCGCGCCGAGGCCAGTGAGGGCGCCGGGGCCGAGGATGCGCAGCGCGAGGAAGATGCCGAGCAGCAGCGCGCTCCACTCGGCGCAGGCGGTGCCGAGGCCGACGCCCCGTGCGCCGAGGCCGATCCCCCAGACGAACCAGATGTCCAGCACGGCATTGACGAGGTTCATCGCGATCTGGAGCAGCAGCGCCGCGCGCGTGCGGCCGAGCCCGAGCAGCCAGCCGTTGAGCGCGAAGACGCCGAGGCTGGCGGGCGCCCCCACGAAGCGGCCGCTGACATAGCCGCTCGCCGCCGCATCGAGCGCGCCGCCGCCTGCCAAGAGCGCGAAGGCGAGCGGGACCAGCAGCAGCTGGAGCGCGAACAGCGCGACGCCGAGCCCGAAGCCGAGCGCCAGGCCGCGCAGCAGCATCGCGCGGACCTCCTCGGTATCGCCCGCCCCCTGGGCCTGGGCGGTCATGCCGGTCATGCCCATGCGCAGGAAGCCGAAACTCCAGAACAGGAAGTTGATGACGGTGGTGCCGAGCGCGACGCCTGCCAAGGCGGCGGCGTCGCCGGTGCGGCCAATGACGACCGTGTCGACCATGCCGACCAGCGGCACGGTGGTCTGGCCGAGCATGATCGGCCACGCCTGTTGGAAGATCGAGGTACGGGTGAGCGGGGTGGGCGTGGTCATGGGGCTGCCCCTGCTATGGTCGAGCGGCCGGGTGCAAGCGGTGTGAGGCACAGGCCGATGTTCTGCTCCTCCCCGTTTGTCTCGAGTAGGGATCGAGCTTGTCGAGAGCCCGTATCGAGAGAGGTGCGGCAACCGCTTTCTCGATACGCCGTCTCGACAAGCTCGACGGCTACTCGAAACAAACGGGAAGGCTTGGGGGGGGGGGGCTTCGATACGGGGCTTCGACGGGCTCAGCCCCTACTCAGCACGAACGGATGTGGGGGTTGGCATCATCGTCTGCATCAGGCCTCCACCACCTCGTGCAGGCGCCGCTCCTCCTCCAGCATATAGTCGCGGGTGAGTGGCAGCGCGTCGCGGGAGCGGGCGAACTGGAGCTGGTAGTTGACCATGCCGCCATAGTCGAAGCTGACCTGCGACCCGGCGAGATAGAAGGTCCACATGCGGAAGAAGCGCTCGTCGTAGAGGTCGACGATCGCCTGCTTGGCCGCAACCGCGCGGTCGTACCAATGGGCGAGGGTGAAGCCATAGTGGCGGCGCAGCACCTCCACGTCGGTGAGGAACATCTTGTTCCCCTCGTGCGCGCGGACGATCTCCGACAGCGCCGGGATGTAGCCGCCGGGGAAGATGTACTTGGCGGTGAAATGGTCGGTGACGCCGGGCCCGCCGGCGCGGCCGATGGTGTGGAGGAGCATCACGCCGTCGGGGGTGAGCAGCTCGCGGCACTTGGCGAAGAAGGTGCGGTATTGCGGCGGGCCGACATGCTCGAACATGCCGACCGAGACGATGCGGTCGAACTGGCCCTGGACCGCGCGATAGTCGATCAGCTCGAAGCGGACCTTGTCGGCGACGCCCGCTTCCTCCGCGCGGCGGCGGGCGACCTTGAGCTGTTCCTCCGACAAAGTGACGCCCAGCACCTCGGCACCGGTCTTGCGGTGGAGGTAGAGCGCCATGCCGCCCCAGCCGCAGCCGATGTCGAGCACGCGCATGCCCGGGCGCAGCGCGAGCTTGGCGGCGATGTGCGCCTTTTTGTCGACCTGCGCCTGTTCGAGGCTGACCGCGGGATCGGTGAAATAGGCGCAGCTGTACTGGCGGTCGACGTCGAGGAAGAGGTCGTAGAGCCGGTCCGACAGGTCGTAGTGATGGGCGACGTTGCGCTTCGACTGGCGGGCCTGGTTGTAGCGATCGAGCCGGTGGAGCACGGCGTTGGCGACGAGGCGCATGCCGCGCGCCTTGAGCTTGCTTTCCCCCGCCTCCCAGAGGTTGTTCTTCTTGAACAGGACCAACAGGTCGCGGATGTCGCCCTGCTCGATCACTAGGCGCCCGTCCATGAAGGCTTCCGCCGCCCCGAGGCTCGGGTCCCGCACGATCGAGGTGAGGACCTTGCGATCGGTGAAGCGGATCGTGACGTCGGGGAAGCCGGGGTCCGGCGTGCCGAAGCGGCCGGTACTCCCGTTGGCATGGTGGACGGTCAGCTGGCCCTTTTGAACGGCCCGCGCGAAGAACATGTCGATCAGTGCCATGGCGGCGAGGCTAATCGTTTCGGGGGCGGAAAGCTACCGCTCGGTTCGATTATACCTCCCGCTCAGTCGGCGAACAGCAGCACGGGCGTTTCCAAGAGCTTCTTGAGTGCCTGGACGAAGCTCGCCGCATCCCAGCCGTCCACCACGCGGTGGTCGCACGAGATCGACACGTTCATGAGCTTGGCGCGCCGGATCATGTCCCCGCCGCGCCCGTCGTCGACGAACACGGGGCGCTCGACGATGCGGTTGGGACCGACGATCGCGACTTCCGGCCGGTTGATGACAGGAGTGGTGGCGACGCCGCCCAGGGGCCCCAATGAGGTGACGGTGATGGTGCCACCCGACAGCTCCTCCGAGCGCGCCTTGCCGGTGCGGGCGGCCTCGGCCAGGCGGGTGATCTCGGCCGCGAGCTGCCAGACGTTCTTGTCCTGCGCGTCACGGAGGACGGGTACCATCAGGCCGGCATCGGTCTGCGTTGCCATGCCCATGTGCACGCGCCCGTGGCGGGTGACTACCCCGGCCTCGTCGTCATAGCGGGCGTTGAGCATCGGGAAGTCGGGAAGCGTGCGGCAGAGCGCGGCGATGAACAGCGGCAGCAGGGTGAGCTTGGGCCGGTCGCCGCGGTTGGCGTTGAGGTCGGCGCGCATGGCTTCGAGCGCGGTGACCTCCACCTCCTCCACATAGGTGAAGTGGGGGATGTGGCGCTTGGACGCGGCCATGTTGTCGGCGATGCGGCGGCGCATGCCGATGACCTTCACCGGCTGGTCGTCGCGGGCGCGGCTGGCGTTGGGCGCGTGATAGCCCTGGGCCTGGCCGTAGCGGAGGTGCGCGTCGAGGTCCGAGTGGCGGACGCGGTCGGATTCGGTGCGAACCTGGGACAGGTCGATGCCGAGGTCGCGGGCGCGGGCGCGGACTGCGGGGGAGGCGAGGATGGGATGCTTGTGCCCTTGCCCCTCTTCGTACCCCGGCGAAGGCCGGGGCCCAGCATCGTTGGTCTTAGTGGCGGGTGCTGCGCTTTCCTCGCGGGCGTCTCCCAACTGGGCCCCGGCCTCCGCCGGGGTACTGTCGGGGAGCGTGGACGCGGCGCCGTCCGCCTCGGGCGGAGTGAGACAGGCGGGGGTGGCGTCCGTCGCGACTTCCACGCCGGGGTTTTCCGCGACGACGGTGTCGCTTTCGGTCTCCGCCTCGGTTTCGATCACCACCAGCGTCGAGCCGATCGGGATCGAGTCGCCGGGTTCGCCAGCGAGTTCGATCACGATGCCGGCGACGGGGCTCTCCATCTCGACCGTCGCCTTGTCGGTCATCATGTCGGCGATGCGGCCGTCTTCCTCGACGCGATCGCCGATGGCCACGTGCCAGGCGACGATCTCCGCCTCGGAAATGCCTTCGCCGATGTCGGGCAGGCGGAAGCTGAAGCGTGCCATCAGGTCCTCATCACTTTCTTGAGCGCTTCGCCGATGCGAACGGGGCCGGGGAAATAGGCCCATTCCAGGCTGTGCGGGTACGGCGTGTCGAAGCCGGTGACGCGTTCGATCGGCGCCTCCAGGTGGTAGAAACAGCGCTCCTGCACCAGCGCCGACAGCTCGGCGCCGAAGCCGGAGGTGCGGGTCGCCTCGTGCACGATCATGCAGCGGCCAGTCTTCTTCACCGACGCCTCGATCGCCTCGATATCGAGGGGGACGAGGGTGCGCAGGTCCAGGATCTCGGCGTCGACGCCGGCTTCCTCGACCACGGCCTGGCAGACATGGACCATGGTGCCATAAGCGAGGATGGTGAGCGCCTCGCCCGGGCGGACCACCGCCGCCTTGCCGAGCGGGACGCGGTAGTAGCCGGTGGGAACGGTGGCGGCGGAATGCCCCGCCCAGCTTTTCGCCGGGCGGTCCCAATGGCCGTCGAACGGGCCGTTGTAGATGCGCTTGGGCTCGAAGAAGAGGACCGGATCGTTGTCCTCGATCGCGGCGATCAGCAGGCCCTTGGCGTCATAGGGCGTCGACGGGATCACCGTCTTGATGCCGGAGACATGGGTGAAGATGCCTTCCGGGCTCTGGCTGTGGGTCTGGCCGCCGAAGATGCCGCCGCCGAACGGGGAGCGCACTGTCATCGGCGCGATGAACTCCCCGGCCGAGCGGTAGCGCAGGCGGGCCGCTTCCGACACGAGCTGGTCGAGCGCGGGATAGATGTAATCGGCGAACTGGATCTCCGGCACGGGGCGCAGGCCGTAGGCGCCCATGCCGATCGCGACGCCGACGATGCCGGTCTCGGTGATCGGCGTGTCGAAGACGCGAGTCTTGCCGTATTTCTTCTGGAGACCGGCGGTCGCGCGGAACACGCCGCCGAAATAGCCGACGTCCTCGCCCATCACGATCACGTCCGGATCGCGTGCCATCATGACGTCGAGCGCGGAGTTGATCGCCTGGATCATGTTCATGGGCGCGGTTTCGCCCGGAGCGGCGGTGTCCGCCATCGCTGCTTCCTCGCTCACTTGCGCGCCCACGGCCGGCCGGAGGCGGCCTCTTCGGCGAGCATCTGCGCCTGCTGCTCGCGCAGGTGCCAGGGCATCTCCTCGAACACGCCGTCGAACAGGCTGTCGAGCGGCTGGTGCAGGCCGTGGCCGAGCACGCCGTTCTTCTCGGCCTCCTTCTGCGCGGCGCGGACTTCCTCGGCGACCTCGCGGTCCATCGCGGCGTGGCGTTCGTCATCCCATTCGCCGATCGCGACGAGGTGCGCCTTCAGGCGGGCGATCGGATCGCCGAGCGGCCAGGCGGTCGCTTCCTCGGCGGAGCGGTACTGCGAGGGATCGTCGGAGGTGGAGTGCCCCTCGGCGCGATAGGTGAAATGCTCGATCAGCGTCGGCCCCTGGTTGGTGCGGGCGCGCTCGGCCGCCCATTTGGTGGCGGCGTAAACCGCGAGCGCGTCGTTACCATCGACGCGCAGGCCGGCGATGCCATAGCCGATCGCGCGCGCGGCAAAGGTCGTCGCCTCGGCGCCCGCGAACCCTGAGAAGCTGGAGATCGCCCACTGGTTGTTGACGACGTTGAAGATGACGGGCGCGCGATAGACGGCGGCAAAGGTGCAGGCGGAGTGGAAGTCGCCCTCCGCGGTCGATCCTTCCCCGCACCAGGCGGCGGCGATGCGGGTGTCGCCCTTGGCCGCCGATGCCATCGCCCAGCCCACAGCCTGCGGATATTGGGTGGTGAGGTTGCCCGAGATCGAGAAGAAGCCGGTGTCGCGTGCCGAATACATGATCGGCAGCTGCTTGCCGTGGAGCTTGTCGCCGCTGTTCGAGTAGATCTGGTTCATCATCTCGACCAGCGGATAGTCGCGGGTGATGAGGATCCCCTGCTGGCGATAGCTGGGGAAGCACATGTCCTCATAGTCGAGCGCCAGCGTCGCGGCGACGGCGACCGCCTCCTCGCCGGTGCACTTCATGTAGAAGCTGGTCTTACCTTGGCGCTGGGCGCGGAACATGCGCTCGTCGAAGGCGCGGGTGCGGGCCATCGAGCGCAGCATGCGGCGCAGCACCTCTGGCGCGAGGCGCGGGTTCCAGGCGCCGACAGCCTGGTTGTCCTCGTCCAGCACGCGCACCAGCGTGTAGGCGAGCTCGTGGAACTCGGCCGCAGGCGCGCTGGTGTCGGGGCGGCGGGCCGCGTCGGCGGGGGGGATGGCGACCTCCGCGAAATCGACGGGATCGCCGGGGCGGAAGCGGGGCTCCGGCACGTGCAGCGCCAGGGGCGGCAGATTGGGTCGCAGCGACTCTTCGCTCACTCGTCTCTCCTAGGCCTGCCGTCCGGAGCCGGAACCCCGCGCAGACTCGTTTCAAGCGAGTGTTATAAAATTTCAAAGCCCGGCGGAAGCCAGGATCGTCGCTGCGGTGCAGCGTCGCGGCGATCGGGTGGTTTCCGGCGGCAGGTGCACCCGCTTCGCTCGCGCTGGCGGCCATGGCGGCCTATGGAGCGGCATGGCCATGCTCTCCACCCCCCTCCCGACGCGCGGCTTCGGCCTGGCGCTGATCCTGCTCGCCACTGCCTGCAACGGCGGGGGTACGGCCGCACCCGACAATGCGGCGACGGAGCCTGTTCCCGAAGCGATGGCGACGGTCGCGCCGGTACCGACAGCCACCGCGCCCGTCGCTTCGCCCGAGCCGACCGCGACGGCCCTGCCGCAGAAGCTGCCGGCACTCGACATCACCGAGGCGGACGTCGAGGCGCAGCTTTCGCCCGCGTTGGAGGCGTGCCTGAACTCCGGCGATGCGGCCAAGGGCGTGTCGGTGGCGATGGGGGCGTGCGTGCGGGACGAACTGGCGGTGCAGGACGCGCGGCTGAACGCGGCCTACAAGTCGGCGATGGCCAAGCGTGGGCCGGCGGAGCAGGCGAAGCTGCGGGTCGAAGAGCGGGCCTGGATCAAGCGCCGTGACGCGGAGTGCGAAGAGCAGCGGACCGGCGGGACGATCGACATGGTCGAGGTGCCGATGTGCCTGCTGCACGAGACGGTGCGGCGGCGGATCACGCTGCAGCCGATGGCGGGCTGATCGCGGTGCGCGCGCTGTCGAACCTGCTGTTCGTGCTCGCCGCCGGGATCGCGGCCCTGGCGTTCCTGGTCTCGAGCTTCGCGCGTTCGATGGCGTGCGGCTATGCACCCAATTCCACCGGGTGCCGGGCGGCCTGGCCCTGGGAGATGAACGGCGACGACCGATGGTGGCTGTTCGAACTGCCGTTGTTGCTGGTGCTGGGGCTGGTGGCCGGCGCGGTCCTCTTGCGGCGCAAGTCGCGCTGACGCCTCAGCTTGCGGGGAAGGCGGCGCGCAGGGCGTCATACTGCCTGCGGCTGATCGGCAACATCGATCCGTGGCGGGTGCCGGCGGGCATTTCGTAGCGGTTCCATTCGGGAACGCCGCTGTTGCCGGACACCTGGTACCACGGCCCCTGCAGCGTCGGCGCCATCGAGAGGCCGTAGCTGGTGCCGGCATATTGTTCGTAGAAGAGCAGCCAGTCCTTGTCGTCGGGCGAACGGATCAGCGTCGGCGCCTCGCGGAAATTGGGGCTGAGCGGCGCGCCGGGGAGCGGATAGGGGCCGAGCAGGCTCGCGGCGCAGCTGATGCGGATCGTCTTGCCGGTGGTCCATTCATAGGACGGGTAGCGTTCGTCCTTGAGGACCGCGCAGTATCCGCCGCGGGGATCGGGCTGGAGGATGGTGTCGATGGTCGCCATGTCCCAGCTGAACAGGCGCCGGGGCCTGGCGGCGAAGGTCTTGAGGTCCGGGGACTGGACGTAGAGCGTGCGCTGGCTGGCCCAATAGCGTTCCGGATCCTCACGGTTGCCGTCCTCATTTGGGGTGTGCCAGGTCAGCAGGAACTGGCGCGACGGCTTGTCGAACAGGAGCTTGGGCGCGCCGATGCGCTGCATGGCGTGCGGGTGGCCGGGGATGTTCTTCAGGTCGGGGCGGTAGGTGCCGAACGGCTTCCAGCGGACGAGGTCGTCGGAGACCCAGAAGCGGATCAGGGGGTCCTCGTCGCTGTTGTTGCCGACCAGATAGTAGCGCCCGTCGGGGCCCTGGGCGATCGAGGCGTGGCCGTGATAGTCGGCAGAGACGGGCTTGCCGCCGTTGAGGCGGGTCCAGTGGAAACCGTCGAGGCTGACCGAGTAATAGAGGACGCCGTAGCGTTCCTTGGTCATGTGGGCGAAGAGATATGCCTTCGCCGGATCGACGTATGGCGTCACGGGGCCGCCGGGCGCCACCTGCGCGGTTGCGGGCATGGCTGCCGCAAGGACAACTAGCGCCGCGACGACACCGCGCTTCCAGAGGACTCGCATGGCTCTCTCCCGATGATCTTTTGATCATACAAATAGGAGAGGGCCGGCTTTGTCCAGCGTCGCCCGGTCAGGGCAGCAGCGTCACCGACATGACGGCACTGCGGGTAGCGCCGGGGGCCACGCGCATCATGCCGGGCTTGTCCCAGATCTCGCCGGTGAAGCCGACGGGATCGGCGATGCCGTGCCAGGGCTCGACGCAGACGAAAGCGGCGCCGGGCTTGGTCCAGATGCCGAGCATGGGGGTGTCGGGGAAGCCGATTTCGAGCGCAGGGCCTTCGCCGGCGTCGTAGCGGAGCGACTGGCTTTCGAGCTGCTGCCAGACGAGCGCATCCTCGGTGAAGAGGTCGTCGGAGAGGGGCAGCAGGCGGTCCTGGAGCGGGCTCGGGCGTGGGGCGGGGGCGATCAGACCTTCCTCGATTGAGGCGAGGCTTGCCGGCTCGTGCTCCGGGAAGGTGAGGCGGTGGGCGTCGCGCGGGCGGCCATAGGGAAGCGGCCAGGCGAAGGCGTGGTGGAAACCGATGCTGGCCGGCAGGTCGCGGGTGTCGCGGTTGGTGACCGTGACGGTGGTGGTGAGCGTCGCGCCGTCGAGCGCGTGGGTGACGTCGAGGGCGAAGGCGAAGGGGTAGACTTCGCGGCTCTCGGCATCGTCCTCAAGCCGGAAGCGGACGCGGTCGGCTGCCTGCTCCGCGAGCGTGAAGCTGCGGCGGCGGGCGAAGCCGTGCTGGGGCAGCGGATAGTCGCGGCCGTCGAGCCGGTAGCGGTCGCCCGCCAGCCGGCCCACGATCGGAAACAGGATCGGCGCGTGGCCGGTCCAATAGGCGGGATCGGCATCGGTCATCAGCTCACGGCCTTGCGCATCGCGCAGCGACACGAGCTCGGCACCCAGCGGGTGGATCGCCGCCGTGAGCGTGCCGTTGCCGATCTCCACCCGATCAGCCACGCAAGGTGGCTCCCAGCTTGGCGGCGGCGGCGACGACCTTGTCGGCCACGCCCTTGATCTCCGCATCGGTGAAGCTCTTGTCGCCCGGCTGGAGCGTGACTTCGATCGCGAGCGACTTCATGCCTTCGTCGACCCCGGCGCCGGTGAAGACGTCGAACAGGCGCGCGTCGACGATCGCGGCCTTGTCCGCACCGCGCACGGCGCGCACCAGCGCGTCGCCGCTCACGGTGGCGGGGACCAGGAAGGCGAAGTCGCGCGTCACCGCCTGCAAGGCTGGCGGCGCATAGGCCGGGCGCATGAAGCCGGTGCCGCGCTTGCCCGGCAGCGCGTCCAGGAACAGCTCGACTGCGACGACGGAGCCCGAGAGGTCGAATGCCTTCGCGATGCGCGGGTGGAGCGTGCCGAAGGCGGCGAGCACCGTCTTCGGCCCGAGCCGCAGCGTCGCGGACTGGCCGGGGTGATAGGCATCGCCCGCACCGTCCATGACCTGGAGGTTGGCGACCGGCGCACCGGCGGCCTCCAGCAGCGCGAGCGCTTCGGCCTTGGCATCGAACGCGTCGAAGGCGGCTGCCTTGCCCGCCTGCCAGCCGCGGCTGCGCTGCTCGCCGGCGAGGACGACGCCGAGCGTCAGGCGTTCGCCTTCGCCCAGGTAGCGGCGGCCGATCTCGAACAGCCGTACGCCGGTGGCGCCGCGCTTGAGGTTGCGGTTCGCAGCCGACAGCAGCCCCGGGAGCAGCGAGGGGCGCATGACCTTCATGTCCTCGCTGATCGGGTTTGCGAGGCTCCAGGCGCCGCCGCCGAAGGGTGCGGCCGCATCCTCGGCGATGAAGCTCCAGGTGATCGCCTCGTTGAGCCCGCGCGCAGCGGCCGAGCGGCGCAGGCGACGCTCCAGCTTCTGCTCGGGCGTGGCTGTCGGGCGGGCGACGCCGGCGGGGCGGGGCAGCGGCGTCGAGGGGACCTTGTCGATGCCCTCGATGCGGATCACTTCCTCGACCAGGTCGGCCGGGCCGTCGATGTCGCGGCGCCAGCTCGGCACCACCACGTTCCATTCCAGATCCACCACGAAGCCGAGGCGTTCGAGGATCTCCTGCTGACGCTCGGGCGCGACCGCGAGACCGCCGAGCGTCTCGGCGAGGTTCGGGTTATAGGCGACGAGGCGCGGCGCAACCGGCGGCTCGCCGGCGCGGGTGACTTCGCTCGGGGTGCCGCCGCAAAGGGCGAGCACCAGGCGGGTGGCGATCGCCAGCCCCTCGTCGAGGAAGGCGGGATCGACGCCGCGCTCGAAGCGCTGGCGCGCGTCGGAGGTGAGCGCGAGCTTCTGGCCGGTGCGGGCGATCGTCTCCGGCGTGAAATAGGCGCACTCGATCAGCACGTCGGTGGTCGTCTCCGACACGCCCGAATGCTCGCCGCCCATGATGCCGCCGATGTCGTGCACGGCGGCATTGTCGGCGATCACGGTCTCGCCGCCGTCGAGCGTGTAGGTCTTGCCGTTAAGCGCCAGCACCTGCTCGCCCGCGGTCGCATGCCGAGCGACCAGACCGCCCTCGAGCTTGGCGCGGTCATAGACGTGCAGCGGGCGGCCGAGGCCGAGCATGACGAAGTTGGTGATGTCGACCAGCGCCGAGATCGGCTTCTGGCCGACTGCGGTCAGCCGGCGCTGCAGCCAGTCGGGCGAGGGGCCGTTGGTGACGCCGGCGACGGTCTGGGCGAAGAAGGCGGGGCAGCCCTCTGCGTCCTGGGTGGACACGTCGGGGCCGGCGCCCTGCGGCACGATCGCGGGCAGTCCGCCGATCACCGCGTCGAGCGGGCGCAGCGTGCCGAGGCCGGCGGCGGCGAGGTCGCGGGCGATGCCGCGCACGCCCATGCAATCCTGGCGGTTGGGCGTGATCGCCACGTCGATGACGGGATCGTCAAGGCCGGCATAGTCGGCAAAGGTCGTGCCCACCGGCGCATCGGCCGGCAGCTCGATGATGCCGTCATGGTCCTCGCCGAGCTCGAGCTCGCGCGTCGAGCACATCATGCCGTTGGATTCGACACCGCGGATGGCGGCGACGCGCAGCTCCATGCCGTTGGCGGGGACCACCGCGCCCGGCATGCCGAACACGCCCACCAGGCCGGCGCGCGCGTTGGGCGCGCCGCAGACGACCTGGAGCGGGCCGTCGCCGGCATCGACCGACAGCACCTGGAGCTTGTCGGCCTGGGGATGGCGCTCGGCGGTGAGGACGCGGGCGACGCGGAAGCCGTTGAGGCGCGCGGCCGGGTTCTCGACGCCTTCGACCTCAAGCCCGACGCGGGTCAGGCCGTCGAGGATCGCGTCGAGCGCGGCGTCGGTGTCGAGGTGCTCGCGCAGCCAGGAAAGGGTGAACTTCATGCGCCCACTCCCCCCGACAGCGTGGGCACGTCAAGCGCCGAGAAGCCATAGTGCTTCAGCCAGCGCAGGTCGCCGTCGAAGAACGGGCGCAGGTCGTCCATGCCGTATTTGAGCATCGTCAGCCGGTCGACGCCGGTGCCGAAGGCGAAGCCCTGGTATTCGTCCGGGTCGAGGCCGCAGGCGGCGATCACCTTGGGATGGACCATGCCGGAGCCCAGCACCTCCATCCAGCCTTCCGATCCGCCGACCACGCGCTTGCCCTTCTGCATGGTGTAGCCGATGTCGACCTCCGCCGAAGGCTCGGTGAAGGGGAAGTAGCTGGGGCGCAGGCGCAGGACGATGTCCTCGCGCTCGAAGAACGCCTTGAGGAAGGTCTCCAGCGTCCATTTGAGGTGGGCAAGCGTGATGCCCTTGTCGATCACCAGTCCTTCGATCTGGTGGAACATCGGCGTGTGGGTGGCGTCGCTGTCCGAGCGATAGACGCGGCCGGGCGCGATGATGCGGATCGGCGGCTTCTGCGACAGCATGGTGCGGATCTGCACGGGCGAGGTATGCGTGCGCAGCACCATCGGCCGTTCGTGCTCGCCGGCGAGGTAGAAGGTGTCGTGCATCGCGCGCGCCGGATGCGTCTCCGGAATGTTGAGCGCGGTGAAATTGTGCCAGTCGTCCTCGATCTCGGGACCGGTCGCGACCGCGAAGCCGAGGTCGGCGAAGATCTCGGCGAGCTCGTCCATGACCTGGCTGACCGGGTGGACGCTGCCGGGAGCAACGCGGTCGACCGGCAGGGTCATGTCGAGCGTCTCGGAGGCGAGGCGGGCGTCGAGGGCGGCCTGCTCCAGCCCGGCCTTGCGGGTGGCGATCGCCTCCGTCACCGACTCGCGCAAGCTATGGATGCGCGGGCCTTCGGCCTGGCGCTGCTCGGGGGTCATGCCACCGAGCGTCTTGAGGAGGCCGGTGACGGCGCCCTGCTTGCCGAGCGCGTGAACGCGCACCGCCTCCAGCGCGTCGAGCCCGGCGGCCGCGTCGATCGCCGCCAGCAGGTCGGCTCGCAATTGTTCGAGATCGGTGGTCATCAGAATTCCGTTCGCAAGATTGGAAGGTCCGAACCTTAGTCGGCGGCTCAGGTCAAGCCGTTCCGGGCCGGCATCAGGCTCGGGCGGCGAGCAGAAGGCCACCGAAGCCGATGAACAGCGACCCCGTCGCACGGTTGAACAGCCGCTGCCGCCGCGGCGGCGCCAGCCAGCGGGCGAGCGAGCGGCCGCCCAGCGCATAGGCGGCGTACCAGCCGCCCTCGATCACCACGAAGGTCGCGACGAGAATCGCGAGCTGCAGCCAGAAGGGGCGTGTCGGGTCGAGGAACTGCGGGAACAGGGCCGCGGCGAAGACAATCAGCTTCGGATTGGAGAGACCGGTGCCGAGGCCGGCGACATAGAGCCCGCCCGGGCGACTGCGGGGGAAGCCTTCCGCCTTCGCGGCACCGGACACGGGGGCCCGCCAGGCCTTGATCCCCAGCCAGATCAGATAGGCGGCGCCGGCGAAGCGCAGCGCACCATAGAGCCGCGGCGAGGCCTGGAGCAGCGCGCCCAGCCCGAGCGCCGAGGCGACCAGGCACAGCAGCACTGCGCTCATCAGCCCGGCCATCGAGAAGACTGCGCGGCGCGGGCCGTGGTGGATGCTCTGCACCATGACGTGCAGCATGTTGGGACCGGGGGTGCCCGCGATCAGGAACACGGCGGTGACGTAGAGCCACCAGAGGTGCATCGCCATTCGTGCCTCCTCACTTGCCCTGGCCGCCGAATGGCCGCGGGCGAAAACGAAAAGGGCGCCGGTGTTGCCACCGACGCCCCATGTTCGTGCGTGCTGCAGGTCGCTTAGGCGGCCTGGGGCAGCGCCGCCTTCGCCTGAGCGACGATGGCGGTAAATGCCTCACCTTCGTGCATCGCGATATCCGCCAGGACCTTGCGGTCCAGCTGGATGCCGGCGAGCTTCAGGCCGTGCATGAACTGCGAATAGGTCAGGCCCTCGGCCCGGACGCCGGCGTTGATGCGCTGGATCCAGAGGCCGCGGAACGTCCGCTTCTTAACCTTGCGGTCGCGGTAGGCGTACTGACCGGCCTTTTCGACGGCCTGACGTGCGATGCGGATCGTGTTCTTGCGACGGCCATAATAGCCCTTCGCCTGATCCAGAATACGCTTGTGCTTGGTGCGGGTCGTGGTGCCGCGCTTGATACGTGCCATGTGTCAGACCTCCTTAGCGCAGACCGTAGGGCGCCCACGCCTTGACGTGTGCGACGTCGGCGTCGGCGAGCACCGAGGTGCCGCGGTTCTGGCGGATGTACTTGGCATTGTGGCTGATCAGGCGGTGGCGCTTGCCGGCGACGCCGTGCTTCACCTTGCCGGTGGCGGTAAACTTGAAGCGCTTCTTCACGCCGCTCTTGGTCTTGAGCTTGGGCATTTTTTTCTCCTTGTTTGACACGACCCAACAGAATCGCCGCGGCAGCCCTTTTGGCCGGGCGATCCCTCGAGACGGGCTCGAAGAGTCGTGGAAAGACGGCGCGCTTAGCGCAATGGTGGTGCATGCGCAACCGCAGCGGAGGGTGCGCGGGAACTCGTTACGCCGGCGGCGAGTTTTTGGCCGCATGGCTGATCGCGAACTGCCCCCCGTCGCGGACCAAGCGCCGCCCCCGCCCGCCGGAACTCCGGCGGCGCCGCCGCGACGCGGGCGGCCGCGCTGGCTCACCATCCTGCTGCGGGTGGTGCTCGGCATCTTCATCGCCTTGTTCCTGGTGTGGGCGATCCTGTTCATCACCAAGGGACGCTTCCTGAAGGGGACCTTCGAGAAGATCGCGTCGAGCTCGGCCGAGCGGCAGGTACGGGTAGCGGGCGATTTCCAGTTCTATTTCAATCCGATCAACCTGAAGTTCCTGGCGGAGGGGCTGACCGTCTCCAATCCCGCCTGGGCGGGCGGCGGCAATTTCCTGGAGGCGCGCAAGTTCGACGCGCAGATCGCGACCTTCACCTTCCTGTTTGGGCAGAGGCGGATCAACTGGCTGGGGCTGGACGGCGCGCGCGTCGATCTCGCCTGGGACGCCGACCACCGCCGCAACACCTGGACCTTCGGCGACCCCAACGCCAAGGGCGAGCCGTTCGACATGCCGGTGATCCGCCAGGCGGCGGTGAGCAACTCGGGACTGCGCTACAGCGATCCGTCGATGCGGATCCTCGCCAACGTTCGCTTCCGCACGGTGGAGGCGCGCGACAGCAAGGTCGCGAACGCCGTGCGGTTCGACGGCGATGGGCGTGCGCGCGGCATTCCGTTCACGCTGACCGGCGCGCTTCTGTCGCCGAATGCGGCGCTGGCGGGTGGGCAGACGCAGCTGGCGCTGACCGTGCGGGCGGTCGATGCGGTGGGCACCGTCACCGGTACGCTGCCCGAGCCGACCGTGATCGAGGGATCGGACCTGAAGGTCGACCTGCGCGGCCGCAACCTGGCGAACCTGTTCGAGGTGTTCGGGCTGACCGTGCCCGACACGCGGCGCTACCATCTCGCCTCCGCGCTCACCAAGCGAGGCGAGGAGTGGCGCTTCACGGGGCTGCGCGGCACGTTCGGCGACAGTGATCTGAGCGGCGCGTTCAGCGTGTTCCAGCGCGAGCCGCGCATGTATTTGACCGCCGACCTCGCCACCCGCCGGCTGGACATGATCGATGTCGCGCCCTTCATCGGCTACAATCCCGACCGGCTGGACAAGCAGGGCAAGGCGGGCACAGTGACGCGGGTCGGCGGCACGCCTCGGCTGCTGCCGGACACGCCGCTCAACGTCGACGCGCTCAAGAACTTCGACGCCAAGGTCAACTGGACGGTGCGGCAGGTGCGGTCGGAGAACGTGCCGATCTCCAACATCAAGC
Source organism: Sphingomonas sp. JUb134 (assembly GCF_004341505.2). NCBI lineage: Bacteria > Pseudomonadati > Pseudomonadota > Alphaproteobacteria > Sphingomonadales > Sphingomonadaceae > Sphingomonas > Sphingomonas sp. JUb134. The sequence goes on from NZ_SLYP02000001.1 coordinate 939,463, forward strand.
TGGGGCTGTCGCTCGACGACCGGCTGCTCAAGCTCTCGCCGCTCAACTTCACCATGGCGCGCGGCACGGTGCTGTCGGACATCAGCATCAACGCGCGCCGGGCGCCGGTCTTCACCGACTATGACATCCGCCTGACGCCGACGCCGATGGGCAGGCTGCTCGCGGGCTTCGGCGTGGCGGAGGCGGGCACCAGCGGCACGATTTCGGCGCGCGTGAAGATGACGGGCAGCGGCAACAGCGTGCACGACTCGCTGGCGAGCTCCAACGGGCGCATCGCCTTCATCATGCCCAAGGGCAGCTTCTGGACGCGCAACATCCAGCTGTCGGAAATCGACGTCGGCACGTTCATCCAGAAGATGTTCGAGGACAAACTGAAGGAGCCGGTGCAGATCAACTGCGGGCTGATCGGCTTCACGGTGCGCAACGGCGTGGCGGCGGCCGACCCAATCCTGATCGACACGCAGAAGAACGTCATGCTCGGCCGCGGTGGCTTCAGCTTCAAAACCGAGGCGATCGACCTGGCGTTCCGGGCGGACTCCAAGAAGTTCTCGCTGTTCGCGGGCCAGTCGCCGGTCGGGATCAACGGCTATTTCGCGGAGCCGGGCTTCGACGTGATCAGCCCGGAGCTGGTCGGGCGCGCGGGCATCGGCCTGGGGCTGGCGGCGGTGGCGACCCCGATCGGCGGGCTGCTCGCCTTTGTCGACGTGGGCGATGCCAAGTCCGCCGCGTGCGGGCCCATCCTCGCCGGCGCCACTGCCAAGGCGCAGCGTACCACCAAGGGCAAGCCGCGCGACGACGTCGGCGCGGGCACCACGTCGAAGGACGAGGACGGCAAGGCCTCGGGCGAGGAGAAGAAGAAGCAGCGCAAGAAGTTCCTGGGGATCTTCTGAGGCTGGCCGGGGCTACTCTTCTCCGCCGCTTGACAGTTGGGCTTCACTGCCACGAGAACATGCGAAGAGATCGGATCCTCTTCGAGGACGTTTCTCGAGCGTGACATCGAAAGGCGCGGTTCTCATGAAAAAGCCGCAACCGGCGCAGGCGGTGCTGCTGGGCTTCCTGATCGTCGGGCTGGTCGCGTTCCTGTTCGCGTCGGGGTACGGCATCGGCAGGAACATCGCCACACGGGAGCAGGCGGCCGGGGCAGGCGCCCGCTAAGCCGGCAAGAGGCGTCAGCGGACAGCAATTTCGGATCGAGGCGGTGCAGGGGCTTTGACCTTGCGCATGAACCTGCGCCATCAAGCGGGCATGGCTTCCTCCACGCTTTCCCTGTCGCGACGGACGCTCGTCGCCGCCGCTGCCGCTGCTGCGGCGTTTCCGACCCGGCTTCTGGCGCAGCAAAGCCGCAGGGTGCTTGCCGGCACCTATGTGCAGGAGGGCGGCGCCGGGCTTGTGCCGCTGGAGCCGTCGAACGGCGGCTGGACGGCGGGCCGGGCGCTGCCGGAAATCGCCAATGCCTCGTTCGGCGTACGGAGCGAGGCCCACGGCCTGCGTTATCTGGTGGATGAGCAGGCGGAGGGTGCGCTCGGCATCTATGGGCGCGACTTCCGGCGGCTGGCGCGGGTGTCGACGCTGGGCGCCGATCCTTGCCATCTCGCGCTGAGCCCGGACGGTCGTGCGCTGGCGGTGGCGAATTATTCGAGCGGGAGCGTGGCCGTCTGGAAGCTCGACCCCGCGACCGGGCTGCCGATAGACGAGGCGGCGCGCATCGTCCATGCGGGCAGCGGCCCGGACCGGGAGCGGCAGGCGGGGGCCCATGCGCACTGGGTCGGCTTTGCGCCGGGAGCGCCGCTGCTGCATTCGGTGGACCTGGGCGCCGACGCGATCTTTGCCCACCACCTCGATCCGCGATCGGGCGCGCTGGCGAAGACGACGGTCGCCTATCGTGCCGAACCGGGATCGGGGCCCCGCCACCTGGCGCGGCATCCGCGGCTGCCGGTCGCGTATCTGGTGGCGGAGCTCGCCAACACGGTGACCATCCTCGGTGCGGAGGGGGACGGGAGCTTTCGTCGGCGGGGCGTGGTGTCGACGCTGCCGGCGGGGTTCGCCGGGTCTTCGGCGGCGGGGCACATCGCCCTCAATCGCAAGGGCGACCGGCTCTATGTCTCCAATCGCGGGCACAACAGCATCGCGGTGTTCGCCGTCGCCCGGGACGGCGGGCTGTCGCTGCTCCAGCATGTCGGGTGCGGCGGGGACTGGCCGCGGATGTTCCTGCTGCTGGAAGAGCGGGGCGAGATGCTGGTGGCGAACCAGCGTTCCGGCACGGTGGCGAGCCTGCGGGTCGGGAGCGACGGGAGGTTGCGGGCGGCGGCATCCCAGGGCGTTCCGGTGCCGGGTGTTGCGTATCTGACGGTCTGAAACCGCGAAGCGATAGCGAGGACCCGATCGGAGCTTCTCGCAACTGGGCCCCGGCCTTCGCCGGGGTACTGGTTGGGTCTGGCGTCGAGGCCGCGCCAAAGCGGGCAGGGGAGGCGTCGCCGCCTCCCCTCTAGCCTCAGCCCAGCAGAGCCTCGGCCTGGTCGAGCGTTTCCTTGAAGCTCTGGACGAGCTGGCGGTACGGCTCCGGGCTCGTCATATCGAGGCCGGCGCGCTTGAGGATATCGATCGGATAGTCCGATCCGCCTGCCTTCAGCACCGTCAGGTAACGATCGCGCTCCGCCGCGCTGCCGGTGAGCACCGAGCGGGCGAAATACTCGGCCGCGGTGATCGAGGTAGCGTACTGGTAGACGTAGAAGTTGGAGTAGAAGTGGGGGATGTACGCCCACTCGATCGCATAGGCCGGATCGATCGCGACCTTGGGGCCGTGGTAGCGCTTGAGCAGGTCGAGGTAGAGCGCGGTGAAGCGCGCGCCGGAGACACCCTCGCCCTTTTCGGCCAGCTCGTGCGCCTCCAGCTCGAACTCGGCGAACATCGCCTGGCGGAAGAAGGTGCCGCGGATGCTCTCCATGCGCTGGCCGAGGTAGAAGAGCTTCTCCTCGCGGGTCTTGGCGCGCTTGAGCATCATGTCGACCAACAACGCCTCGTTCGCGGTCGAGGCGATTTCCGCGAGGAAGATCGGATAGTCGGCCATGTCATAGGGCTGGGCGCGGTTGGAGAGCAGCGAGTGGATCGCATGGCCCCATTCGTGCGCATAGGTCGACAGCCCCTCGTAGTTCTCGCCGAGGTTGAGCAGCAGATAGGGGTGCACGTCATAGGCGCCGGGGTTCATATAGGCGCCCGAGCGCTTGCCGGTGCGGGGGAAGGGATCCATCCAGCGGGCGGCGGTACCCTGCGCGATCAGCTTGGCGTACTCGGGCCCTAGCGGCTTGGTCGCCTCCAGCGTCAGCGTGCGCATGTCCGACAGGGTGAAGCGGCGGTCGAGCGACACCAGCGGCGGGTAGATGTCGTAGTACGCCATGTCCGGAAGCTTGAGCATGCGACGGCGTAGCTCGAAGTAGCGGTGGAGCTGCGGCAGGCCGGCGTTGGTCTCCTGCACCAGCGTGCGATAGACGCCCTCGGGGATGTTGCCGCCCGACACCGCGGCTGCCAGCGAGCTCGGATATTTGCGCGCGCGGGCGTTGAAGATGTCGCCCTTGATCTTGGCGACATAGGCCGAGCCGAGCGAGCTTTCGAACGCGCCGTAGCTCTTCCAGAAGGCGTCGAACACCTGCTTGCGATCGGCGCGGTTGGGCGCGTCGCGGTTGAGCGAATAGCCCTGGTCGTCGAGCCGCACCGACTTGCCGGTCGAAAGCTGGACGGTCGGGCGCGGCATGTCGGAAGAGCGCAGCTGCTCGGCGGTCTCGCCCGGGCCCGACAGCGCGGCACCGGCGCTGGCGAGCAGTGCCTCGCCCTCGGGGCTGAGCGTGTGCTCGGCCTGACGCAGGACGTTTTTCAGCACCATGCCGAAGCGGGTGCGCAGCGTCGCGTTCTGGGCGGTGAACGCCTCGATCTTCGGGCGGCCGAGCGCGATCAGCTCCGGGCTGGTCCAGGCGGTCGCCTCGCCGAGCGCCATCCACAGGTCGGTCGCCTGGGCGCGGCGTTCCTGGTTGGCGGCGACGCGTACGTCCTCGTCGGCCTTGAGGCTGATGTAGGTGTAGATGCGCGACACGGTGCGGCCGACGTCGGACTGGGCCGAGAGGGCTTGGGCGAGCACGTCGGCGCTTTCGCCGAGCCGGCCCTTCCATTGGGCAAGCGCCTTGGCATCGGCGAGCGCCTTCACGCGGGCGGCGTCCCAGGCGGCATCGGTCGGGTAGAGCTCGGTCAGGTCCCAGGCGGCGGTGGTGCTGCCGGGCGCGGGGGCGGCGGGCTGCTGAGCCCAGGCGGGGGTGGCGGCGGCGAGCCCGGCAAGCGCAGAGGTGGCGAGGGCTTCGCGGCGGCTGAGATCGGTCATGCGGGTTCCCGTGGATGGCTGCGTCGGACGACGCCTGGCTCCGATCATCGGGATTCGCGGGGCGGAAGGAAAGAGGGCGAAAAGAAAAGGGCCGGAAGGTTTCCCCTCCGGCCCTTTCTTTGGGACGGCACCGGCAAAGCCGGTGCTGGCGTCGGACGGACTTCGGCGGGCCGAAGTCCGCCGGCCGATCCGGTGCGGGTCCCGGGCCAGCACAGGCTGACCCGGGCCGCAGCCGGATCAGAAGTCCATGCCGCCCATGCCGCCGCCGGGCATTGCCGGCATTGCGGGCTTGTCCTCGGGCAGCTCTGCCACGGTTGCTTCCGTGGTGATGAGCAGACCCGCGACCGACGCCGCGTTCTGGAGCGCGGTGCGGACGACCTTGGTCGGGTCGATCACGCCGGCCGCAACCAGGTTCTCATAGGTGTCGGTCGACGCGTTGAAGCCGAACGAGGTGTCGTCCTGGTCGAGCAGCTTGCCCGAGACGACCGCACCGTCGTGGCCGGCGTTCTGCGCGATCTGACGGACGAGCGCGGTCAGCGAGCGGCGAACGATGTCGATGCCGCGGGTCTGGTCCTCGTTCGCACCGGTCAGGCCGGCGAGTGCCTTGGTTGCGTACAGCAGCGCCGTACCGCCGCCCGGGACGATGCCCTCTTCGACGGCTGCGCGGGTCGCGTGCAGCGCGTCGTCGACGCGGTCCTTGCGCTCCTTCACCTCGACCTCGGTCGCACCGCCGACCTTGATCACGGCCACGCCGCCGGCGAGCTTGGCGAGACGCTCCTGGAGCTTCTCACGGTCATAGTCGCTGGTGGTGACTTCGATCTGCTGGCGGATCGCGTCGGTGCGGCCCTTGATCGCGTCGGCTTCACCCGCACCGTCGACGATGGTGGTGTTGTCCTTGTCGATCGTGACGCGCTTGGCGGTGCCGAGCATGCCGAGCGTGACGGACTCGAGCTTGATGCCCAGGTCTTCCGAGATGACTTCGCCCTTGGTCAGGATCGCGATGTCCTCGAGCATCGCCTTGCGGCGATCGCCGAAGCCCGGAGCCTTGACCGCTGCGACCTTCAGGCCGCCGCGCAGCTTGTTCACCACGAGCGTGGCAAGAGCCTCGCCCTCGATGTCCTCGGCGATGATCAGGAGCGGACGACCCGACTGAACGACGGCTTCCAGGATCGGGAGCATCGCCTGCAGGTTCGAGAGCTTCTTCTCGTGGATCAGGATGTACGGGTCGTTGAGCTCGACCGTCATCTTTTCCGGGTTGGTGATGAAGTAGGGCGACAGATAGCCGCGGTCGAACTGCATGCCTTCGACGACGTCGAGCTCGAATTCGAGACCCTTCGCCTCTTCGACGGTGATCACGCCTTCCTTGCCGACCTTCTCCATCGCTTCCGCGATCTTTTCGCCGACTTCACGGTCGCCGTTGGCGGAGATGATGCCGACCTGGGCCACTTCCTGCGTGCCTGCGACGGGCTTCGAGCGGGCCTTCACGTCCTCGACGACCTTGCCGACGGCGAGATCGATGCCGCGCTTGAGGTCCATCGGGTTCATGCCGGCTGCGACCGAGCGCATGCCTTCGCGAACGATCGCCTGGGCGAGGACGGTCGCGGTGGTGGTGCCATCACCGGCGACGTCGTTGGTCTTCGAGGCCACTTCGCGCACCATCTGGGCGCCCATGTTCTCGAACTTGTCCTTGAGTTCGATTTCCTTGGCGACCGAGACACCGTCCTTGGTGATGCGCGGTGCGCCGAAGGACTTGTCGATCACGACGTTGCGGCCCTTGGGGCCGAGCGTCACCTTGACCGCGTCGGCCAGGATGTCGACGCCCTTGAGGATGCGCTCACGCGCGTCGCGCGAAAACTTCACTTCCTTGGCTGCCATGTTGGCTATTCCTCTTGCTCAGGCTCCAGCAGACGCAGGAACCTAGGATTCTGGATGCTTGGCTCTGGGCTCCTGCCTGAGCAGGAGCACCGAACCGGGTCAGGAAATCAGCCGACGATCCCCAGGATGTCGCTTTCCTTCATGATCAGCAGGTCTTCGCCATTCACCTTGACCTCGGTGCCCGACCACTTGCCGAAGAGGATGCGGTCGCCGGCCTTGACGTCGAGCGGGGTGACCTTGCCGTCTTCAGCCTTGGTGCCGTTGCCAGCGGCGACGACTTCGCCTTCCTGCGGCTTTTCCTTGGCGGTGTCGGGGATGATGATCCCGCCGGCGGTCTTTTCCTCGGCTTCGACGCGGCGAACGAGCACGCGGTCGTGCAGCGGACGAAAGTTCATGCGCGCTTTCCTTTCTGTGAACAGTGATTGGCACTCACCCGCAGCGAGTGCCAGCAGCCCGCATATGCGATCGCCCTCGCACCTCGTCAACGGGTCGCCGACCCGAAAAAATGCGGTCCGCGCCAGTGCGTGGTGGAAACGCGAGCGGCACCTGCGGAGCGGCAGGTTCGTCCTCCCCCGAACTCGGGAGACGCGCGGTTTACTCGCCTCTGGCGCTGCTTTAGCACCGCCATGACCTGACAAGGGGAAGATGCGCGTGAGACTGGTTCGGGGTGCCTGGAAGTTGCTGGTCGCGGTCAAGGACGGGCTCGTCCTGCTGGCGATGCTGCTGTTCTTCGGCCTGCTGTTCGCGGCGCTGGCCGCCAAGCCCAACCCGGCGATCAAGCCCGGCGCGCTGCTGGTGGCGCTGGACGGCACCGTCGTCGAGCAGCCGAGCGAGATGGACCCGTTCGCGACGCTGAGCGGTGCGAGCGTGGCGCGCGAACACCGGCTGCGCGACGTGGTGCACGCGCTGGACAAGGCGCGCGACGACAAGCGGGTGACGGCGGTGGTGCTGGACCTGGACCGGTTCGTCGGCGGCTATCCCTCCGTGGTGGCGGAGGTCGCCGCCGCGGTCGGTCGCGTGCGGGCAAGCGGCAAGCCGGTGCTCGCCTATGCGACCGGCTACACCGACAGCAGCTATCTGGTGGCAGCGAACGCCAGCGAGATCTGGGTCAACCCGATGGGCGGCGCGATGTTCACCGGGCCGGGCGGGGCGCAGCTCTATTACAAGGGGCTGATCGACAAGCTGGGCATCAACGCCCACGTCTATCGCGTCGGCGAGTTCAAGTCGGCGGTGGAGCCCTATACCCGCGCCGACCAGTCCGAGCCGGCGCGCGCCGCCAACCAGGCGCTCTATGGCGCGATCTTCGGACAGTGGCGCGAGGCCGTGGCAAAGGCCCGTCCCAAGGCGAAGGTCGCCGACTTCCTGACCCAGCCGGACCGGCTGGTGGTCGCGGCCGGCGGCGACATCGCCAAGGCCAATCTGGCGGCGGGGCTGGTCGACCGCCTGGGCGACCGCGTCGCGTTCGGCAAGCGCGTGGCCGAGCTGGAGGGCGTCGGGATCGGCGACAAGAAGATCGCCGGAAGCTTCAAGGCGATCCCGCTCCGGAACTGGGTGGCGGCCAACCCGCTGCCCCAGACGGGCGACGCGATCGGCATCCTGACCATCGCGGGCGAGATCGTCGACGGCGACTCCGGCTCCGGCACCGCCGGCGGCGACACGGTGTCGAAGCTGCTGCTCAAGGGTCTGGCCGAGAAGGAGCTGAAGGCGCTGGTGGTGCGCGTCGATTCGCCCGGCGGCTCTGCGCTCGCGTCCGAGCAGATGCGCCAGGCGATCCTGCAGGCCAAGCAGAAGGGCCTGCCGGTGGTCGTCTCGATGGGCGGCCTGGCCGCCAGCGGCGGCTACTGGGTGTCGACGCCCGGCGACGTGGTGTTCGCCGAGCCGAACACCATCACCGGCTCGATCGGCATCTTCGGGCTGATCCCGACGTTCGAGAACACGCTCGCCAAGATCGGCGTGACGACGGACGGCGTGCACACGACGCCGCTGACCGGCCAGCCCAACGTGATGGGCGGCACCAACGCCACCTTCGACGCGCTGGTGCAGGCGACGATCGAGAACGGCTATCGCCGGTTCATCGGCCTGGTGTCGCAGGCGCGGCGGATGAGCCCGGAGCGGGTCGACCAGATCGGCCAGGGCCGGGTGTGGGACGGCGGCACCGCGCGACAGCTGGGGCTGGTCGACCGGTTCGGCACGCTTTCCGACGCGGTGGCCGAAGCCGCGCGCCGCGCCAAGCTCGACCCGGCCAAGGTCCATGCGGAGTATCTGGAGAAGGAGCCGGGTGCGCTGGAGCAGTTCCTGGCGGCGATGAACGCGGGCGAGGAGGACGAGGATCGCGTCGGATCGGCCTCCACCGACCTGGTCTCGCGTCTGGCGGGCGAGCGGCGTGCGCTGCTGGCGCAGGCGCTGGGCGACGCCCGGCGGCTGGTAAAGGGTGGCGCCGCGATGCAGGCACGCTGCCTGGAGTGCGCCGGATTGGGGCCGGTGGTGCCGGCGCGCGAAGACGTGCGGCTGATGGACCTGATGCTGGCGCGGTTCGGCCTGTGATCGCAATCCGCGCGGCGACTTCCGACGATGCCGAGGCGATCGCGCAGATCTACGCTGCCTATGTGACCGGCAGCACGATCAGCTTCGAGGAGCAGCCGCCCGATGCAGCCGCCATCGCCGAGCGGATGGCGGAGCACGACGGCTTCTATCCGTGGCTGGTCGCGGCCGGCACCGATCCGCTGGGCGAAACCGGCCCGGGCAAGATCCTGGGCTATGCCTATGCCGGGCCGTTCCGGTCGCGCGCCGCCTATCGGTTCTCGGTCGAGACGACGATCTACCTTGCGGGTGGCGCGCACGGGCAGGGCGCGGGGCGGCTGCTCTACGAGGCGCTGATCGTGACGCTGCGTGCGCAGGGCTTCACCCAGGCGATGGGGGTGATCGCGCTGCCGAACGGGCCGTCGATCTCGCTGCACGAGGCGGTGGGGTTCCGCCGCGCCGGCGTGATCCGCTCGATCGGCTACAAGCAGGGTCAGTGGGTCGACATCGGCCTGTGGCAGTGCGAGTTGGCGCACACCAGCATGCCGCCCGCCGAGCCGCGGCCGTTCCGCGATGTCGGCGTCGTGCGGGGCTAGGCTTCGTTCCAGGAGCAGAGGCCCGCGCCCGCGGCCCTGGGCTCCTGCCTTCGCAGGAGCACGGAGGCGTCAGTGTCGGCCGCGATAGGTCGGCAGGCCGAGCTTCCAGTGGATGGCGGCGGCGCGAAGCAGGAAGCCGGCGGCGGAGGCGCAGAGCGCCGAGGCGAAGCTCGGCAGTCCGAGCGAGACCAGCACCACGTAGAGGCCGGAGGCGAGCGCTGCGGCGGTGACGTAGAGCTCGGGGCGCATGAGGATCGACGGCTCGCCTGCCAGCATGTCGCGCAGGATGCCGCCTGCGCAAGCCGTCACCACGCCCATGATCGCGGCCGGGATCGGCGGTACGCCGAACTCCAGCGCCTTGGCGACGCCATAGACCGCATAGGCGGCGAGCCCTGCCGCATCGAGCCACTCCAGCGCCTGCTGGCGCCACCAGCGTTGCGGGGTGATCCAGATCAGCACCGCCACCGACAGGCACAGCGCCGCGGTCTGCGCGTCGCGGACCCAGAAAACGGGCGCGCCGATCAGCAGATCCCGGATCGTCCCGCCGCCGACGCCGGTGATGAGCGCGAAAAAGGTGGCGGTCACCAGCGTCTGCGCGCGCTGCGCCGCGGCGAGCGCGCCGGTGGCGGCGAAGACCGCGATGCCGAGCAGGTTGAGAACCTGCAGCACGGGCCCGAGCGAGAGGGTTTCCATCGGCACGACCTCCGCTCGCTAGCGGTTCGTCGCAGATTGCGGAAGCCCGGGGGTTGGCGATGGCGGACGAAGGAGGGAAAAGGGGCCATGCAACGTCTTCCGCTCTCCGTCCTGCTGGTCGCCGTGCTGCTCGCGGCGCTGGCCGGCTTCGTCGACGCCATCGCCTTTTCGGCGTTTGCGGGCTTCTTCGCCTCCTTCATGAGCGGCAACACCACCCGGCTCGGCGTGGCGATCGCATCCGGGCTCCAGGCCGAACTGCATACGGCGATCTCGCTGATCCTGGCGTTCGTCTCCGGCGTGATGGGGGGTGCGATCGTGGCGCGCGCGGGCGGCGTGCGGGGGCGCGAGGCGGTGATGCTGCTGGTGACGGCGCTGCTGGCGCTGGCGGCGCTGTGCCTGGGGTTCGGGCCGCGGCAGCTCGCGCTGGTGCTGCTGGCGGGTGCGATGGGGGCGGAGAATGCCGTGTTCAGCCGCAACGGCGAGGTGCAGGTGGGGCTCACCTACATGACGGGCACGCTGGTGCGCTTCGGCCAGCGGCTGGCGGACGCCCTGATGGGCGTGGGGCCGCGCACCGGCTGGTGGCGCGACCTGCTGTTCTGGGGCGGGTTCCTGTTCGGCACGCTGGGCGGCGCGGGGGCGTACCAGCTGGCAGGCGACGGTGCGGTGTGGATCGCGGCGGTGCTGGCGGGGCTGCTGACGCTGCTGGTGGGGCGGATGCCGGCGGGGGAGTGAGGGCGATTAGGCTGTTCGGGCGGGGACAGGGCAGGTTCGCTCCGGGCGCCGTTTTCCTTCTTCGTACCCCGGCGGAGGGCGGGGTACGGGTGGTCTGTAAGTATGCTTAGGCCGCCAGGATAGCGCTGGTGGCCCTGGGCTCCTGCCTGCGCAGGAGCACGCGAGAGAAAGCGGGCGGGCGTCTCCCCCAGCCGTGCTCCTGCGCAGGCAGGAGCCCAGGGCGGGGGGGCGGGGCGCTTGTTGTCTTGGACTGCTCCCCGCTCAACGGCACAGGGCCGGATTCGAAAACGGCGCCGGTGGGGTGCCACCGACGCCGTTTCGCTAGGCCAGAGGCCGGCCGATCACATGTGGATCGGCTTGCCCTGCACGGCCATCGCCGCTTCCTTGATCGCTTCCGAGTGCGTCGGGTGCGCGTGGCAGGTGTAGGCGATGTCCTCGCTGGTGGCGCCGAACTCCATCGCCTGCGCCGCCTGAGCGATCATGGTGCCGGCGACCGAGGTGATGATCCACACGCCCAGCACGCGGTCGCTCTTGGCATCCGCGATCACCTTCACGAAGCCGGCGGTGTCGTCGATCGCCTTGGCGCGGCTGTTGGCCATCATCGGGAACTTGCCGACCTTGATCTCGCCGCGTTCCTTGGCCTGCTCTTCGGTCAGGCCGACGCCGGCGATCTCCGGGTGGGTGTAGACGACGCCGGGGATGACGTCGTGGTTTACGATGCCGGTAAGGCCGGCGATGTTCTCGGCCACCGCGACGCCCTCGTCCTCGGCCTTGTGCGCGAGCATCGGGCCCGGGATCACGTCGCCAATCGCCCACACGCCGTCGACGGCGGTGCGGAAATCATGGTCGGTCTCGATCTGGCCGCGCTGGTTCAGCTGAAGCCCGATCTTGTCGAGGCCAAGCCCTTCCGTGTTCGGGCGACGGCCGATCGCGACGAGCACGGCGTCCGCTTCCAGGGTTTCGGCAGCGCCGCCGACTGCCGGCTCGACCGTCACGGTCGCGCGGCCGCCGTCGACGGCAACGCCGGTGACCTTGGTCGAGAGCTTCAGGTCCATGCCCTGCTTCTTGAAGATCTTGGCGGCTTCCTTGCGGACTTCGCCGTCCATGCCCGGCAGCAGCTGGTCGAGATATTCGACCACGGTCACCTTGGCGCCCAGGCGCTTCCACACCGAGCCGAGCTCCAGGCCGATTACGCCGCCGCCGATCACGACGAGGTGCTCGGGGACCTTCTCGAGGGTCAGCGCGCCGGTCGAGTCGACGACGACCTTCTGGTCGATCTGGACGCCCGGCAGCGGGGTCACCGACGAGCCGGTGGCGATGACGATGTTCTTGGCGGTGACGGTGCGGTCGCCGACCTGGACGGTGTGCGCGTCCTGGAAGGTGGCGAGGCCCTTCACCCACTCGACCTTGTTCTTCTTGAACAGATACTCGATGCCGCCGGTGAGGCCGCTCACGGCCTTGTCCTTGTCGGCCATCATCACGGAAAGGTCGAGCTCGACGCCCGAGAGCTTCACGCCATGCTTGGCGAGGACGCCCGAGACCGCTTCGTCGAACTTCTCGGACGCGTTCAGGAGCGCCTTGGAAGGGATGCAGCCGACGTTGAGGCAGGTGCCGCCCAGCGTCTCGCGGCTTTCCGCGCAGGCGGTCTTGAGACCGAGCTGTGCCGCGCGGATCGCGGCGACATAGCCGCCGGGCCCGGCACCGATCACGAGAACGTCGAAGTCGTATTCAGCCATTGTTCTCTTCCTTGTACCCCGGCGCCGGCCGGGGCCCAGTTTCGAGACGTATCTGGGGGCCGTCTCGTGTCGTTACAAACAGCGGCGCAACTGGACCCCGGCCTTCGCCGGGGTGCCGATTGCGTGTTCTTACAGGTCGATCAGCAGGCGGGTCGGGTCCTCGATCGCGTTCTTGAGCGCGGCGAGGAAGGTCACTGCCTCACGACCGTCGATGATGCGGTGGTCGTAGCTGAGGGCGAGGTACATCATCGGGCGGACGACGACCTGGCCGTTGCGGACGACCGGGCGCTCCTCGATGCGGTGGAGGCCCAGCACCGCCGACTGCGGCGGGTTGATGATCGGGGTCGACATCAGCGAGCCGAACACGCCGCCGTTGGAGATGGTGAAGGTGCCGCCCTTCATCTCGTCCATCTTGAGCGTGCCTTCCTTGGCGCGCTTGCCGAAGTCGCCGATCGTCTTTTCGACCTGCGCCACCGACATCTGGTCGGCCGAGCGGATCACCGGCACGACCAGGCCCTGCGGCGCGGAGACCGCGACCGAGATGTCGGCATAGTCGTGATAGACGATCTCATCGCCCTCGATATAGGCGTTGACCGAGGGGATGTCCTTCAGGGCCATGCACGCGGCCTTCACGAAGAAGCCCATGAAGCCCAGGCGCACGCCGTGCTTCTTTTCGAACAGGTCCTTGTACTTGGTCCGCGCCTCCATGACGGCGGTCATGTCGACGTCGTTGAAGGTGGTCAGCAGCGCGGCGGTGTCCTGCGCTTCCTTCAGGCGGCGGGCGATGGTCTGGCGCAGGCGCGTCATCTTGACGCGCTCCTCGCGACGCTCGCCACCGGCAGCGACGGGCGCCGCTGCAGGAGCGGCCGCCGGGGCCGCGGCGGGGGCTGCGGCCGGCTTGTTCGACGCGGCGGCGACGATGTCTTCCTTGGTCAGGCGACCGTCCTTGCCGCTGCCCTTCACGGTCGCCGGATCGACGCCATGCTCGAGGATCGCGCGGCGCACCGACGGCGACAGCGCAGCGGCGTCGACGTTGCCGCCGGCCTCCTGCGGGGCGGCTGCCGGAGCCGGAGCCGCGGCGGTGCTGCCGGCCTCGGGCGCGGCCGTCTTCGCCGGGGCGCCGTCGCCCGCGTCGATGGTGGCGATCATCGCGCCGACCGAGACGGTGTCGCCCGGCTGGACGGCATGCGCGCCCATCACGCCCGCGACGGGCGAGGGCACTTCGACCGAGACCTTGTCGGTCTCAAGGCTGGCGATGGGCTCGTCGGCCTTCACGGGGTCGCCCGGCTGCTTGAGCCATTCGCCCAGCGTCGCTTCGGTGATCGATTCGCCCAGTACGGGAACAAGGACTTCGGTTGCCATGGGTCTTCCTCTTGGTTCCCCGCCAGGGGACGCAGACATTGGGTTCGGATCAGGCGGTAGGCTTGCCGACGGGCGCGTCGTCGGTCTTGCGCGTGCGGCGGATTTCCTCGCGCACGTTGTGGCCGAGCGCATCGGCTACCAACGCACCCTGTTCCGCGGTGTGGCGCTTCATGAGGCCGGTCGCAGGCGAGGCGGCAGCGGCACGGCCCGCGTAGCGAGCGCGCGACACGCGGGTGCCCGCCTTTTCCAGCGCTTCCTCGATCAGCGGCTCGACGAAGAACCAGTAGCCGTTGTTCTTCGGCTCTTCCTGAGCCCAGACCACGTCCTGGAGGTTCGGCATGCGCTTCAGGCGCTCGACCAGCGGCTCGCCCGGGAAGGGATAGAGCTGCTCGACGCGCACGATCGCGGTGTTCTTGTCGCCGGCCGCATCGCGTGCCTCGATCAGGTCGTAAGCGACCTTGCCCGAGCACAGCACCAGGCGCGTGACCTCCGTGTCGGCCGGGGCCGAGGGATCGGAGAGCAGGCGGTGGAACTGGCTGTCACCCAGGAACTCCTCGGTCGTCGACACGGCCATCTTGTGGCGCAGCAGCGACTTCGGCGTCATGAGGATGAGCGGCTTGCGGAAGTTGCGATGCATCTGGCGACGCAGCAGGTGGAAATAGTTCGCCGGCGAGGTGACGTTGGCGACCTGCATGTTGTCCTGTGCGCACAGCTGCAGGAAGCGCTCGGGGCGTGCGGAGCTGTGCTCCGGACCCTGGCCTTCATAGCCGTGCGGCAGCAGCATCACGAGGCCGTTGGCACGCAGCCACTTGGCTTCGCCCGACGCGATGAACTGGTCGATCATGATCTGCGCGCCGTTCACGAAGTCGCCGAACTGCGCCTCCCACAGCACCAGCGTCTTGGGATCGGTCAGCGCATAGCCGTATTCGAAGCCGAGCACGCCATATTCGCTGAGCGGCGAGTCGAGCACCTCGAACCGGCCGTGCTCGACCTGCTGGAGCGGCACGTACTTGTGCTCGTCCTTCTGGTCGACCCAGACGGCGTGGCGCTGCGAGAAGGTGCCGCGGCCCGAGTCCTGGCCCGAAAGGCGGACGCCGAAGCCTTCCGACAGGAGCGAGCCGAACGCCAGCGCTTCCGCGGTCGCCCAGTCGAAGCCCTGGCCGGTCTTGAACATCTGCCGCTTGGCCTCGAGCACCCGGCCGAGCGTCTTGTGGATCTCGATGTCCGCCGGGATCTCGGTCAGCGTGCGGCCGAGCGAGTCGAACAGCTTGGCCTCGATGCCGGTATCGGCCGTGCGGCGCGCGGTCTCCGGGTCGGCCGGCATGTGCAGGCCCGACCAGCGGCCGGCGAACCAGTCCGCGCGATTGGCCTTGTAGCTCTTGGCGCTCTCGAACTCGCCTTCGAGCAGCGTGGTGAACTCGTGCGTCTTGCCGTCCACGAACGCCTGGTCGACTACGCCTTCCGTGATCAGGCGCTTGGAATAGATTTCCGAGACCGGCGGGTGGGTCTTGATCTTGGCGTACATCAGCGGCTGGGTGAACGAGGGCTCGTCGCCCTCGTTGTGGCCGAAGCGGCGGTAGCACCACATGTCGATCACGACGTCGCGCTTGAACGTCTGGCGGAACTCGATCGCGACCTTGCAGGCGAAGGTAACGGCTTCGGGATCGTCGCCGTTGACGTGCAGGATCGGCGCCTGGACGCCCTTGGCGACGTCCGACGGATAGGGGGAGGAGCGCGCGAACTGCGGGCTCGTCGTGAAGCCGACCTGGTTGTTGATGACGAAGTGGACGCAGCCGCCTGTGTTGTAGCCGCGGATGCCGGAGAAGCCGAGGCACTCCCAGACGATACCCTGGCCGGCAAAAGCCGCGTCGCCGTGGATCAGCACCGGCAGCACCTGCTCATGATCGGCGAGGTCGTTGCGCACCGTCTGGATCGCGCGCGACTTGCCGAGCACGACCGGGTTCACCGCCTCGAGGTGCGAGGGGTTGGCGACCAGCGACATGTGGACGGTGATGTCGTCGAAGCTGCGGTCGGTGGAGGTGCCGAGGTGATACTTCACGTCGCCCGAGCCGCCGACGTCCTCCGGGTTGGCCGAGCCGCCCGAGAATTCGTGGAAGATCACGCGGAAGGGCTTTGCCATCACGTTGGCGAGAACGTTCAGGCGGCCGCGGTGGGCCATGCCGTAGACGATCTCGCGGACGCCCATCTGGCCGCCGTACTTGATGACCGACTCGAGCGCCGGGATCATCGATTCACCGCCGTCCAGGCCGAAGCGCTTGGTGCCGACGTACTTGCGGCCCAGGAACTTCTCCCACTGCTCGGCCTCGATGACCTTGGAGAGGATCGCCTTCTTGCCGTCGACCGTGAACTGGATGGCCTTGTCCTTGCCCTCCATGCGGTCCTGAAGGAAGCGGCGCTCCTCCACGTCGGCGATGTGCATGTATTCGAGACCGACGTTGCCGCAATAGTTGGCGCGAAGGATCGTCACCAGCTCGCGGATGGTCGCGGTCTCGAGGCCCAGCGTCCCGCCCAGATAGACCGGACGGTCGATCTCGGCATCGCTGAAGCCGTAATATTCGGTGGTGAGATCGGCCGGCAGCTCGCGATGGGGCGAGAGGCCGAGCGGATCGAGATTGGCGGCCAGGTGACCGCGCACGCGATAGGTGCGGATCAGCATCTGCGCGCGGATCGCGTCGCCGGCTGCCTTGGCGATGTCGGCGGTGGAGGCCTGCGCGGGGGCCGCGGCCGGTGCCGGCGCGGGCTTGCCGCCGCCCTTTGCGGGCTTGAGCGCGGGCTCCATCTGGGTCGGGTCGAGCGCCGCGGTGAGCGCGTCGGTTTCGGTCAGCGGCCAGCGCTTGCTCTGCCAGCTGGGGCCGGAGACCGCACCCTCGAGCCCGTCGAACCACTGGCGCCAGCCAGCGTCGACGCTGGCGGGATCCGCCTTGTAGCGGGTGTAGAGCGTCTCCACGAACGCCGGGCTGACGCCGGCTGCGATATCGGAGAAATCCTGGCCTTCGTAGCCCATGGTGCGTCCTGTCCGTCCGTTCGTCCCGAGAAACCGTCGAGGGACGTGCCGCGCGCTCCGGCGTGTCGCGGGCGACACGCAAGATGGGAACGCGCGGCGGTGTCTTTAACCCTTCAGCACTTCCAGCAGCGTCGAGCCGAGCTCGCTGGGTGAAGCGGCGACCTTGATGCCGGCTGCTTCCATCGCCGCGATCTTGTCCTCGGCGCCGCCCTGGCCGCCGGAGACGATCGCACCGGCGTGGCCCATGCGGCGGCCCGGAGGCGCCGTGCGGCCGGCGATGAAGCCTGCCATCGGCTTCTTGCGGCCGCGCTTCGCCTCGTCCTTGAGGAACTGGGCTGCTTCTTCCTCGGCCGAGCCGCCGATCTCGCCGATCATGATGATCGACTCGGTCGCGTCGTCGGCCAGGAACAGCTCGAGCACGTCGATGAAGTTGGTGCCGTTGACCGGATCGCCGCCGATGCCGACCGCGGTGGTCTGGCCAAGGCCCGCGTTCGAGGTCTGAAACACCGCCTCATAGGTGAGGGTGCCCGAACGCGACACGACGCCGACCGAACCCTTCTTGAAGATCGAGCCCGGCATGATGCCGATCTTGCACTCGCCCGGCGTCAGCACGCCCGGGCAGTTCGGGCCGATCAGGCGCGACTTGGAACCCGACAGCGCGCGCTTCACGCGGACCATGTCGAGCACGGGAATGCCCTCGGTGATGGCGACGATCAGCGGGATCTCCGCGTCGATCGCTTCCAGGATCGAGTCGGCCGCGAAGGGCGGCGGCACGTAGATGACCGAGGCGTCGGCACCGGTCTTCGACTTGGCTTCGGCGACGGTGTTGTAGACCGGCAGGCCGAGGTGCTCGGTGCCGCCCTTGCCCGGCGTCACGCCGCCGACCATCTGGGTGCCGTATTCCAGCGCCGCCTTGGTATGGAAGCTGCCGGTCTCGCCGGTCATCCCCTGGGTGATGACCTTGGTGTTCTTGTCGACAAGGATGCTCATTTCATTCCCTCGGCAATAGGGACGATCGTGGCGCGCACGCCCGTCCTCTTGGTATCTTCTTCGCCGGCGAGCATGACGCCCTTGTCGCCGACGATCCACAGGGTCGCCTCCGAACCGCTTTCGGTCGGTCGTGCCCCAAGTTCCTTGGTGATCCCGTCGACGGTCGCCGCGAGGCTGTCGGTCGATCCGCGCGAAGCGAGGACGTGACAGCCCGATTCCTTCGCAGCGGCGCCGGTGCCGGTCATCAGGATCGGCCCGCGTCCGCGGGCGTAGATCCGAAGCGGCGGTCCGTCGCCGTCGATGTCATACGCATTCCACCCGGCTGCCTTCAGCTGTGCTTCGTCGATCCCGGAGGGAATCGTCGCCTGGAGGCAGGCACGGACCCCGGCGGGGAACGTATCTACCGTGCCCGGCGCCGCAGCGGGAAGCTGCGGCGCCAGCGCCAGGGTCAGTGCAGCGAGGCTGCCGAGATCAGGCAAGGGAGCCGTCGATGCCCTTGCACGCGACCAGCAGTTCCTTGACCGCGTCGACCGACACGGTGAGGTTGGCCTGCGCCTCCTCGGAGAGCTTGATCTCAACGATCTTCTCGACGCCGTCCTTGCCGATGACGATCGGCACGCCGACGTAGAGGTTGTCCACGCCATACTGGCCGGTGAGGTGGGCTGCCGCCGGCAGGACGCGCTTCTTGTCGTAGAGATAGCTCTCGGCCATCGCGATCGCCGAAGTCGCGGGCGCGTAGAAGGCGGAGCCGGTCTTCAGGAGGCCGACGATCTCGCCGCCGCCCGAACGGGTACGCTGAACGATCGCGTCGATGCGCTCCTTGGTCGAGAAGCCCATGTCGATCAGGTCGCTGACCGGGATGCCCGACACGGTCGAATATTCGAGCACGGGCACCATGGTGTCGCCGTGGCCGCCGAGCACGAAGCTGTTCACGTCCTTGACCGAGACGTTGAACTCTTCGGCGAGGAAGTGGCTGAAGCGCGCGGAGTCCAGCACGCCGGCCATGCCGACGACCTTGTTGTGCGGCAGGCCAGAGAATTCGCGCAGCGCCCACACCATCGCGTCGAGCGGGTTGGTGATGCAGATCACGAATGCGTCGGGGGCGTTGGCAGCAATGCCCTCACCAACGGCCTTCATGACCTTGAGGTTGATGCCCAGCAGGTCGTCGCGGCTCATGCCCGGCTTGCGAGCGACGCCGGCGGTGACGATGATCACGTCCGCGCCTGCGATGTCGGCATAGTCGTTGGAGCCGGTGATCTTGGCGTCGAAGCCTTCGACCGGGCCGCACTGGCTGAGGTCGAGCGCCTTGCCCTGGGGAACGCCCTCAACCACGTCGAACAGGACGATGTCGCCAAGGTTCTTGAGCGCTGCGAGGTGGGCGAGCGTGCCGCCAATGTTACCGGCGCCGATGAGCGCGATCTTCTTGCGGGCCATGAATCCTCCCGTGTGGATGCCGCGGTTCATTGGGAACCGCAATCGGGCGGGCATTACTCCCTTTGCGGAGCCCGAACAACCCGGGAAACCCACTATCTTTGCAGCTGCGAAGCAATTGCAATAAGGATCGGGCGCCGCGGAAAACCGAAGCTTGCAGCGGGATGAATAACGCGCTCAAGCGCAAACGGTTGCCCCATTCACGGCACCGCTGGCCGGGTTGGGGAGGCGGCCGGACGCCCCCCGGTCGGGTCAGGCGCCGTCCGCCGCTGCCTCGCCATGGCCGGCGGCGAGATAGTCTTCCGACCGCATCTCGTTGAGGCGCGACACGGTGCGTTCGAACTCGAACGCGCCGTCGCCCTGCTCGTAGAGGTGCTCGGGAAGCGCGTCGGCGGCAGCGAGCAGCTTCACCTTGTGCTCGTAGAGCGCGTCGATGAGGGTGACGAAGCGGGCGGCTTCGTTGCGGTTCTCCGGCCCCAGGCGCGGGATGCCGACCAGGATGACGGTGTGATAGTGGCGCGCGATGGCGAGATAGTCGGGCGCGCCGCGTGCCTCGCGGCACAGCCGCTTGAAGCTGAAGACGGCGACGCCCTTCAGCGACTTGGGCACGTGGAGCGTGCGGCCGCCGTGGACGGCGAGCTCTTCGCTCGGCACATGGTCGCGATCCTCGACCGGATAGTCGGTGAGGCGGAAGAAGGCGGCGGAAAGCTTGGCGGTCGCCTCCGGCCCGTTGGGCACCAGCCAGGTGTCCATCACGCCCAGGCGGTCGCGGCGATAGTCGACGGGCCCGTTGAGCGGCATCACGTCGAGCCGCTCCTTGAGCAGCGCGATGAAGGGCAGGAAGCTCTGCCGCTGGAGGCCGTTCTTGTAGAGGTCGTCGGGCGGGCGGTTGGAGGTTGCGACGACCGTCAGGCCGTGCGTCATCATCTCGCTGAACAGGCGCGAGAGCACCATCGCGTCGGCGGTGTTGTTGATGACCATCTCGTCGAAGGCGAGCAGGCGCAGGCCCTCCGCCATCGCGGCGGCGACGGGCGGCACGGGATTGCCTGCTTCGCGCTTACGCTCGACGTTCAGGCGGTCATGCACCTCCAGCATGAACTCGTGGAAGTGGACGCGGCGCTTCTCGGGAATCGCAACGCAGTGGAACAGCAGGTCCATCAGCATCGACTTGCCGCGGCCGACCCCGCCCCAGAGGTAGACGCCGCGTGGGCTGGGTGCCTGCCGCCCGGTGAGGCGCGCGAGCAGCCCGCGGGACGGCGGTGCCTCAAGTTCTGTGGCGAGGCGGTCGAGGCGGACGGCGGCGGCGCGCTGGTCGGGATCGGCGCGCAGTTCGCCGGCGGCAATTAGCGAGTCGTAACGGGCGAGAACCTGGGACAAGCGGGACACTCCCGCACCGCCGGTTCGCGCAGTCGGCAACGGTGCGTCGGGCGCCGCAGAGGGGCGCTAGGTGTCGCGACTGCGACCGACAAAAAGGAAAGGGGCCGCCCACAGGCGGCCCCGGAAAGGATCAGAGCGTGCGCTCGAGCTCCAGCTTCTTAACCTCGGCGATCGCCTTGGCCGGGTTCAGGCCCTTGGGGCAGACGTTCGCGCAGTTCATGATCGTGTGGCAGCGATAGAGGCGGAAGGGATCTTCCAGCTCGTCGAGTCGCTCGCCGGTCATCTCGTCGCGGCTGTCGGCGAGCCAGCGATAGGCCTGGAGCAGGATCGCCGGGCCCAGGAACTTGTCGCTGTTCCACCAGTAGCTGGGGCAGGACGTCGAGCAGCAGGCGCACAGGATGCACTCGTAGAGGCCGTCGAGCTTCGCGCGGTCCTCCGGCGACTGCAGCCGCTCCTTGCCCGAGGGGGCCGGGGTGACGGTCTGCAGCCACGGCTTGATCGAGCTGTACTGCGCGTAGAAATGGGTAAAGTCGGGGACCAGGTCCTTGATCACATCCATGTGGGGGAGCGGCGTGATGCGCACCTCACCCTTGATGTCCTCGATCGCGGTCGTGCAGGCGAGGCCGTTGCGGCCGTCGATGTTCATCGCGCAGGAGCCGCAGATGCCCTCGCGGCACGAGCGGCGGAAGGTGAGCGAGGGATCCTGCTCGCTCTTCATCTTGATGAGCGCGTCGAGCACCATCGGGCCGCATTCGTCGAGGTCGATCTCGAACTTGTCGTAGCGCGGGTTCTCGCCCGTATCGGGGTCGTAGCGATAGACCTTGAACTTCTTGACCCGGCCGGCGTCAGCCGCCGCCTTGTGCTCGCGGGACTTGCCGGTGATCTTGCTGTTCTTGGGCAGGGAAAATTCGGCCATTGCGCGGATTCCGTCAGCTCTGGATGCGGTGGGGCGACGCAGGCCCCGGGGCGATTTGGGCTTCCGATACATGACCCCTGCCGCTGTCGCAAACGGCAAGCGCGCTTTTCTGGGGGGAGGGCGTTTGCGGCCCCCTCCTTCCGTCATGCTGAACTTGTTTCAGCATCCATCGTGCCGCCAGGACCCCCGTCGCCAATGGAGAGATGGACCCTGAAACAAGTTCAGGGTGACGAAGGCCCCGCGCCTCAGATGACGTCGAGCACCAGGCGGCGGCGCTTGGCTTCCTCCGCCTCGATGTACCAGTTGGAGGGGGCCTTTTCGACCAGCTCCTCGAACGGCACGTCGGAGCCGGCGACGAGATCGCGGAAGCCCTCTTCCTCGATGCGGATCGAATGCTCGATCTCGTGGAGCTTGGCCTTGAGCGTGTAGCTGAGCGTCTTGAGCGGCCCGGAAAGCTCGACGGAGCTGGACATGAGTCGCTCGTGCAGCATCAGGCGCGTGCCCTTGGTGAGGAAGCGCGTCTCGACCGGGAACGCGGCCATGAAGGTAGCGCCGGCCGAATAGACGGCGACCTTGCCGAGGAACAGGATCTCGCGCCCGGAATATTCGCGCAGCAGGCGTACGTCGTCGCCCATCGCGCGCGCGACCTCCGGATCGCCACCCAGGGTGGAGATCGAGATCACCAGCGAGCCTTCGGCAGGGGCGTTGGCCATCTGCTGCCGGAAGTTGGTGTACATGGAATGATCCACCGGCCCGGCAAGGTGGACATGCGGGGCGGCGAGGAGCGGGTACTGGGTGGCGTCGGTCATGGCGCGCTAACCGAGGCGCTGTCCGATGGTTCCGGCGAGGCGCGAGTCGCGCCCAAAGAAAAAGGGGCAGACGTTGCCGTCCACCCCTTTGTCGAGTTCGTCGTTTCGACGGGATCAGTACACGCGCTTCTTGGGCTTGATGTAGTCGATCTCGTCGGTGAGCGTGTAGTCGTGCACCGGACGCGTATCGAGGCTGGTCGAGCCGCCCTTGCCGCCCCAGCCATCGAAGGTCGCGATGGTGTGCTTCATCCAGTTGGCGTCGTCGCGCTCCGGGAAATCCTCGTGCATGTGCGCGCCGCGGCTTTCCTTGCGGTTGATCGCGCCGCGGATCGTCACCAGCGCCTGGCCCACCAGGTTGTCGAGCTCCATGGTCTCGACCAAGTCGGTGTTCCAGATCAGCGAGCGATCGGTGATGCCGATGTCCTGCATGCCCGCATAGATGCCCTCCATCTTGGTGACACCCTCGGCCATCAGCTCGTCGGTGCGGAACACGGCGCAGTGGCGCTGCATCGTCTTCTGCATGTCGAGGCGCAGCTGCGCGGTGGGCGTGCCGCCCTTGGCATTGCGGAAGTGGTCGAGGCGGCCGAGCGCCATTTCTTCCGAGCCCTTGGGCAGCGGGTTGTGCGCGGTGCCGGGCTTGATCGTCTCCTTGATGCGCAGGCCGGTCGCGCGGCCGAACACCACGAGGTCGATCAGCGAGTTGGAGCCGAGGCGGTTGGCGCCGTGCACCGACACGCAGGCCGCTTCGCCCACCGCGAACAGGCCGGGGACGACCGCATCCGGGTTGCCGTCGCGCTTGTGCACGACCTCACCGTGGAAGTTCGTCGGGATGCCGCCCATGTTGTAGTGGACGGTCGGGACGACCGGCAGCGGCTGGCGCGTCAGGTCGACGCCGGCAAAGATCTTGCCGGTCTCGGTGATGCCCGGAAGCCGCTCGGCCAGCACCTTGGGATCGATGTGATCGAGGTGCAGGAAGATGTGGTCGCCTTCCTTGCCGACGCCGCGACCCTCGCGGATCTCCATCGCCATCGAGCGCGACACGACGTCGCGCGACGCCAGGTCCTTGGCCGACGGGGCATAGCGCTCCATGAAGCGCTCACCCTCGGAGTTGGTGAGGTAGCCGCCTTCGCCGCGCGCACCCTCGGTGATGAGGACGCCGGCACCATAGATGCCGGTCGGGTGGAACTGCACGAACTCCATGTCCTGGAGCGGCAGCCCTGCGCGCAGCACCATGCCGCCGCCGTCGCCGGTGCAGGTGTGGGCCGAGGTCGCCGAGAAATAGCAGCGGCCGTAGCCGCCGGTCGCGAGCACCGTCGCATGGCTGCGGAAGCGGTGGATCGAGCCGTCTTCCATGCACAGCGCGATCACGCCGCGGCACTGACCATTCTCCATGATCAGGTCGAGCGCGAAATACTCGATGAAGAAGTCGGCGTCGTACTTCAGGCTCTGCTGGTAGAGCGCGTGGAGCATGGCATGGCCGGTGCGGTCCGCCGCGGCGCAGGTGCGCTGCGCGGGCGGGCCTTCGCCCATGTTCTGCATCATGCCGCCGAACGGGCGCTGGTAGATCTTGCCTTCCTGCGTGCGGCTGAACGGCACGCCGGCGTGCTCCAGCTCGTACACGGCGGCAGGCGCCTCGCGGCAGAGATATTCGATCGCGTCCTGGTCACCGAGCCAGTCGGAACCCTTGACGGTGTCGTACATGTGCCAGGTCCAGTGGTCCGGACCCATGTTGCCGAGCGAGGCGGCGATGCCGCCCTGCGCCGCGACGGTGTGGCTGCGGGTCGGGAACACCTTGGTAATGCAGGCGGTCTTCAGGCCCGACTCGGCGATGCCCATGGTGGCGCGCAGGCCGGAGCCGCCGGCGCCGACCACCACCGCGTCATAGGTGTGGTCGATGATCTTGTAGGCTTCAGACATCAGGCGGGCGTCCCCGTGAAAGCGATGCGCAGGATCGAGAAGATGGCGAGGCCGGCCCCGAGCGCAGTGAGCAGGTTGAGCACGACGAGCAGAACGACTCGCGTCTCGTCATGCTGATAGTCCTCGATCACGACCTGGAGGCCGAGTCGCGCATGATAGAAGAGGGTGGCGATCAGCAGCGCCATCGGCAGCGCCGCCCAGCCCGAGCTCAGCCACTTCGTGAGGCTGGCGAAGTCGTAAGACGGCAGCATCGCGATCGAGAAGAGGAACCACAGGAGCAGCAGCAGGTTCGAACCTGCTGTCAGCCGCTGGTGCCACCAGTGATGGGTGCCCTGCTTGGCGGATCCCAGGCCGCGGACGCGACCGATGCTCGTACCGTTACCCATCAGTGCTTCCCCACCAGCAGCCAGGCCCAGAAGGCGATCGTCGCGAGCGGCGAGAAGACCATGGTGGCCATTGCCGTCATCTTGCCCTTGCGCAGCTCATAGCCGGCGCCGATGTCGAGCACGAGGTGGCGGACGCCGCTCGCCATGTGCTGGAACACGGTCAGGGTCAGGCCGATGCCGACCACATAGCCGATCACGTTCAGCCCGCCGCCCGACACCGTGAAGACGTCGACAAAGGTGGCATAGCTGTCTTCGCCGCCGGCGATCGCCGCCAGCCACCAGACCAGCAGGCCGAGACCCACGGAATTGGCGACGCCGGTGGCGCGGTGCAGAATCGAGACCAGCATGTGCGGGCCCCAGCGCCAGATGCCGAGGTGTGGCGACAGCGGGCGCGCATATGGTTTGGAAGCCAAGTCAGTTCCTTTCGCGAACCGCGCCTATCTACCCGGGGGGCGGTGTGATGCAAGACGCAAGAGCCCGGGTAGGCCGACGTAACCGGCCTGACGGCGAATATCGTGATGCGCCAGTTCTGTACGGCAAGTTGCGCCGGCGCCAAAGCGCCGATGTGGATCGGCGAATTCGCGGCTCTGGCGTGGCGGCCGGCCAGCCTCTATCGCCGGGGCATGACGCACATCCTCCTTACCGGCAGCTCGCGCGGCATCGGCGCCGCGATCGCGGGGGCGCTCGATGCGCCGGGCCTGCGCGTGGTCGGCCACGGCACCGCGAGCGGCATCCCGGCCGACTTCTCCGATCCTGCGGCGCCCGCGCGCCTGTGGGAGCAGGCGCTCGACGCGCTCGACGGGCGCATCGACGTGCTGGTCAACAACGCCGGCGTGTTCGAGGCGACGCCGCTCGACCTGCCGCACGACGACTGGGTCGCCGGCTGGGAGCGGACGATGCGCATCAACCTGACGGCGGCGGCCGAGCTCTGCCGGCTGGCGGTGCGTCACTGGCAGGCGCGCGGCACGGGCGGCCGCATCGTCAACGTCGCCAGCCGCGCCGCCTATCGCGGCGACAGCCCGGCGCACTGGCATTATGCCGCCGCCAAGGCGGGCATGGTGGCGATGACCAAGACCATCGCGCGCGGCTATGCGGCGCAAGGCATTCTGGCGTTCGCGATCTGCCCGGGCTTCACCATGACCGGCATGGCCGACGATTATCTGGAGAGCCGCGGCGGCGACACGCTGCTGGCCGACATTCCGCTGGGCCGAGTCGCGATGCCGGAAGAGGTGGCGACCGCCGCGCGATTCCTGGCGCTGGAGGCGCCGCCGTCGATGACGGGCGCGGTGCTCGACATCAACGGCGCGAGCTACGTGCGTTGAATTTGTTCGGTGCCGCCATGGTCCGGCACCGCCGGACCGCCAAGAAGGACTCCCATGCCTAGCTGGAAGCTTACCCTGCCGTGCACCCGCGCCGAGGCCGAGGCGATCGACGCCGCCGAGGACCTGGGGCTCGACTCCGCGCCCGTGCTGATGACCACCGAGGACGTCGAGGACGATGCCGAGCGCTGGCACCTGGACGCCTATTTCGAGGTCGAGCCCAATGACGCGGCGATCGCGGCGCTGCAGGCGCTGGTGCCGAGCGCGCGCGGGCGTGCGCCCGCGATCGAGCAGCTGGACGACGAGGACTGGGTGACGATGAGCCAGGCCGGGCTCGAGCCGCTCCACGTCGGCCGCTTCTATGTCCACACCGCCGCCCAGGACGCGCCGCCGCCGGAGGGCGCCCGCGTGTTCCGGATCGAGGCGGGGCGTGCGTTCGGGACCGGGCATCACGAGACCACCAGCGGGTGCCTGGCGATGCTCGACGGGCTGGCAGGCGAGCGTTTCACCGACGTGATCGACATCGGCACGGGTACGGGCCTGCTCGCCTTTGCCGCGCGCGAGCTCTGGCCCGAGGCGCGGGTGCTGGCGACCGACATCGATCCGGTCGCGGTCGATGTCACGCGCGAGAATGCCGAGGTGAACGCGGTTCCGGGGATCGACCTGGTGGTCGCGGACGGGGCGCTTGCCGATGCGATCACCGAGCGCGCGCCCTATGACCTGCTGATCGCCAACATCCTGGCGGGACCGCTGGTGTCGATGGCGCCGGAGGTGGCGGCGATCGCTGCCCCGCACGCGACGGTGGTGCTGGCGGGACTGCTCGGCCGGCAGGCGAGCGAGGTGATCGGCGCGTACTCGGCATGCGGCTGCACGCTGGAGGCGCGCGACGATCGCGGCGACTGGACGATCCTGCGGCTGCGCGCGGGCGCGGAACGCTATGTCCCCACTGCGCCGATCGATCCGGCCGGGCGCGACGGCTGGGCGCTGGACATCTGACCGCCAGCCGGCCTCTGCTCGGCCGCACCGGGCGCGGCCTGCTGCTCCTGCTGGCAGGGGTGGGCGCGCTGGTCGTCGCCTATGGCGTCGCGGGGCTGGTCGGCGGCGCCTTTGCGCTCAACCGCGGCTGGTCGCCGCCGGAGGCGGGCGTGCGCGTCTGGGTCGAGGACAATGGCATCCACACCAGCATCATCGTGCCGGTGGCGGCGGAGGGCGTGGACTGGCGCGACCTGGTGCAGCCGCAGGACCTGCGCGACCCGCGCTTTGCCGGGCACAGCCACCTGTCGATCGGCTGGGGGGATCGCGGCTTCTACGTCGGTACGCCGACCTGGGGTGAGCTGAATCCGAAGACGGTGCTGCGGGCGGCAGTCGGCAGCGAGGACACGGTGATGCACGTCGGCCATCTGGCCGAGCCGGTGGAGGAGGCGAGCGTCCGGTCCGTGCTGCTGCGCCCGGAGGAGTATCGCCGGCTCGCCGGCTTCATCCGCGCGAGTTTCGCAGTGGGCCCGGATGGGCGGGCGGGAAGCGTGCCGGGCTATGGGCGGTCGGACGCCTTTTACGCGGCGCACGGCCGCTACAGCGCGATCCGCACCTGCAACAGCTGGACCGGCGAGGCGCTGCGCCATGCGGGCGTGCGCATGGGGGCGTGGACGCCGTTTTCCGCAACGGTGATGGCATGGCTGCGGTGAGACCGCCGCTGGGGCCGCCGCCGCTTCGCCACACATTGGTCGAATGGCCGCGCGCCGCCTGGGGCGTGGCGCAGCTGGCGATCGAATGGCGGGCGCTGGTGACCAGTCCGGCCGGCGACGGCCGGCCCGTGATGGTCTTGCCCGGGCTGTTCAACTCCGATCGATCGAACCTGGTGATGGTCCGCTACCTCACCGCGCTCGGCTACCGGGCGAGCGGCTGGGGGCTGGGGCGCAACCTGGGCCGCCGGACCATCGGTGCGGAGGGCGAGCGGCTGTTCGCGCGCGTGGACGAACTGGCCGAAAAGGCAGGTGCGCCCGTCACGCTGATCGGCGTCAGCCTGGGCGGGATCATGGCGCGGCTGTCCGCGCACCGCATGCCGGGCCGGGTGCGGGAGGTGATCACCGTCTCCTCCCCCTATGCAGGGCCCGCGCGTGCGACGCGGGTGTGGCGCGCCTATCAACGGATCACCGGCGACCGTATCGATGCGGCGGAGACGCTGGCGCTGGCGGAGCTGGTGCGAAGCCCGCTGCCGGTTCCCGCCACCGCGATCTGGAGCCGGAGCGATGGGCTGGTGAACGGGCTCGCGTGCCGGAGCGACGACTGCCGCGCGATCGAGATCCGCAGCAGCCACCTGGGCGTTCAGCTGCGGCCCGACGTGCTCCGTGTGATCGCCAGCATTCTGGCGGAGGGCGCCGATCAGTAGGGCTGGTCGCGCTGGATGCGCTCGGCGTCCTTGCGGGCGCGCTTTTCCTCCTCGCGGGCGCGCTTTTCTTCCTTGCGGCGCTGGCGTTCTTCCTCGGCCTGCTGCTTGCGCAGCTTGCGGCCCGCGTTGCGATCGGCCTCGTCCTGGCTGGTGGTGGTCCAGTCGACCACTTGCGACCCCGCGCGCACCGGCGCGGTGGCGACATCCCAGGCGGTCTTGGCGACGCAGCCGCCGGCCAGCAGCGGCACCAGGGCCAGGGGAAGGATCAGGCGCGGGGACAAACGCATGGGAACAGCTCCTCGTGGGGCCGCGGCGCGGCGAGGCGACCCTAGCAGCATAACGCCCGGGTGGCAGGGGCGATGCGGCGGATGGATCAGGCGGCCGCGCGCGCCTTTGCGACTGCCGCGGAAAGCCCTTCATAGCCGACCGCGCCGCTCAGCATCTGGTCGCCGACCACCCAGGTGGGCGTGCCGGTGACGCCGAGTTGCCCCGCCTGCTGCAGGTTGCGGGCGATCTCCTGCGCGATCGCCGGCGAGGCGATGGCGGCGCGCGCGCGTGCGACATCGAGCCCGGCCTTGGCCGCGGCGCGCGCGATCGCATCCTCGCCGAGATCCTGCTCGGCATAGAGCGCGGCGTGGAAGGGGCGGAACTTGCCCTGTTCGGCGGCGGCGAGCGCCCATTCGGCGGCGGTGCGGCTGCCGGGGCTCAGGATCGGCAGCTCGCGATAGACGACGCGGACCTTGGGATCGTCCGCGAGGAGCTTTTCGATGGCCGGCAGGCTCGCGCGGCAATAGCCGCAGGCATAGTCCATATAGGCGACCAGCGTGACGTCGCCCTGCGGGTTGCCGGCCCAGGCGCCGGCGAACGGGGTCTCGATGCCGCTGCGGTTGGCGGCGACGGCCTTGCCGACCTCGCGCTCCTGGAGCTTCTGCATCGCTTCCGGCAGGATTTCGGGATGCGAGAGCACATAGTCGCGGACGATCGCCTCGGTACGGGCGCGGTCGCTGCCGGGAAGGAGCGGCTGCAGCAGGGCGAAGGCGGCGGCGCCCAGCAGCGCGGCGAGCAGCAGCGCGCCGAAGGCGAGGATAGGATTACGCGGCATCGGGGTCCTTATTGCGCGGAAAGGCGCCGGCGGTTGTGCTTGCGCTCGTCGAGTTCGTTCTGCGCGATCATCTGGATGTCCTGGGCGCGGAGCCGCTCGGAGCTTCCCTCGGGCAGGCCCGCGACCGCCGCGCGGGCGCTGGCGAGCGCCATCTGCGGCTCCCCGATCAGGCTCGCCCGCTCTGCCATCGCAAGCGCCACGCGCGGCTGATCGCCCTTGCGCTCGTAGATGGTGGCAAGCTGGGTCCAGGCGAACGGGTTTTCGCGATCCCGGCCGACCGCCTGGCGCAGCACCTTCTCGGCCTCCGCCAGGTGGGCGGGATCCTCGGTGGCGATCAGCGCGTGGCCGAAGGTGGCGGCGATCAGCGGTTGCGCATTGGTGCGCTGGGTGGCTTCGCGCAGCGGCGCGAGCGCGTCGGCGGGACGGCCGGACTCCAGGAGGATCTGGCCCTGGAGCTCCAGAAAATAGGGGTCGTGGGGCTTGGCCTTGACCAGGGCGGCGGTCTCCTGCTGCGCCTGATCGGGATAGCCCGTCAGATGATAGGCATAGGCGCGGGCGTAATGGGCCGGGATGCTGTTGTCGCTCGCCGGATAGCGCCGCAGCGTTTCCTTGGGATCGTTGACGTAGCCGCGCAGCTTCGCCTGGACGCGCAGGAAGCGTTCCTGGAGCGCGGGATCGGTCGGCTTGCCCCAGGCGGGCTGCGCCTGAAGATCTGCGGTCAGCGCACTGATGCGCTCGCCGCTCAAGGGATGGGTGCGGTTGTAGCTGTTCTCCTGCGGGATCGCGAGGCGGTACTCCATGTTCTGGAGCTTCTTGAAGAAGGACAGCATGCCCGCGCCATTGACCCCGGCCGCGCCGAGATAGCGTGCGCCGGCGGCGTCCGCCGAGGTTTCCTGCGTGCGGCTGAAGGCGAGATAATTGCCGAGCGCGGCCTGCTGGCCGGCGGCGAGGATGCCGGCTCCAGCCGAGCCCGCGCCCGCGGCCACGGCGGCGACGCCGAGCAGCAGGCTGAGGATCGAAATGCTCGTGGCAGGGCCGGCCCCGCGGCCGGCGAGCGCGACATGGCCGCCGACGATGTGGCCGACCTCGTGCGCGACGACGCCCTGCACTTCGTTGATGTTGTCGGCTTCGTCGATGAGGCCGGAGTGCAGATAGACCGCCTGGCCGCCCGCTACGAAGGCGTTGACGCTGGGATCGTTGAGCAAGACGACGGTGAAGTTCTTCGGGTCGAGCCCGGCGGCGACGGCGATCGGCCGCGCCATGTCGGCGAGCAGCGACTCGGTTTCCGCATCGCGCAGGATCGACTGGGCGGCGGCCGGCTGCGCGCAGACGAGGAGCGCGGTGGCGAGGCCTGCGAGGATGCGCTTCATGGCAGTCCTTATCGGCAATGCCGGCGCTAGGTTCAATGCCGGCAACGCGCTGCTGGCGATGTGCGGATGAACCGATGGTGAAGCGAGCCCCTCCCGCCCGGGCAGGCGGGAGGGGTCACGTGGCTTATGCGCCGAAGGTACGCTGCCACCAGCCGCGGCGCGGCGTGGCGCCCTCGGTCGCCTCGGACGACGCGTCGCCCTGGGCGGTGTCGGCGTCCGTGTCCGCCGGTGCTGCTTCCGGCTGCGCGGCAGGTTCGAGCGCGGCCTCGGCTGCAGGCGCTGCCGCTTCCGGTGCCGCCTCGGCTGCCGGCTCTGCCTTGCGGCGACGGGTGCGCTTGGGCTTTGCCGGTGCTTCCTCGGCCGGAGCCGGGGTGGCGGCCTCGACCGGTGCCGGGGCCTCAGCCTCGACGGCAGGCTCCGCTGCCTTGCGGCGGCGGGTGCGCTTGGGCTTGGGCGCTTCCTCGGCGGCGGGAGCCTCGGCCTCGGGAGCGGGAGCCTCGACGGCCGGGGCGGGAGCCGCCTCGACCGCTGCCGCCTCGGCAGGGCGTGCCGACGGACGGCGACGCGTGCGCTTGGGCTTGGCAGGTGCCTCTTCCGCAACCGGTGCCGGAGCCTCGGCGACTGGCTCGGCGGGGGCTTCGGCCGGAGCCGGTTCCGCCGCGGCCTCTACCGGCGCTTCCTCGGCAGGCGCGCCGGTCTCGACCGGAGCCTCGTCCTGCGCGGTCTCGGTTTCGCCCGCTGCCGCCGGTGCATCGCTGCGGCGGCCGCCACGGCGGCCACGGCGACGACGGCGACGGCCTTCGCCACCGGCTTCGCTCTCGCCTGCGGGAGCTGCCTCGGCTTCGTCGAGTGCCTCGACCTCGACGACCTCGGTTTCCTCGTCGGCGTCCGCGGCGTCGGCACCGGCGTCCTCGGCCTCGCCGCTGTCGCCTTCCTCGCGGTTGCGACCGCGGCGACCGCGACGGCGACGGCGGCGCTTGCGGCCTTCGCCTTCGTCCTCGTCGCGGCGACGCTGCGGCTGTTCCTCGCGCGCCTCAGTCGCCTCCTCGGCTTCGTCGAGCTCCTCCTCGTCCTCGATCTCGTCGAGGAACTCGTCCTCGGGCAGCTCGAGCAGGGGCGCGATCTTGGGCGGATAGGCCGGGGGCGGGCCGGCGGCCTCGACCGTCATGCGCGCACCTTCGAGCGTGCCGTCCGCCGCGACCTCGACGCTCACGCCGTAGCGATCCTCGATCTCGGCGATGTCGGCGCGCTTCTTGTTGAGGACGTAGAAGGCCGCTTCCTGGCTGCAGCGCAGCAGCAGTTCGGAGCCGCGGCCGCGGGCGGCCTCGTCCTCGATCATCCGCAGTGCCGACAGGCCGGCGGACGACGCGGTGCGGACCAGGCCCGAGCCTTCGCAATGCGGGCAGGTGCGGGTCGACGCCTCAAGCACGCCGGTGCGCAGGCGCTGGCGGCTCATTTCCATCAGGCCGAAGGCGGAGATGCGGCCGACCTGGATGCGGGCGCGGTCGTTCTTGAGCGCCTCCTTCATCGCCTTCTCGACCTTCCGGACGTTGGACCCGTGGTCCATGTCGATGAAGTCGATGACGACGAGGCCGGCCATGTCGCGCAGGCGCAGCTGGCGGGCGATTTCCTGTGCCGCTTCCAGGTTGGTGGCGGTCGCGGTCTGCTCGATGTTGTGCTCGCGCGTCGACCGGCCGGAGTTGATGTCGATCGAGACCAGCGCCTCGGTCGGGTTGATGACCAGGTAGCCGCCCGACTTCAGCTGGACGACAGGGTTGTACATGGCCGCCAGCTGATCCTCGACCCCTGCGCGCTGGAACAGCGGCACCGCGTCGGCGTACTGCTTCACCTTGCGCGCGTGGCTGGGCATCAGAAGCTTCATGAACTCGCGGGCCTGGCGATAGCCGTCCTCGCCCTCGACGATCACTTCCTCGATGTCGCGGTTGTAGATGTCGCGGATCGCGCGCTTCAGCAGATCGCTGTCGCCATAGACCAGCGCGGGCGCGGTCGAGTGCAGCGTCTGTTCGCGGATGCCGTCCCACACGCGGGCGAGATAGTCGAAGTCGCGCTTGATCTCGGTCTTGGTGCGCTGGAGCCCGGCGGTGCGCACGATGCACCCCATCGAGGGCGGCAGCTGCAGCTCCGACATGATCGACTTCAGCCGCTTGCGGTCCGACGACGAGCTGATCTTGCGGCTGATGCCACCGCCGTGCGCGGTGTTGGGCATGAGCACGCAATAACGGCCGGCGAGCGACAGATAGGTGGTGAGGGCGGCGCCCTTGTTGCCGCGCTCTTCCTTGACGACCTGGACCAGCAGCACCTGGCGGCGGCGGATCACGTCCTGGATCTTGTAGCGGCGGCGCAGGTTCATGCGGCGCTGGCGCAGCGCGTCCACGGCGGCATCGTCGCCACCGCCGCGGCGCTTGCGCTTGCGGCTGGAGGGCGCAGGCGCGCCTTCCTCGTCGCCGGCATCTTCGCCCGCGTCGTCGTCGTGCTCGTCCTCGTCGTGCTCCAGCACGTCGACGTCGCCGTCCGCGTCCAGCGCGATCGCGTCTTCGTCGTCGTAGCCTTCCTCGTCCTCGTCCTCGTCGTCCTCACGGGCGCGCAGGGCGGCTTCCTCGGCGGCGTGCTCCGCCTCCTCGCGCAGCAGCGCCTCGCGATCCTCCTTGGGGATCTGGTAATAGTCGGGGTGGATTTCGGAAAAGGCCAGGAAGCCGTGGCGGTTGCCGCCGTACTCGACGAACGCGGCCTGGAGCGACGGCTCGACGCGCGTCACCTTGGCGAGATAGATATTGCCCTTGAGCTGCTTGCGCTCAGCGGATTCGAAGTCGAACTCCTCGATCCGGTTCCCTTTGACGACAGCCACGCGGGTTTCCTCCCGGTGGCGTGCGTCGATCAGCATACGCGTGGTCATTGAAAAGTCTCCGGGCGCGGCGGGCGGCCTGTGGCCGGCGCGGCGCGCCATGGGCGGCGCTGCCGGGCGGATCGGGATCCGCGGCGGCGCTGCATGGGTCGATGAATGCCTCTGCCGCACGGGCATGGCCGGACCGGTGGTCCGGGCCAAACGTCACCGACCAGCGTCCGCCTGTCGCGGTGCTGCTGGAACGGGACGGAACATGCCTCATGCGAGCGTCAACCTGGTTTCCCCGCTGGTCGGCGCAGATGCGGCGGGCGGGTGTGAGAGCGCCGGCCGTCCAGCGGACGACAAACGGCGTATCCGTTGCGTAGCATTGCCGTTGCGATGCGGCAACAGCGCGCTACGGCACCTGACGGCCGCACGTGGCTTGCATCGGCAGACAGGCTTAGGAAGACTTTAACCCGATGCTTTCACCATCGCTCGGGCAAAGGGGGTGCGCCCCCGGCAAGACTGCACGCGGACAACGAGTAGGCTTATGATTTCACGCTGGGCCGGGTTCGGACCCACCCTTCGCACCGCTGGGCTCTGCGCCGCCGCGCTGGCGATGCTGGCGTCGCCACTGGCCGCGACCGCAGCGCCGCCGCCGGGAGGCGATGCGGCCCGGGCGCGGATGACCGTGCCCGCCGCCCGCAAGGCCGGGCGCCTGCCGCGCATCGAGGGCGTGGCGGGGCGGCCGCTGGTGGTGATCGATGCGGGCCATGGCGGGCATGATCCCGGCGCGCTGGCGTCCTGGGACGGGGGCCTGCGCGAAAAGGACCTGACGCTCAAGCTCGCGCGCGAAATGCGCGACCGGCTGCTGGCCTCCGGCCGGGTGCGCGTGGCGCTGACCCGCGACCGCGACGAGTTCCTGATCCTGCAGGAGCGATTCGGCATCGCCCGCCGGTTGGGCGCGGACCTGTTCATTTCGGTGCATTGCGACAGTGCGGAGAACCAGGGCGCATCGGGGGCGTCGATCTACACGCTGTCCGAAGTCGCGTCCGATCGCGAGGCGGCACGCCTGGCGGCGCGCGAGAACAAGGCGGACATTCTCGCGGGCGTCGACCTGGCGGATGCCTCGGCCGACATTTCGTCGATCCTGATCGATCTCACCCAGCGCGAGACCATGAACGCCTCGGCCGGGTTCGCCCGTCTTCTCGGCCGTGAGGCGAAGCCGCTGGTGCCGCTGAAGCCCAACTACCATCGCATGGCATCGCTGATGGTGCTGAAGGCACCGGACATGCCGTCGATCCTGTTCGAGACGGGATACATCTCCAACGAAGACGACGCCAAGCGGCTGAATTCGGACTCGGGCAGGCGCGCCCTTGCCGAGAGCGTGCGCCGTGCGGTGGAGGTGCATTTCGCGCGCCGGCTCGCCGCGCGCTGACGCCCGGGTGGGACGGGTCGACCGTCGCCCCGCGGCCAAGCTGCTGGCACGGCGGTCCAAACCTGCTACATCGCGCGGCCGATGAGTGCCGCTTTCGATCCCGCGACCGCCCGCCCAGAACCCGCGCCCGAGGGTCGGCGCGCCCGTTTCCGCCGCATCCGGCGCCGCTGGTGGTTCCGCCTGCTCGCCTGGGCCGCGCTGCTGGCGGGGCTGGCGATGGTGGTGATCTGGTTCTTCCTGATCCGCACCCTGCCGTCGGTGGAGGCGCTGCGCAGCTACGAGCCGCCGCTGCCCACCAACGTGCGCGGGATCGAGGGAACGCCGATCCACAGCTATGCCCGAGAGCGTCGGGTCGAGCTGTCCTATCCCGAATATCCGCCGCTGCTGGTGAAGGCATTCCTGGCCGCGGAGGACCGCACCTTCTTCGAGCATCACGGCGTCGACTATCCCGGCATCGCCAGCGCGATGCTGACCAACCTGCGCAACGACGGCCGCCCGATCGGCGCCTCGACCATCACCCAGCAGGTGGCCAAGAACCTGCTGCTGAGCAACGAGGTGAGCTACGTCCGCAAGGCGAAGGAGGCGTTTCTCGCCTATCGCATCGAAGACGTGCTGACCAAGCAGCAGATCCTGGAGCTCTACCTCAACCAGATCGCGCTCGGCCGGAACGCGTTCGGCGTCGAGGCGGCGAGCCACGCCTATTTCGACAAGGACCTGGAGCAGCTGTCGCTGGCGCAGATGGCGTATCTGGCGATCCTGCCGAAGGGTCCGTCCAACTACACGCCCGAGCGCGGGTACGATCGCGCGATCGCCCGGCGCAACTGGGTGCTGGGCGAGATGCTCCGCAACGGCTTCATCACCCAGGGGCAGCATGACGGTGCAGTCGCCCAGCCGCTCGGCACCACGCCCCGCCAGACGCCGCGGTTCGAACGCGTCGGCGGCTATTTCATCGAGGAAGTGCGCCGCCAGCTGCTCGGCCGCTTCGGCGAGAACGACAAGGACGGGCCGCACAGCGTCTATGCGGGCGGCCTGTGGGTGCGCACCTCGCTCGACCCGCGGCTGCAGGGCTTTGCCCAGGACGCGCTGCGGCGCGGGCTGATCCGCTACGAGTCGGGTCGCGGCTGGTCCGGGCCGGTACGGCAGGTCGAGATCGACGGCGACCGCTGGCAGCAGGCGCTGCTCAACACCAACATCGGGCTGGACTATAGCGACTGGCGCGCCGGCATCGTGGTGTCGCGCGACAGCGGTTCGGCGGTGATCGGCTTTGCCGACGGCAGCACGGGCACGCTGCCGCGCTCGGCCGCACAGATGCCGGTGCGAGGCAAGGGCGGCGCTGCCTTTGGCGCGCTCAAGGCCGGTGACATTATCGCGGTGGCGCCCGAGGGCGGCCATTTCGCGCTCCGCTCCGTGCCCCGTATTTCGGGCGGCATGGTGGTCGAGGAGCCGCGGACCGGGCGCATCCTGGCGATGCAGGGCGGGTTCGATTCGCGGCTGCAGGCGTTCAACCGCGCCACCCAGGCCAAGCGCCAGCCGGGATCGACCATCAAGCCGATCGTCTATTCGGCCGCGCTGGAAAAGGGGATGACTCCGGCGACCATCATCACCGACGCACCCTATTGCGTGGACCAGGGCGGACGGCTGGGCACCAAGTGCTTCCGCAACTTCTCCGGCTCCTATGCCGGGCCGCACACCATGCGCTGGGGCATCGAGCAGTCCCGCAACCTGATGACGGTGCGCGCGGCGGCGGCGACGGGCATGAAGAACGTCACCGACCTGATCCAGCGGCTGGGCGTGAGCGAGGGGCGCTATCCGTCCTACCTCTCCTATGCGCTGGGCGCGGGCGAGACGACGGTCGCGCGGATGGTCAACGCCTATTCGATCCTGGTGAACCATGGCCGCGCGCTGAAGCCGAGCGTCATCGACTTCGTGCAGGACCGCCATGGCAAGGTGATCTGGCCGCAGGACTGGCGCGCGTGCGACCGGTGCAACGCACGCGATTGGGACGGCAAGGCGATGCCGCGGCCGGTGATCCGGTCGCGCCAGCTGCTCGATCCGCTCACCGCCTACCAGATGGTCCATATCACCGAGGGCGTCGTCCAGCGCGGCACCGCCGTCACGCTGCGCGACCTCGACCGGCCGATGATGGGCAAGACCGGCACCAACAACGGGCCGACCGACGTGTGGTTCGTGGGCGGCACGCCGCAGATGATCGGCGGGCTCTACATCGGCTATGACACGCCCCGGAACCTGGGCGGCTATGCGCAGGGCGGGACGCTGGCGGCGCCGATCTTCAAGGCGTTTGCGGTCAAGGCGTTCGAGGGGATGGAGAAGCTGCCGTTCACCGCGCCCGCCGGCATCCGCATGGTGCGCGTCGACCGGGGGAGCGGCAAGCCGGTCTATGGCGCCTGGCCGACGACCGATCCCAAGGCGTCGGTGATCTGGGAAGCGTTCAAGCCGGAGAGCGAGCCGCGCCGCCGCGCGCGCCGTTCGCGCGAGGGCGAAGATGCGGCACCGGTCCAGAAGGCCGCACCGCGCGCGCAGACGGCCCCGCAGGACGGCGATTTCTTGCAAAGGGAGGGCGGCATTTACTAGGGGCGGGGACGACCATCCTGCCCGAGCCGGCAGTTCCTTTTCTGACGATACATTGAAGCGCCGCCCTTGCGGCCCGAGATTCCCGGGTTCATCCGGGATCTTCGAAGGTGGAGAGAATTTCGATGCGCGCCGAAGCGCAAGCCCATGTCGACAAGATCAACGACGCGCTGGCGCTGTTGCGCCGCTTCCTCGACTGGGACCGCGCGCTGCGCCGCCTGGACGAGCTGAACGCGCGCGTCGAGGACCAGAGCCTGTGGAACGACCCCAAGGCCGCGCAGGAAGTGATGCGCGAGCGGCGGCGGCTGGACGAGGCGATCACCGCGACCCGTGCGATCGAGGCGGAGCTGTCCGACACGGTCGAGCTGATCGAGATGGCGGATGCCGAGGGCGACGCCGAGATGGCGGACGAGGGCACGCAGAGCCTGGCCCAGCTGGCGGAACGCGCCGAGCAGGACAAGGTAAAGGCGCTGCTGTCGGGCGAGGCCGACGCCAACGACACCTATATCGAGATCAACTCGGGCGCCGGCGGTACCGAAAGCCAGGACTGGGCGGGCATGCTGCAGCGCATGTACACGCGCTGGGCCGAGCGGCGCGGCATGAAGGTCGAGCTGATCGACTATCACGCCGGCGAGCAGGCGGGCATCAAGTCGGCGACGCTGCTGGTGAAGGGCGAGAACGCCTATGGCTATGCCAAGACCGAGAGCGGCGTGCACCGGTTGGTGCGCATCAGTCCGTACGACAGCGCGGCACGGCGCCACACCAGCTTTTCGAGCGTGTGGGTCTATCCGGTGATCGACGACAACATCGACATCGAGATCAATGAGAGCGAGCTGCGCATCGACACGTATCGCGCGTCGGGCGCGGGCGGTCAGCACATCAACACGACCGATTCGGCCGTGCGCATCACCCACCTGCCGACCGGTATCGTCGTGCAGTGCCAGAATCAGCGTTCACAGCACAAGAACAAGGCCGAGGCGTACAACCAGCTGCGCGCGCGCCTGTACGAGCGGGAACTCGCCGAGCGCGAGGCGGTGGCGAACGCGCAGAACGCCACCAAGACGGACATCGGCTGGGGCCACCAGATCCGCTCCTATGTCCTCCAGCCGTACCAGCTGGTGAAGGACCTGCGCACGGGCGTGACCTCGACTGCGCCGGGCGACGTGCTCGACGGTGCGCTCGACCCGTTCATGGCAGCGGCGCTGTCGCAGCGCGTGACCGGCGAGACGGTCGAGGTGGAGGACGTCGACTGATCGTGGGGCGGGTCCTGCCTGGGCTGGATGGGGGACGCGCGGCATGGGCCGGGGCGGCGGCGGTGGCGTGCGCCCTGCTGCTCGGCGCCTGCGATGCGACCGAGCCCAAGCTGCCCGAGCGCAAGTCCGAGGCGAAGGCCTCCGACTTCCCGGCGGCCGACCGGCCGGTGGCGACCATCGTGTCGGCGCGCTGGTCGACCGAGGAAGCGCGCGACCGGCTGAACGAGGCCGAGGAAGTGATGGACGGCGCCGGCATCGCCAAGGGGATGACGGTCGCCGACATCGGCGCGGGCGAGGGCTATTACACGATCCGCCTGACCCAGCGCGTCGGCCCGGACGGCCGGGTGCTGGCCGAGGACATCGTGCCGGAGGTACGCGACGCGCTGGCCCAACGCGTGGCGCGCGAGCGGCTCGACAATGTCAGCGTGCGGCTGGGCAAGGCCGACGACCCGCGGCTGCCCGAGGCGAGCTTCGACCGGGTGCTGATGGTGCACATGTACCATGAGATCGCCGAGCCCTATGCGTTCCTGTGGCACCTGCGCCCGTCGCTGCGCCCGGATGGGCTGGTCGTGGTGGTGGATGCCAACCGTGCAACGCAGAACCACGGCACGCCGCCGGCGCTGCTGCGCTGCGAGTTCGAGGCGGTCGGCTATCGCCAGGTGTCGATGCGGCCGATGCCGTCCGCGGGCGGCTATCTGGCGACCTTCCAGGCGGTGGGGCCGCGGCCGGAGCCCAGCGCGATCCGCCCGTGCCGGCTGAACCCGCCGGCGCCCAAGGCAGGCTAGGCTTCCGCACGCGCAGCCGCTACGCCGGCGGCATGCAGCAATATCTCGACCTGATGCAGCGCGCGCTCGACACGGGCGTGGAGACGATGGACCGCACCGGCGTCGGCACCCGTTCGGTCTTCGGCCACCAGATGCGCTTCGACCTTTCGGCGGGCTTTCCGGTGCTCACCACCAAGAAGCTGCACCTGCGCTCGATCATCGTCGAGCTGCTGTGGTTCCTACGCGGCGACACCAACGTCCGCTGGCTGCAGGAGCGCAAGGTGAGCATTTGGGACGAGTGGACCGACGAATCGGGCGACCTCGGCCCCGTCTATGGCAAGCAGTGGCGCGACTGGGAGACGGCCGATGGGCGTCACCTGGACCAGATCGCCGAGCTGATCGCCACGCTGAAAAGCAATCCGGCGTCCCGGCGGATGGTGGTCTCCGCCTGGAACCCGGGCGACCTGCCGGCGATGGCGCTGGCGCCGTGCCACTGCCTGTTCCAGTGCCATGTCGCGAACGGCAAGCTGTCGCTGCAGCTCTACCAGCGCTCGGCCGACATTTTCCTGGGCGTGCCGTTCAACATCGCGAGCTATGCGCTGCTGACCCATATCCTGGCGGACCAGTGCGGGCTGGAGGTCGGCGAGTTCGTGTGGACGGGCGGGGACTGCCACCTCTACCTCAACCACCTGGACCAGGCGCGCGAGCAGCTGTCGCGCACGGCCACCGCGCTGCCGCGGCTGAAGATCCTGCGCCGGCCGGACGGCATCGACGGCTATGAACTGGAGGATTTCGTGCTCCACGACTACCACGCGCAACCGCATATCAAGGCGCCGGTGGCGGTATGATCGTCTTCCACCTGGCGCGGGCCGACAATGGCGTGATCGGACGCGACGGGCAGCTGCCCTGGCACCTGCCGGCCGACCTCAAGCGGTTCAAGGCGGGCACCATGGGCAAGCCGATGGTGATGGGCAGGAAGACGTTCGAGAGCTTCCCGAGCCCGCTGCCGGGGCGGCGGCACATCGTGCTGACGCGCGACCCCAGCTGGAATGCACCGGGTGCCGAGGTGGCGCATGATCCGGAGGCGGCGCTGGCGCTGGCCGGCGATGGCGAGGTGGCGGTGATCGGCGGGGCCGAGGTGTTCGCGCTGTTCCTGCCGCAGGCGGACAGGATCGAGCTGACCGAGGTCCATGCCGCACCCGAGGGGGATGCGGTGGTGCCGACGTTCGAGGGCTGGCGGGAAGTGGCGCGGGAAGAATTTCCGGCCGAGGGCGAGCGGCCGGGTTGCAGCTTCGTAACACTGGTGCGGTAGCAAGGCCGCGAACGGTAGCACCCGGTGCCCTGGGTTCCTGCCTGCGCAGGAGCACGGTAGAGTTGGAGCGCGGCCGCCGTTGACGCGCACATGGTTTGCCTGCGCGTCGGCTTTCCCTATAGCGCGGGGCATGGAGCGGCTGGACGGCAGCTCGGCGGTCCCCGCAGGGTTGCGCGGCGGGATCGTCGCGCTTGGCAATTTCGATGGTTTCCACCTCGGGCACCAGGCGGTGGTGCGCCGGGCGGTGACGCGCGCGCATGCCGAGGGCCGGCCGGCGATCGTCGCCACCTTCGACCCGCACCCGATTCGCCACTTCCGGCCCGATGCCGCGCCGTTCCGCCTAACGACGCTCGACCAGCGCGAGCGGCTGTTCGCCGAAGCCGGCGCCGATGCGATGCTGGTGTTCCGGTTCGATGCCGCGCTCGCGAGCCTGTCGGCCGCGGCGTTCGTCGAAGAGCGGCTGCGCGGGCTGGCGGGGATCGGCGGGGTGGTTACGGGCGCCGACTTCACCTTTGGCAAGGGGCGTGACGGCGATGTCGCGGTGCTGGCGGCGCTGGGCGCGGTGCAGGGCTTCTCCGTCGACACGGTGGCACCGGTCGAGGACGGGGGCGAGCCGGTCTCGTCCAGCCGCATTCGCGCGCTGTTGGAAGCGGGCAAGCCGGCGGAGGCCGCAGCGCTGCTGACCCGGCCGTTCGCGATCCAGGGCGTGGTGGAGCCGGGCGCGCGCCTGGGGCGGGAACTGGGCTTCCCGACCGCCAACCTGACGCTCGGCAGCTATCTGCGCCCCGCCTATGGCATCTATGCGGTGCGCGGGCGGCTGGCGGACGGGCGCGTGCTCGACGGGGTCGCAAACCTGGGAATCCGGCCGATGATCGAGCCGCCGCTGGAGCTGCTCGAGCCGCACTTCTTCGACTTCTCCGGGGACCTGTATGGGCAGCGGATCGAGGTCGACCTGATCGAGTATCTGCGGCCGGAGTGGCGGTTCGACGGGCTGGATGCGCTGAAGGCGCAGATCGCGCGCGATTGCGAGGACGCGCGGGCGGTGCTTGCGGGGACGGCGCGCCCATAGCGCGCACCGTGCTCCTGCGGAGGCAGGAGCCTAGAGGTATCCGCCGTTGCGCTTTGCTGCCCTGGGCTCCTGCCTGCGCAGGAGCACGACCGGGGCACAAAGATCCCGCGAAGGCAGCTGGCCAGTATCGGTGATTCCGAAGCGGAGCGCGCCCTCTCGTAGCGCTCCCAACTGGGCCCCGGCCTTCGCCGGGGTACGAGCGCGGTGATGACGCCCTTAGGCGGCGCGGCGCATTTCCAGGCGACCCCAGATTTCGACCAGCGCGTCGGTGAGTTCGCGCATCATCGACTCGTCATGGGCGGGGCCGGGGGTGAAGCGGAGGCGCTCGGTGCCGCGGGGCACGGTCGGGAAGTTGATCGGCTGAACATAGACGCCGTACTCGGCGAGCAGGATGTCGCTGACGCGCTTGGCCTTGACCGGATCGCCGACCATCAGCGGCACGATGTGGGTGGTCGAATCCATCACCGGCAGGCCGGCGTCGCGGAACATCGCCTTGAGCTTGGCGGCAGCGACCTGCTGCCCCTCGCGCTCGGCCGAGGAGGCCTTCAGGTGGCGGACGCTGGCGAGGGCGCCGGCGACCAGCACCGGCGACAGCGAGGTCGTGAAGATGAAGCCGGGCGCATAGCTGCGGATCACGTCGATGATCGTGCGATCGGCCGCGATATAGCCGCCCATCACGCCGAACGCCTTGCCGAGCGTGCCCTCGATGATGTTGAGGCGGTCGGCGACGCCGTCACGCTCCGAAATGCCGCCGCCGCGTGCACCGTACATGCCGACGGCATGGACCTCGTCGAGATAGGTCAGGGCGTTGTACTTGTCGGCGAGGTCGCAGATCTCGGCGATCGGGGCGATGTCGGCGTCCATCGAATAGACGCTTTCGAACGCGATCAGCTTGGGCGCCTGCGGATCCGACTCGGCCAGCAGCTCCTCAAGGTGCTCCAGGTCGTTGTGGCGGAAGACTCGCTTCTCGCAGCCCGAGTTGCGGATGCCCGCGATCATCGAGGCGTGGTTGAGCTCGTCCGAAAAGATGATGCAGCCCGGCAGCACCTTGGCCAGCGTCGCCAGCGTCGCCTCGTTCGAGACATAGCCGCTGGTGAACAGCAGCGCGCCTTCCTTGCCGTGCAGGTCGGCCAGCTCGCTTTCGAGGTCGATGTGATAATGGGTGTTGCCACCGATGTTGCGGGTGCCGCCGGAGCCGGCGCCGACGTCGTGCAGCGCCTCTTCCATGGCGGCGATCACCTTGGGGTGCTGCCCCATCGCCAGATAGTCGTTGGAGCACCAGACCGTGATCGGCTTGGGCCCGTTATGCCCGGCGAAGCAGCGCGCGTTGGGGAACATGCCCTTGTTGCGCAAAATGTCGATGAAGACGCGGTAGCGCCCCTCGGCATGGAGCCTGTCGATCGCCTGGTTGAAGACGCGGCTGTAATCGACCGCGCGAACGGTTTCGTCGCTGGACATGCCGGTCTGCATAACGACAGGACCCTTGTTTTTCTACTCTCAAAGCCTCGTTTAGAGCGAGCGTCGCGTTCGATTACAGCAGTTTGATCTGGGTCAAGCCGAAGCGGGCGAGGGCAGGCCGGAGCAACTCGATCCCCGGATCGGCGCCGGTGAACACCGCCGTGCCTTCGCCCGGAGCGTCGGGCCAGTCGGCGCCATCGAGGAGATGCGCGACGCGACGGGCGATGCCCTCGCCGCCATCGACGAACTGCACCGGGCGCCCGGCGGCGGCCTCCAGCCGGTCCGCGACCAGCGGGAAATGGGTGCAGGCGTTGACGACCACGTCGATGCGGTCGCCGTCGGGCTGATCGAGCAGCCCTGCGAGCACGACGCGATAGGCGTCGTCCTCCGCCTCCTCGCCGCGCAGGCGTGCCTCGGCGAGGGCGACCAACGCGGCGGAGCCGTGGCGCAGGACGCGGCAATCGGCGGCGAATCGGGTGGCCAGGTCGTCGACATAGGGTTGGCGCACCGTCGCCTCGGTCCCGAGCACGCCGATGACGCGCGTGCGGCTCAACTCGGCCGCGGGCTTGATGGCGGGAACGGTGCCGACCACGGGCAGGTCGAGCGCGGCGCGCACCGCCGGCAGCGCGATGGTGGAGGCGGTGTTGCAGGCGATCACGATCAGCCGGGGATGAAAGCGCTCCGCCAGCCGCCCCAGCAGTGCCGGGACGCGTGCGGCGATCTCCGCCTCGCTGCGGGTGCCATAGGGGTAGCCTGCCGAGTCGGCTGCGTAGACGATCGGCGCCTGTGGCAGCAGCCGCTGGGTGGGGGCGAGCACCGACAGACCGCCGACGCCGGAGTCGAAGAACAGGATCGGGCGGGAGTCGGGCATGCGGGGCAGATCCTTGCGCGCGGAGAGACGTTCCCGCTTTGATCGAGGTTGTTGCGCCCCGATACCGAAACGCCTAGCGTCGGGGCAACAGGGGTACGAAATCAGTCTTGCCAACCGACTTCTCATCGG
This sequence comes from Sphingomonas sp. JUb134, assembly GCF_004341505.2. Lineage (NCBI taxonomy): Bacteria > Pseudomonadati > Pseudomonadota > Alphaproteobacteria > Sphingomonadales > Sphingomonadaceae > Sphingomonas > Sphingomonas sp. JUb134. The sequence continues at coordinate 984,099 of NZ_SLYP02000001.1, forward strand.
CGCCGGCGCTTTGCGCAATGTTGCTCGGCTATCTGCTGGGCGCGATCCCGTTCGGGCTGCTGCTCGCGCGGTGGTTCGGCGCGGGCGACCTGCGGGCGATCGGATCGGGCAACATCGGCGCGACCAACGTGCTGCGCACCGGGCGCAAGGGGCTGGCGGCGGCGACGCTGCTGCTCGACGCCGCCAAGGGCGCGCTCGCAGTGGTGTTGGCCGAATGGCTGTTCCCCGGCCATGGCCCGTTCGCCGCGGCGACGGCGTTTCTGGGCCATTGCTATCCCGTCTGGCTGCGGTTCCGCGGTGGCAAGGGCGTCGCGACGATGCTGGGCGTGGTGCTCGCGCTCCATTGGCCGAGCGCGCTGGTGTTCGCGGTCGTGTGGTTGGGGCTGCTCGCGCTGCTGCGCATCTCCTCGGTGGCGGGCATGACCGCCTGCATCTCCGCACCGGTGAGCGCCGCCTGGTTCGGGCAGTTCGACCTGGTCCTGCTGCTGCTGGGAATGGCCGCGGTGGCGCTGTGGAAGCATCGCGAGAATCTGGGCCGGTTGCTCGACGGCACCGAACCCCGCGTCGGCAGCCGCAAGGGTGGCTGACGCCGACCCGCGGATCGATCGGCTCCGGCTGATCCGTTCCGCGAACGTCGGCCCCATCACCTATCGCCAGCTGGTTGCGCGCTTCGGCAGCGCGACCGCCGCCTTGGAGGCCCTGCCGCACCTGGCCGCGCGCGGCGGCGGGCGCGCGCCGGTGATCGCGTCCGAGGACGCGGTGATGCGGGAGATCGCGCGGACCGAGCGGCTGGCCGCGCGCTATCTGTTCCTGGACGATGCCGACTATCCGCCGCTGCTGGCGGAGATCGAGAATGCGCCGCCTGCGCTGATCCTGCGCGGGAGGCTGGAGCTGGTTGCACGGCCGTGCGTGGCGATGGTCGGCGCGCGCAATGCGTCGGCTGCCGCCTGCCGATTCGCACGCCAGCTGGCCGAGGCGCTGGCAGGCGAGGGAATCACCGTCGTCTCCGGCCTGGCGCGCGGGATCGATACCGCGGCGCATGCGGGATCGCTTGCCGGCGGGACGGTGGGGGTGATCGCGAGCGGGATCGACATCGCGTTTCCGCCGGAGAATGCCGCGCTGCAGGAGTCGGTGGCGGAGCGGGGCCTGCTGGTGGCGGAGCAGCCGCCGGGAACGGAGCCGCGCGCGCGGCACTTTCCGTATCGCAACCGGATCATCGCTGGCCTGTCGCAGGGGACGGTGGTGGTGGAGGCGGCGCCGAAGTCCGGATCGCTGATCACCGCACGACTCGCGGCGGAAGCAGGGCGCGAGGTGATGGCGGTGCCCGGCAGCCCGCTAGACCCGCGGGCGCAGGGCTGCAACCTGCTGATCCGGGAAGGGGCGACGCTGATCCAGTCGGCAGCCGACGTGGCGGAGATGCTGCGCCCGATCGATCCACGCAGCGTCCGCTCACCGAGCAGCCGGTATGCGGCCGAGCCGGTCGCCGAGGATGCCGGCGAGGCAGAGCGGCGGCGGGTGACGGACTTGCTCAGCCCCGTGCCGGTGCCGGTGGACGAGCTGGTCCGCCAATCCGCGCTTCCCGCAGCCGTGGTGCAGATCGTGCTGCTGGAGCTGGAGCTTGCCGGGCGGCTGGAGCGGCATGCGGGCGGGCGGGCGAGCCTGGCGGGCTGAGGCAAGGTCAGCGACGCCGTCGCCGGGCGCGGGAGTGTCACATCAGGAGCGAGGACGGGGGGCGTCGTCCTCAAGGGCGGTGCCGCCGCCCATGCCCATGCCGCCCATGCCTCCTCCCATGCCGCCGCCGCCGCCACCACCACCACCACCGCTGCCGCCGCGCTCGCCTTCCTTTCCGCGCGCCCCGGAACTGGCCGGACGGCTGGGGCCCTGGAGCGGCATGGCGAGGTCGGCGGGGATCGGATCGAGGCCCAGCGCCTCCCGGATGAAGTCGCGCAACGCCACCACCAGCGCATGGGTGTGGACCGGGCGGCCGGCGACGAGTTCCTCCACCGCCTGCCGGGCCAGACGGACGTGCTGCTCGGTTCCGAGCAGGATGATGTCGGAAAGCGCCGCTTCGACGGCGTCGCGGATGCGGCGGGTGCGCTCGGAGCCGGCGGCGCGCTCTGCCGTGAGGTCGAGCGCCGCCATCGGTTCGGTAGCGGCGCCGGCATCGCTGCGGCGGCGCAGGTCGCGCAGGTGGGTGGGGTCGACGGTCAGGTCCCCGGTGAACGAGCCGCCGAGCGTCTTGTAGGCGGCGATCAACGTGCGGAGCCGCTCGTTGATCTGCCGGTTCATGCGCTCCCGGCGCTGCTGGATGGTCATCATCATCACCAGCCGGGTGCCGACGCCGATCAGGGTGAAGAGCGCGAGCCCGACCAGCGTCGTGAGCACGCTGTGCCAGTCGGTGAAATCCAGATTCCGCATATCCTGCCTCCCGCGGCGATCCCTGGGGTGGGGAACGCCCGGGCGGGAGGCTGGTGCCGGTCAGGCAGGCAGGACCGCGACGTTGTCGATCAGGCGGGTGTTGCCGATCCGTGCGGCGGCGAGCAGCCGCATCGGCTGGCCGGGAACAGGATCGCCCAAGGTCTCCGCATCGACCAGCGCGATATAGTCGGTCTCGAACCCGGCCTGGGCGAGCATGTCGCGGGCCTGGGAGAGCGCCTCGTCGGCAGCCCCGCCCTTTTCAAGCGTGCGCGCGGCGATGCCGAGCGCGCGGGGGAGGGCGACGGCACGCTGGCGCTCGTCGGGATCGAGGTAGAGGTTGCGGGACGACAGGGCGAGGCCGTCGTCGTCGCGCTGGGTCGGCACGCCCACCACCTCGATGCCCAGGTCGAGATCGGTCGCCATGCGGCGGATCACCGCGAGCTGCTGGAAATCCTTTTCGCCGAACAGGGCGACGTCGGGGCGGACCTGGCCGAAGAGCTTGGCGACGACGGTGGCGACGCCGTCGAAGTGGCCGGCACGATGCGCGCCCTCAAGGATGTCGCTGACGCCCGACACCGAGACGGTGGTGGCGAAGCCCTCGGGATAGATTTCCTCGACCGACGGCATCCACAGGACGTCGGCGCCTGCTTCCGTCAGCATGCGGGCATCCTGCATCTCGCGCCGGGGATAGCGGGCGAGATCCTCATTGGGGCCGAACTGCTTGGGATTGACGAAGATCGACACCACCACGCGGTTGGCGCGGCGGCGCGCGGCATCGACCAGGGCCATGTGGCCGGCATGCAGCGCGCCCATGGTGGGAACGAGGGCGACGCTGTCCCCTGCGGCGCGGTAAGAAGCCAGCGCGTCGCGAAGCGCGTCGAGCTGACGGATGGTTTGCACGGCCCCAATGCCTCCGGTAAGAATGAGAAGGCGGCCTTCTATGGGGGTGCCGCCACGGGATCAACACCATGGCACCAGCACCAGGGTACCAACAGGGGACAGCAGGCACCTTGAGCACGGCCTCAAACGGATTGCACGTCATCGTGTTCGCCAACGAGAAGGGCGGCACGGGCAAGTCGACGACCGCGGTTCACGTCGCGATCGCACTTGCCGCCAAGGGGGCGCGGGTGGCGGCGTTCGACCTGGACCATCGCCAGCGCACGCTGGGTCGTTATCTGGACAATCGCGCGGAGACGGCGCGGCGGCAAGGCGGCACCCTGCCGATGCCGATCCATGCGACGCACGACGGCGAGAGCATGGACTTCTTCACCGACACGCTGGAGCGTCTGTCGGAAGAGGCCGACTATCTGGTGATCGACACGCCGGGCCGCGACGATCCGTTCGCGCGCATGGCCGTCACCAACGCCGACACGCTGGTCACGCCGATGAACGACAGCTTCGTCGACTTCGACCTGATCGGCCAGGTGCATCCGGAAACGTTCAAGGTCACGCGGCCGAGCTTCTATTCGGAGCTGATCTGGGAAACGCGCAAGCATCGCGCCCGCGCCGACGGGTCGACGATCGACTGGGTGGTGCTGCGCAACCGCCTGCAGCACATCGAGGCGCGCAACATGCGGCGCGTGTCCGAGGCGATCGAGCAGCTGTCCAAGCGCGTCGGCTTCCGGGTGATCCCGGGGCTGTCGGAGCGCGTGATCTATCGCGAGCTGTTCCCCAAGGGTCTGACCATGCTCGACAGCCGCGAGTTCGGCGCGATGGGGCTGAGCCACGTCGCCGCGCGCCAGGAACTGCGCGAGATGATGGCCGGGCTGGCGCTGCCGGACCCGGTCGTGCCTTCTGCCGCAGCCTGATGCTGAAGGTCCTTCTGGTCGCGGCGGTGCTGGTGGGGCTGTGGCTGTACCTGCGCCCGCGCAAGCCTGTGCTGACGGGCGAGGCCGAGGCGCGGCAGGTGCTGGGCGTCGGCCCAGATGCGGACGAGGCGACGATCCGCGCCGCCCATCGGCGGCTGGTGGGCGCCGTCCATCCCGACCGCGGCGGCTCAGCCGACCTCACCCGTCGGGTGAATGCAGCCCGCGACGTGCTGCTCGGCCGGTTGCGACATTGAACTTTCCGCGGCGTCGCGCGATCTGACGCCACCGAATTCCAGGGAGAAAGCCATGAGCCACGTCTTCGACCCCACCTCGCTGCGCGAATATGACATCCGCGGGGTGGTCGGCAAAACCCTGGGCACGGCGGACGCGACCGCGATCGGCCGCGGCTTCGGCACGATCGTGCGCCGCGCCGGCGGCACCCGCGTGGCGGTGGGCCGCGACGGCCGCGTGTCCTCGCTCGAGCTCGAGGCGGCGCTGGTCCAGGGCCTGACGCAGAGCGGTGTCGACGTGGTGCGGGTCGGCCTGGGGCCGACGCCGATGCTCTATTACGCCGAGGCGACGCTGGAGGTCGACGGCGGCATCATGATCACCGGCAGCCACAACCCGGCCGACTACAACGGCTTCAAGATGGTGCTGCAGCACAAGCCGTTCTTCGGCGAGGACATCCAGAAGCTGGGCCGCATGGGCGCCGAGGGCGACTGGGAAGAGGGCGAAGGCACCGTCAGCGACTATGACATCGAGGACGCCTATGTCGGGCGCCTGATGGCAGGCTATGCCGGCGGCGCGTACCGGATCGGCTGGGACGCCGGCAACGGTTCGGCAGGCCGGGTGATCGAGAAGCTCACCGAGCTGCTGCCGGGCGAGCACCACCTGCTGTTCACCGACATCGACGGGCGCTTCCCCAACCACCATCCCGACCCCACCGAGGAAAAGAACCTGGCGGCGCTCAAGCAGCTGGTGGCGGACAAGAACCTCGACTTCGGCATCGCCTTTGACGGCGACGGCGATCGCATCGGCGCAATCGACGGCACCGGCCGGGTGATCTGGGGCGACCAGCTGCTGTCGATCCTGGCCGAGCCGGTGCTGAAGGAACTGCCGGGCGCGACGATCATCGCCGACGTGAAGGCGAGCCAGGCGCTGTACGACCGCATCGCCGAGCTGGGCGGCGAGCCGCTGATGTGGAAGACGGGCCACAGCCTCATCAAGACCAAGATGAAGGAAACCAACTCGCCGCTCGCCGGCGAGATGTCGGGCCACATCTTCTTCGCGCACGACTATTACGGGTTCGACGACGCCCCCTATGCGGCGGTGCGGCTGATCCGCGCGGTGCACATGATCGGCAAGTCGATGACCGAGATCCGGTCTGCGATGCCCGAGATGATCAACACCCCGGAAATGCGTTTCCAGGTGGACGAGAGCCGCAAGTTCGCGGTGGTCGACGAGATCCTGGAGCGGCTGGAAGCGGCCGGCGCGGACGTCAACCGCACCGACGGCGCGCGCGTCAACACGCCGGACGGCTGGTGGCTGCTGCGCGCGTCCAACACCCAGGACGTGCTGGTGGCGCGCGCCGAGGCCAAGAGCCAGGAAGGGCTGGACCGGCTGATGGCGCAGATCGACGAGCAGCTGGCGCTGAGCGGGCTGCAGCGCGGGCCGCAGGCGGCGCACTGATCGGGCGCGGGCCGGGCGAGGGTGCCTGGCCCGCCGCCTGCCGCGGCAAGCGGCAACCGGTCTGAAACGCGCGGGCTGGCAATTCGCGCCCGCCTGCCCCATTTCGGGGCCATGGCTTCCCCCCAGATCGTTCGCGTCATCGACCTCGAAACCACCGGCAACGCACCCCCCGCGCATGGGGTGTGCGAGATCGGCTGGCAGGATGTGGCGCTGGGCGAGGACGGGCGCTGGGAACTGGTGGGCGAGGGCGGATCGCAACTCGTCAATCCGGGCCGGATGATCCCGCCGGTCACCCAGGCCATCCACCATATCCTCGACGAGCAGGTCGCCGACGCGCCCTATTGGCACGACGTCGCGCGGCGGGTGCTGGACCCCTATCCGCGGCGGATCGCGCTGGCGGCGCACCGGGCGGATTTCGAGCAGAAGTTCTGCACGGCGCCCCTGACCCATGGCGCCGACTGGATCTGCACCTGGAAATGCGCGCTGCGGCTGTGGCCGGACTCGCCGGGCTTTTCCAACCAGATGCTGCGCTATTGGCGGCGGCCGCACGGCATCGAGCATGAGCGCGGCCTGCCGGCGCATCGCGCCTTCCCGGACGCCTATGTGACCGCATTCCACCTGCGCGACATGCTGAACGAGGCGAGCATCGCGCAGCTGATCGAATGGTCGAACCTGCCCGGGCTGCTGCCGCGCGTGCGCTATGGTCCGGACCGGGGGCGCGAGTGGACGGAGATCGACGACGATTCGCTCGACGGCTTCCTGTCGGACCGGGACGAGGACGTGCGGTACACCGCGGAGCAGGAGCTGGCGCGGCGGCAGAACGGCGGCGCGGTCGGCCGTACGCGCGAGGACTGGTTGCTGCTGTAGAGTACGCAAGGCAAGAAGGCTTGGCGGCTGGATCGTTAGAGCCGCTAGGTTCCCCAACTGGGCCCCGGCCTTCGCCGGGGTACGATGAAGGGTTGGGGGCGGGTGTGCCGCCCGGCGCTCAGCGGCGGCCGGCGATCAGGGTGCGGGTGCCTTCCAGTGCCATGCCGTAGACCAGGTGCGAGGCGAGGCCGTAGCCGTGGCTGGCGAGCGACGCCTGCCAGGGGCCGGGCGCCAGGCCCGCGGCCGGGACGGCGGCTTCGTCGACCAGCAGCGAGGTGACGAGGCCATAGGCGCCGCCGAAACCGCGGCGGGTGGCGGGCTGATATTCCGCGAGCACGCCGTAGATGCCGCCCAGGGCGGCGCCGACCAGATAATGGACCGCCTGCCCGGCGGCGGCGCGGTTCGGCTCGGCGACCGGGTGGCCGGTGGCAGCCCGGCTGACGCGGTCGGCGGCCTTCACCGTCGCGGGATCCTCGTCGCTGTCAGAGGGCATGAGGCGGGCAGCGGCGGCCTGGAAGCCGGCCATGGCGGCGGAGGCGACGACCCCGGCGGCGATGCCGGCAACGAGGCCGAGGAAGGGGCGGGGAGCGGTGTCGGCCATGCGGCGTCCTTTGCTGGAGGCTGTGGCGACAACGAGCGTCCGCGCGAACCGCTCCCTGGCCGGATCAATAGGGGACGCGTTCGGCCTTCAGGCGGTGGGCGGCGAGTTGCGCCTGGACGCTGTCCTTGCCCGCGAGATGGCCGGCGCCGACCGCGACGAAGACGGTGCCGGGCTTTGCCATGCGATCCGCGATCCAGTTGGCCCAGCGGACGTTGCGGTCCAGCAGCAGGATCTTGGCGACTTCCGGGGTCGCATCGAGCCCCTCGTTCATCGTCTCGGCCAGCGCATCCGGATCGCCCGCCGACCACTGGGCCACCATCTTGCCGACTTCCTTCTCGGCATCGGGCAACTGCTTGATGGTGTCGGTGAGGAAGGCGATCTGGGACTTTTCGGACAGGCTGTCGAAATAGCCGAACTGTTGTTCGAGGGTTTCCAGGCCCGTGACGCGCTTGCCCGCCTGTTTGGCGGCGGCGGTGAGCGCCTGTTCGGCGCCGCTGTTGGGATCATAGCCGGCCTTCACCAGCTTGAGCACCGTCAGGTTGGTGGCCGCAAACCACGGATCGAAGCGGTCGAAGCTCGCCGCCGGCACGCCGACATCGGCGAGCGCTGCCAGATAGGCCTTGCGGGTGTCGGCGGGCAGCCGCTCTTCGAGGCCGGGACCGGTGGGGTTGATGGCGGTGGCGATCAACGCCTTTTGCACCGTCTGCGGATCGGGGAGCACGACCTCCTGCACCAGCTCGTCGCTGCGGTCGAAGGCGGTCTTCACCGCCTCGTCGAACCAGCTGAGGCCGGGTTTCAGCAGATGGATGGTGCCGAAGAGATAGACGGTGGTGTCCGCGTCCTTCACCACCCAGAGCGCGGGATCGGCATCGACGGTCTGCGCCTGGGCGGCGGGTGCGGCCGCCTGATGCGCGGCGAGCGGTGTCGTCCAGGCGGCAAAGGCGAACAGGCCGGCGGCACGCAGCAGGGTCTTGATCATCCGGTTCTCATCCTTTGGCAGCAGCCGTGCGTTGCGCCCGAGCGGGCGGGCTGTGTCAAGCATCGGCGGGAAGATCCGCCTCGGCATAGCGCCGGGCGATGACGGCGCAGGCGAGCAGCTGGAGCTGGTGGAAGATCATCAGCGGCAGTATCAGCGCGCCGACCTGGGCTGCCGGGAACAGCACGCCCGCCATGGGCACGCCCGAGGCGAGGCTCTTCTTCGAACCGCAGAAGACAATCGCGATCTCGTCCGCGCGCGAGAAACCGAGGCGGCGCGCCAGCGTACGGGTGGCGAACAGCACCACCGCGAGCAGCAGGCAGCAGACGATCGTGACCAGCACCAGCTGCCAGGCGGGGACGCGGTGCCAGAGCCCCTCGATCACCGCGGCGCTGAAGGCAGTGTAGACGACGAGCAGGATCGAGCCGCGGTCGACCGTGGAGACCAGCGGCTTGTGCCGTTCGATGAAGCCGCCGACGAGCGGGCGGGCGAGATGGCCGACGATGAAGGGGAGCAGCAGCTGGAGCGCGATCTCCTCGATGGCGGCAAGCGAGTCGCCGCCGCTCGCGGATACGCCCATCAGCAGCGCGACGAGCACGGGCGTGATGAAGATGCCGGCGATGTTGGAGAGGGATGCGCTGCACACCGCCGCCGGGACGTTGCCGCGGGCTATGGCGGTGAAGGCGATCGAGGACTGGACCGTGGAGGGCAGGAGCGTGAGGAACAGCAACCCTTGCGCGAGTGCCGGGGAGAGGAACCAGGACGAGCTCCACTCGACGCCCAGCCCCAGCAGCGGGAACATCAGGAAGGTGGCGGCGAACACGACCAGGTGCAGCCGCCAGGCGGTGAGGCCGGCGACGATCGCGGCGCGCGACAGCTTGGCGCCGTGGAGGAAGAAGAGCAGCGCGATCGCCGCCTGCGTCAGCAGGGCAAAGCCCTCCGCCACGCGGCCGCGGCAGGGAAGCAGCGTCGCCACCACCACCGTCGCGATCAGCAGCATGCTGTAGCCGTCGATGCTGGCGGTGAGTCGGCGGAAGAGCGGCGGGCGGGGCAAGGACGTCATGCGGCCTCCCTACCGGAGAGCAGCGGAGGCGCCGAGTAGAATCCTGCGACGAACCAAACAGGTACAAAGCGCTTGACATCGTCACGCTGATGTGGAACAAGACAGGAACGCTGAGGAATTGCGGGCGGGGCTGAAGCCGAAGGGCTGCGGCCCCGTCTTGCGTTCGGGGGAGGGGCGATGGCGCGGCAGATCGGGACGGGATCGAAAGCAGCATCGGGAACGGGGCGCACCCGCTCGATCGGGGTAGGGGTGCAAAGCGCGTTCCTGGACCACCTGGCGGCGACCGGCAGCGTGGAGGCAGCCGCCGAGGCGGTCGCGATCGCGCCGCTGCAGGCCTATGCCGCGTGCCGGAGCGACGCCGGCTTTGCCGAGGGCTGGCGCGCCGCGCTGCGGGTCGGATACGACCGGCTGGAGGCGATGCTGATCGAGCGCACGGCCGCGGTGCTGACCGGCGCGTCGAACGATCCGCTGGAAACGCCGGACGTGCTGTTCGCGCTGCGGCTGATCGAGCGGCAGCGCGAGGCGGAAGCGCCGAGCGGCAAGCGCGCCAGGGCAGGCGCGGGCGCGGCGGACAAGACGGATGCGGCGATCCTCAAGCGGCTGGCGATGCTGAGCAAGCGCCATGCCGCCGAGGAGGCGCGGGCGCGCCGGACCCAGGAGGGGGGCGATGCGTGAGCCCCGCGGAAGAACGCGAGGCGGCGATGCGGGCGCTGGCCCGTGCCGACCCGGCCACGCAGGCGGCTACGCTGGCGATCCTGTCGCCGGAGCAGCGGCGTGAGCTGCTGCATCGCTGGGAGCGCTGGGCGCATCCCGGCCAGCTGCCGACCGCGGAAGGCTGGCGGATCTGGCTGATCCTGGCCGGCCGCGGCTTTGGCAAGACGCGGGCGGCGTCCGAGTGGGTGTCCGAGTTCGCGCGCAGCCACCCCCAGGCGCGGATCGCGCTGGTGGGGGCGACGCTGGACGACGTGCACCGGGTGATGGTGGGCGGCGAGGGCGGGTTGCAGGCGAGCGCGCACGACGACGAGCCGATGCTGTGGAAGGGAGGCGTGCTGCACTTCGCCTCGGGGGCAAAGGCGTTCGCCTATTCGGCGGAGGCGCCCGAGAAGCTGCGCGGACCCGAGCACCATGCCGGCTGGTGCGACGAGATCGCCAAGTGGCGCCTGGGCGACGCGGCCTGGGACAATCTGATGATGGGAATGCGGCTGGGAACGCATCCGCAGCTGGTGGTGACGACCACGCCCAAGCCGGGCGCGCTGCTGCGGCGGGTGCGGACGCTGCCGGGCGTGCACGAGACGCACGGCCGGACGGTGGACAACCCGCACCTGCCGGCAAGCTTCGTCGAGGCGATGGCCGCGCAATATGCGGGCACGCGGCTGGGGCGGCAGGAGCTCGACGGGGAGTTGCTGGAGGATGTGCAGGGAGCACTGTGGACGCGCGGGCTGATCGAGCGGTGCCGGGTAGCGGCCGCGCCCGAACTGGTGCGGGTGGTGGTGGGCGTCGACCCGCCCGCGAGTGCGGAAGGGGATGCGTGCGGGATCGTGGCGGCGGGCCTGGGCGGGGACGGGCGCGGATACGTGCTGGAGGATGCGAGTGCCTCCGGACTGACGCCCGACGGTTGGGCCCGAGCGGTGGCAGCGTGCGCCGCGCGCCACGATGCGGATCGGGTGGTGGCAGAGGCGAATCAGGGCGGCGCGATGGTGGAGACGGTGCTGCGCACGGCCGAGGCGGCGCTGCCGGTGCGGCTGGTGCATGCCTCGCGCGGCAAGTCGGCACGGGCCGAGCCGATCGCCGCCCTCTATGAACGCGGCCGGATCGCGCATGCCGGCAGCTACCCGGCGCTGGAGGACGAGCTGTGCGGGCTGGTGGCGGGCGGCGGCTATGAGGGTCCCGGCCGGTCCCCCGACCGTGCCGACGCGCTGGTGTGGGCAATGGACGAGCTGATGCTCGGCCGCCGCGGGGCTGCCTCGGTACGGGGGCTGTGAGCCTGGATCAGGTGAAGAGCGACAGGAACAGGAGCACGAAGGCGGCGGCGCAGACGCTGCCGCCGATGGTGAGGTGGCGGGTGGCGGAGCGGGCATAGGGCTCGCCCCCGGCGGGGCGGACCTGCTGGCGGCGGATGCGCCAGCCGGCCCAGACGAACATGCCGCCCAGCCAGAACAGCATCAGCGATGCGGGGAACAGGGCGAAGTGTGCGCTTTGCGGCATCCAGACTCTCCTTGGCGGAGGAAGCTAGCATGAAATGGTTCGGCAGGAAGAGCCTGGGCGCACAGGGCACACAGGGCACACAGGGCGCACAGGGTGCACAGGGCGCGGCGGGCGAGGGACGGCGGCCGGCGCTGTCGCCGGGCGGATCGGTCGCGGCGCTGGGCAGCTGGCCAACGAGCTACGAGGCGCAGGTGCGCGCGGGTTATCTGGAGAATGCGATCGCGCAGCGCGCGGTGCGGATGGTGGCCGAGGGCGTCGCGGCCGCGCCGGTCACGGGCGTGGACCCGGAGCTGGTGCGGCTGGTGTGCCGCCGCTCGGCGGGCCAGGTGCTGGTGGAGACGATCGCGGCGCAGCTGCTGCTGCACGGCAATGCCTTCGTGCAGTTGCTGGACGATGGGCGCGGCGGGGTGGGCGAGCTCTATGCGCTTCGGCCCGAGCGGGTGAGCGTGGAGCCGGACGCCAATGGCTGGCCGGTGGCGTTCCGGTACCGAGTGGGGGCGCAGGTGCAGCAGCTGGCGGCGGAGGATGCCCGGGGGCGGGCGGCGGTGGTGCACATCAAGGCGTTCCATCCGCTCGACGATCATTATGGGCTGGGGTGCCTGGGGGCGGCGGCGGGAGCGATCGCGGTCCACAATGCGGCGGCGCGCTGGAACAAGGCGCTGCTCGACAATGCGGCGCGGCCCTCGGGGGCGCTGGTCTATGACCCCGGCGACGGCGGCGTGCTGTCGCGCGACCAGTTCGATCGGTTGCGCGCGGAGATGGAAGCGGGCTTTGCGGGTGCCGCCAACGCGGGGCGGCCGATGCTGCTCGAAGGCGGGCTCAAGTGGCAGGCGATGAGCCTGACGCCGGCCGACATGGATTTCAACGGGCTGAAGGCACAGGCGGCGCGGGAGATCGCGCTCGCGTTCGGGGTGCCGCCGATGCTGCTCGGGCTGCCCGGCGACAACACCTACGCCAATTATCGCGAGGCCAATCGCGCGCTGTGGCGGCTGTCGATCCTGCCGCTTGCCGAGCGGATCCTGGCGGAGCTGAGCCAAGGATTGGCCGGGCATTTCGCGGAGCCGGCGCTGTCGGTGGACCTCGATCGGGTGCCGGCGCTGGCGGAGGACCGCGAGCGGCTGTGGGGCCAAGTGAGCGGGGCGGAGTTCCTGACGCGCGAGGAGAAGCGGGCGATGGTGGGGGTGGGGCCGGTGGTCGGCGCCGGCCTCTAACCTCGCAGGGGCAGGGTGCAGGTGAGGGTGGTCCGTTCGAAGCGGCCGCCCTGGGCCGCGCATTGCTTGCCGCGGACGAAGGGCAGCACGAACGCGATCGAGACCAGGGCCGCAAGTGCGGCGAACAGGACGATGCGGAGCCGGCGACGCATGGCCGGGACGTAACAGGCGGAGGCGGCGATGGACAATGCGCAGGTGCTGGCGCAGCTGATGGGCCAGGCGCGGCAGGATGGTGCCGACCTGGCGACGCTGCGCGCGATGGTGGAGGAAGCGGGCGAGGTCGGCGCGACGCGTGCGCTCACCCGGCTGGGGCTGGAGGACGCGGCCGCCCATGGCGACATGAAGGAGCTGCGCGAACTGCTGGCCGCCTGGCGCGACGCCAAGCGATCGGCGGCGCGCGCGGCGATCGGCTGGGTGGTGCGGATGCTGCTTGCGCTGGTGCTGGTGGGCGTGGCGGTGAAGACCGGTTTTGGCGCGTGGGTGCGATGAGCGTGCGCTTTGCCGGCTATGCCGCGATCTTCGACGTGCCGGATCGCGGCGGCGACGTGGTGCGTGCGGGTGCTTTTGCTGGCTCCGGGCCGGTGCCGCTGCTTTGGCAGCACCGGGGAGCGCCGGTCGGACGGATCGAGCAGCTGGCGGAGGACAGCCGGGGCCTGCGCGTCATCGGGCGAGTGGAGCTGCCGGAGCTTGCCCAACTGGTTCGGGACGGCGCGCTGGGTGGGCTGTCGTTCGGGTATCGCGTGCAGGCGGCGCGGCACGGGCGGTGGCGCGAGCTGGAGCGGCTGGACCTGATCGAGGTGAGCCTGGTGGCGGTGCCGATGCAGCCGCTGGCGTGGGTGCATGCGGTGGCGCCCGGGTGAAGGTGCAGAGTTTTGAAACGTGGTGAGGGCGTCCCGGGTGGGGCGCCCTTTTCTTTTGCGGGAGACGGTGATGATCGAGATCAAGGCAGATGCGCTGGAAGTGAGCTTCGCAGGCGTGGAGGGTGCGGGGACGCCGGCGGCGCGGCCGATGCTGACGGGGGCGGCGGCCCGGCCGGGTGGCGCCGCGTTCGAGGGCTTCGTGCGCAGTGGCGCAACCCTGGAGATGAAGGCGTTCACCGGCACGACCGGGGAGAGCGGCGGCTATGCCGTGCCGACCGAAATCGACCGGCAGATCGACACGCTGCTGAAGTCGGCGAGCCCGATCCGTGCCATCGCCAACGTCGTGAAGGTCGGGAGTGCCGGCTATCGCAAGCTGGTGACGAGCGGCGGCACGCCGTCGGGCTGGGCGTCGGAAACGGCGGCGCGGCCGGAGACGGCGACGCCGACCTTCCATGAGGTGTCGCCGCCGATGGGCGACCTCTATGCCAATCCGGCGGCGAGCCAGGCGATGCTGGACGATGCCGCCTTCGACGTGGAGGAATGGCTGGCGGGCGAGATCGCGGCCGAGTTCGCGGCGGCCGAGGGGCGGGCGTTCGTCGATGGCAGTGGCATCAACCAGCCCAAGGGCTTCCTGCGCGAGCCGGTCTCCACGGCGGGCGATGCGGCGCGGGCGTTCGGGACCTTGCAGTATCTGCCGAGCGGGGAGGCCGGCGATTTCGGCAGCGAGCCGCAGGACCGGCTGATCGACCTAGTGCAGAGCCTGCGCGCGCCGTACCGCCAGGGGGCGGTGTTCGTGATGAATGCGGCGACCTCGACCCGCATCCGCAAGCTCAAGACGGCGGACGGCGCCTTCCTGTGGCAGCCGGGACTCGTGTCCGGCCAGCCCGATACGCTGCTCGGCTATCCGGTGGTGGAAGCGGAGGAGATGCCGGACATCGCGCCGGGCAGCCTGTCGATCGCGTTCGGCAACTTCCGGCTGGGGTATCTGATCGCGGAGCGGCAGGAGACGCAGATCCTGCGCGATCCCTATTCGAACAAGCCGTTCGTGCACTTCTACGCGACCAAGCGCGTGGGCGGGCAGGTGAGCAATTCGGAGGCGATCAAGCTGATGAAGTTCGCCGCGGCCTGAGCGACCCTTCCGGCGCGGGGAGAGCCCGCGCCGGACCCTTCTGCCCAACAGTGACGGAGCTGCCCCATGGAGACGCCACCCATCCCGGAGGCGGCGATCGCTGCCGCCTGCGCGGCCGCGCTTGCGCACCTGCGCATGGCGGCGACCCACGAGCAGGCGGTGCTGGAGCAGGCCGCCGCGACCGCCTTTGCCGTGTGCGAGACGTTCACGGGCCATGCGCTGATCGCGCGCGAATGGCAGGCGGTGGTGCCGGCGACCGCGGGCTGGACGCCGCTGCCGGTGCAGCCGGTGACGGCGATCACCCGGGTCGACGGCCTGCCGGCGGAGGGCAGCGCCTTTCCCCTGCCGGCCGGGAGCTATGCGATCGACCTGACCGCCGATGGTGTCGGCTGGGTGAAGGCGATGCTCCCCGGCAGCGCGGGGCGGCTGCGCATCGGCTTTCGTGCGGGGCTGGCCGAGGGTTGGGAAACGCTGCCGGCGCCGATTGCGCAAGGCATGGTGCTGCTGATCGCGCATTTGTTTGCAAGCGGCAGCGCGGGCGGGGAGCCGCCCGCTGCGGTGGCGGCGCTGTGGCGGCCGTGGCGGCGACTGCGGCTGGCGCCGGAGGTGCGGCGATGAGGGCGCGGCTGCTGGCGCGGGGCGAGGCGGCGGGCGCGCATGCGGTCGCGGCGGCGGTGGCGCGGATCGGCGAGGCTGCGCGGGAAGGTGCCGCCGGGGTGCGGGGCATCCGGGTCGAGAGCGACGACCGATCGGTGACGATCGAAGGGCGTGGGCTGTGGCGGCGCCGGATCGAGGATGCGCGGGTGCGCTGGCTGGGGGCGGAGCGATGAGCGCGCAAACGGTGCTGGGCGAGGCGCTGGTGGCGGCCCTCAAGGCGCATGCGGGCGTCGCGCGGGTGGTGACGGCGGTGTTCGACGCGCCACCGGTGCGCGCGGCGCGACCCTATGCGGAGGTGGCGGAGGCGCTGCTCACCGACTGGAGCACCAAGGACATGGCGGGCCGGGAAGGCCGGATCACGATCGTGCTGCGCGACGCGGGCGAGCGGCCGGTGCGGCTGCGCGTGCTGGCGGGCGAGGTGGATGCGGCCGTCGAGGCGCTGCCGCGCGACTTGGGCGAGGGCTGGCGGATCGCGAGCCTGGTGCCGGTGCGCAGCCGCATCGTGCGCGAGGGCGAAGGGCTGTGGGCCGGCACCAACGAATATCGGGTGCGCATGCTGCGGATGCAGTGACGAAGGAGGCAAGACATGGCGGCGGAAAAGGGAAGCGCGTTCCTGCTGAAGGTAGGCGACGGCCAGGTGCCACCCGGCTTCACCACGGTGGCGGGGCTGCGCACGACGCAGCTGTCGATCAACGGCGAGGCGGTGGCGATCACGTCCAAGGATTCGGGCGGGTGGCGCGAGCTGCTGTCGGGTGCCGGTGTGCGATCGGTCAGTGTGTCGGGGGCGGGGGTGTTCACCGGATCGGCGGCGGAGGCTCGGCTGAAGGCGAACGCGCTGGCGGGCACGATCGACGATTATCGCCTGAGCTTCGAGAGCGGCGAGACGATGACCGGGCGCTTCCTGCTGACCCGGCTCGACTATGCCGGCGATTACAACGGCGAGCGCAGCTACACGCTGGCGCTGGAAAGCTCGGGCGCGGTGGTGTCGGCATGAGCGGGGACCCTGCCAATCCGGTGCGCGGCGAGGCGGAATTGCGGGTGGCGGGCGAGCGGCTGGTGCTGCGGCCGAGCTTTGCCGCGCTGGTAGCGGCGGAGGGCGAGCTGGGGCCGTTGTTCGCGCTGGTGGAGCGGGCGGCGGCGGGCAAGCTGGCGCTCGGCGAGCTGGTGGCGCTGTTCTGGCACTGCCTGCGCGAACGGCCCGAGGCGCTGACCCGCGAGGCGCTGGGCGAGGCGGTGGTTGCCGGAGGCTTGGCGGCGGCGACGCCGGCGTTGCGGCAGTTGCTGGCGCAGATCCTGGGCGGGCGATGAGCGAGCGCTTCGCCGACGCGACGGTGCGATTGGCGGGGATGGCGGGGCTGTGGTTCGGCTGGAGCCCTGACGCCTTCTGGCGGGCTACCCCGGCCGAGCTTGGCGCGCTGGTGAAGGCGGCGGGCGGCGAAGCGGGCACGGCGCCGCCCGATGCGGGCACGCTTGCCCGGCTGATGGAGGCATTCCCCGATGGATGAGGAAATCGAGCGGCTGGTGGTGTCGGTGCGCGCCGATACCGCCGGCTTCGCGCGCGACGTGGCGGCGATGCAGAACAGCCTGGAGGGGCCGTTCGCGAGCGGCGTCGACCGCGCTGGCCGTGCTTTGGAGACGACGCTCGTACGGGCGGTGCGCAGCGGATCAATGGGCTTCGAGGACCTGGGGCGGATCGCCAACCAGGTGCTGGGCGAGATCGCCGCGGGCGCGATGCGCAGCGGGCTCGACACGCTGCTGGGCGGAGCGGCGAGCGGGGGCGGGTTGCTGGGATCGTTGCTGGGGCTGGTGTCGGGCGCGCCGGGGCGGGCTACGGGCGGCCCGGTCAGCCCGCAGCGGCCTTATTGGGTCGGCGAGCGCGGGCCGGAGCTGTTCGTGCCCACCAGCAGCGGCAGCGTGGTGGCACCGCAAACCGGCGGCGGGCGAGACGTGCGGATCGCGATCTCGGTCCAGGCCGGGTCGGGAGACGCCCCGCGCGCGCTGGCCCAATCGAGCCGGCAGGTCGCGCGCGCGGTGAAGGCCGCGCTGGCGGACCTCGACTGAGCGGGAGGGCTTCATGGGATATTGGCTGGCGCGCACGCGGACCGTGCAGGCGGAGGATGTGCTCACCCGCTTCGACCCGCGCTTCTGGACGGTGAACTTTCCGCGGCCGATGATGGCCTCGGTCGTGTCGAGGGCGCCCGATGCGCTGCGGGTGGATGCCGTCTTCTACCGCAGGGACGATCTGGCGGGACTGATCTGGGAGTCGGAGGACCGGCACGACCACCCGTTGCTCGGCTATGCGACCGAGCGCGACTATCGCCGGTGTCGCCTGCGCTTCCGCTGGCGATCGGGCGGGGTGCGGCCGCTGGACGCGGTGCATGGGCCGGTGCTGACGATCGAGGGGCGCGACGCTGGGGGCACGCCGCGGGCCTGGTACGTGCGGCTGTGGAATTATGCCTCCGGCACGCCCGAGGACGCGGTGGTGGAGATCGACTTCGCCACCGCGATCGGCGGGTTCGAACTTCCTCCGGACGCGGACCCGGTCTGGGCCGGGGACGTCGACCGCATGTTCGTGTCGCTGGTGGCGCCGGACTATGATGGCGAGGACGCGCTGCTGCCGGGGCCGGCGAAAGGATGGGTCGAGCTGTCCGAGATCGCCTGCGACGGTCCGGATTCGGTGCTGGCGATCGGAGCGCCGATCCTGCCCGAGCATGGCCTGTCGATCGCGAGCGGCTATGACGACAGCTATCACCTGACGCCGGCCCGGCTGCTGCGCAACGCGCTGCACCTGGGGTATCGCGGCAGCATCGTCCATTATGTCGGGATGAGCCACTATTTCCGGCTCGAGGCGAACGGCGGGGGCCTGTACGCGAGCCTGGCAGGGGGCGTGCTCAACACACCGTGCGTGGCGTGGCACCGGCATTTCGCCGCGGAGGCCAAGGCGCTCGGCTATGGCGTGATCTGGTCGCTGTCGTACGAGCTGCTCGACCAGCATTGCTGGGGCGATTGGAAGCAGCGCGCAGGCGACGGATCCCCGGCGCTGACCGGGTGGGAGCCGCCGTCGGCGCTGCTCTCGCCGGCGCATGGCGGCGCGATGGCGTATCTTCAGCAGGTGGCGCAGGCGTTCGTGCGGCTGGCGATCGAAGCGGGGCTCCTGGTCCGGTTCCAGGTCGGCGAGCCGTGGTGGTGGGTGATGCCGGACGGGCGGCCGTGCCTGTACGACGCGGCCGCCCAGGCGCTGCTCGATCCGGTCGAGATCCCGAGCGTGCGAGGGCCGCTCGACGACGCGCAGACGGCGACGCTCGACCGGGCCGGTGCGGTGCTGGCGGCGTCGACGGCTGCGCTGACGGACGCGGTGCGGCAGGTGGCACCGGAGGCGGAGACGCTGCTGCTCGCCTATCTGCCGACAGTGCTCGATGCCGCCGCGCCCGAGCTCAAGCGCGCGAACCTGCCGATCGGCTGGGCCTCACCCGCGTTCGACGTGCTCCAGCTGGAGGATTACGACTGGGCGGCCGTCGGCAATGTCGCGGCGACCGCGCGCGGGATCGCGGCGGCCGAGGCGCGGCTGGGCTATCCGCCCGAGCGCCAGCAGTATTTCGCCGGCTTCGTGCTGCGTCCGGAAGATGCCGGACAGTGGCAGGCGATCGACTGGGCTGCGGAGACGGCGCGGGCACGTGGCGTAACGGGCACCTTCATCTGGGCACTGCCGCAGGTGATCCGCGACGGCTTCGTGCATTTCGACGAGGGAGAGGATGCGATGCAGGCGTTCGACGACGTGCGCTTTCCGCTGGCGCTGGGGCGAGAGGCCGAGGTGGCGCCGGAGCTGTCGACCGCGATCGTCACCAGCGCGGGTGGCGCCGAGAAGCGGAACGCGGACTGGGCGCAGCCGCGGACCCGCTACGATGTGGGGCCGGGTGTGCGATCGGAGGCGGACATCGCGACGCTGCTCGCCTTTTTCCGCGCGCGGATGGGGCCGGCGCGCGGGTTCCGGCTGACGGATCCCTTCGACAACAGTTCCGGCGAGGATGTCAGCCCCGAAGACCAGGTGATCGGGGTCGGAGACGGCATCACGACGCGCTTCCCGCTCCTCAAGCACTATGGCGAGGTGGCGCGGCGGATCACGCGGCCGGTGGCGGGCAGCGTCCGGGTGGCCGTGGACGGGATCGAAACGCACGGCTTCTCGCTCGATTCGGGCGGGATCGTCGCACTCGACCTTGCCCCGAACCGCGGAGCGGTGGTGACGGCCGGGTTCCGCTTCGACGTGCCGGTGCGCTTCGCCGAGGATCGGCTGGCGGTAAACCGGGCGACCTTCCTGGCCGGCGCCGCGCCTTCGGTGCCGCTGATCGAGGTGCGCGAGGCATGACGGGCTGGCTCGAGGGTGCCCTCACCACGACCACCTTGTGCTGGCGGCTGGAGCGCATCGACGGCGTCACGATCGGCCTGACGGCGCATGATCGCGACGTAACCGTGGAGGGCCTGCGTTATCGCGCCGCGCCGGGCATGACCCCGTCCGCCATCCGCCGCGGCGACCGGATGGATGCCGACGACATGGAGGCAAGCGGCCCCCTCAGCATGGACGCGATCGGCGAGACCGACCTGCTCGCCGGGCGGTGGGATGGCGCGCGGATCGCCGTGTTTGCGGTCGATTGGACGAGGCCCACGGAACCGTTGCTGCTGGGCGAGGGGCGATTGGGCGCTGTCGAGACGGCGGACGGTGCGTTCACCGCGGAGCTGCGTGGCGCCGCGTTCGCGCTGGAACAGGCGGTGGTGGAGGAAACCTCACCCGGGTGCCGGGCGCACCTGGGGGATCGGCGCTGCCGCGTCCCCATGGCCGGCAGGCGGCGGTTCGCGCGCGTGGTCGCATCGGAAGGGCGGCAGCTGACGCTCGACCGGGTGGAGCCGGCCGCGGATGCCTATGGCGCAGGCCGGTTGCGCTGGTTCGGCGGCGCCAATGCGGGGCTGGAGTCGGCGATCGCCGCGTCCGATGGCGCGACCCTGACGCTGGAGCGCGTGCCGCCGCTGCCCGTCACAGGAGGCGAGCTGCTGGAGCTGGTCGAAGGGTGCGACAAGAGGCTGGAGACCTGTGCCGGCCGCTTCGCCAACGCAGTCAACTTCCGCGGCGAACCCTATCTGCCGGGGATCGACCTGCTCACCCGCTATCCCGGCGCATGAGCGGCAACCTGCGGATCGTCGCCGGGGCGCGGCGGGCGGTGGGAAGCCGGTTTCGCCTGCATGGGCGCGACCCCGCGCTGGGGCTCGACTGCGTCGGCCTGGTGGCCGTGGCGCTGGCAGCGGACGGGCATCCAGGGAGCGTGCCTGCCGATTACGCGCTTCGATCGGGCGACGTCGCGAACGCCGAAGCCCTGCTGCGCGCAGCGGGGCTGGTGCTGATCGCGGAAGGCGAACCGGGCGATGTGGTGCTGCTCCGGCCGGGTGCGGGCCAGCTGCACCTGGCGATCCTGATCGAGGACGGCGTCATCCACGCCGACGCAATGCTGCGGCGCGTGGTCGAGCGTCCGGGGGCACTGCCCTTTCCCGTAGTGGGGACGTGGCGCTGGCAAGGAGGAGAGGGCTGATGGCGACGCTGGTGCTGACGGTGGTCGGCGGAGCGGTGGGCGGGCCGATCGGAGCGGCGCTGGGAGCGACGCTCGGCCGCGCCGTGGACGGCAGCCTGTGGGGCGCCAAGGGACGGCAAGGTCCGCGGCTCACCGAACTCGCGGTGCAGACCTCATCCTATGCAACCCAGATCCCGCGGGTGTTCGGGACCATGCGGGTGGCGGGATCCGTGATCTGGGCGACCGAACTGGTCGAGACGCGCAGCAGCGACAGCGCGAGCAAGGGGCAGGCGAGCGTCACGCGCTACAGCTATTCGGCGAATTTCGCGGTGCTGTTGTCGGGGCGCCCGATCCAGGGCGTGCGGCGGATCTGGGCGGACGGCAAGCTTTTGCGCGGCGCGGCGGGCGACTGGAAGGCGCAGACCGGCTTTCGCCTGCATTTGGGCGACGAGGCGCAGCAGCCGGATCCGCTGATCGCGGCGGTGGAGGGGCCCGGCCTGGCACCTGCGCATCGGGGCTGCGCCTATGCGGTGTTCGAGGGGCTGCAACTCGCCGACTTCGGCAATCGCATCCCGTCGTTGACCTTCGAAGTGGACGCCGACCCGGAGCCGGTGACTGCCGGCGCCGTGATCCAGGAACTGAGCGGCGGCAGGATCGGTGCCGGCGAGGGGGCACTGCCGCTGGTCGGCTATTCGGCACAGGGGGACAGCGTGCGCGCGGCGGTGGAAACGCTGCTGACGCCGGCGGGGTACTGGATCGGCGAGGACGGCGTGCGGGCCGACGCCGGCCGCGCGACCACCATCGGAGACCTGGCCGCACGCCTGGATGGGGCGAAGCCCGGCCGGGGCGTACGGACGATCGCGGCGAGCGACAAGGCGCCCGCCGAGGTGACGATCGGCTATTACGAGGCGGCGCGCGACTACCAGACCGGGGTTCAGCGTGCCGTTCGCTCCGGTGCGACCGGGCGGGGCGTCCGGATCGAGTTGCCGGCCGTGATCGCTCCCGAGCATGCGCGCGGGCTCGCCGCGCGTGCCGTCGACGCGCTGGACCTGGCGCGGGAAACGCGGCGGGTGTGCCTCGACTGGAGCCACGTCGCCATCGCTCCGGGAGACCGGGTGCAGATCGAGGGCGAAGCCGGCCAGTGGCGGGTGCAAGGCTGGACGCTCGAGCACATGGTGCTGACGCTCGACCTGAAGCGGATTGTGGGCGCAGCGATCCCCGCGCGTGCGGCCTCGGGCGGGCGGGGGACCCTCGCTCCCGATACGTTGCACGGGCCCACGCGCCTGATGGCGTTCGAACTGCCCCCGATCGAGGAGCGCACGACGGAGGTGGCGCAGGTGGCAGTGCTCGCTTCCGGGATGCTGCCGGGGTGGCGCCGCGCAGCCCTGCTGGTGAGCGAGGATGCGGGCCAAAGCTGGGCGCCCCTCGGGAGCACCGCGGCACCCGCCGTTCTGGGGACGCTCGTGACGGTCCCCGAAGCGGCTCCGGCGACGGTGGAGGATCGGCGTTCGATCCTGGAAGTGGATTTCCCGCACGACGAAATGGCGCTGGCGGGGGCCAGTGGTGCGGCGCTCGACCTGGGCGCGAACCTGGCGATGGTGGGTGACGAGTTGCTCCAGTTCGCGGAGGCCGTGCAGGTTGCGCCCAGGCGCTGGCGATTGCGACGGCTGTGGCGCGGTCGACGCGGCACCGAGGCGGTGATCGGCAGCCAGCGGGTGGGCGATGGCTTCGCCTTGATCCGTCCCGACGCGCTGCGCACCCTGGAGCCCCGCCGTAGCGGCAATGGCGCCCGGCTTCGGCTGCGTGCGATCGGGATCGACGATGGTGCGGAAGGTGTTTCGGCGGAGGTGGCCGTCACGGGCAAGTGGCGCCTTCCGCCGTCGCCCGTGCACCTGAGAGGCAATGCGCTTGCCGAGGGCGCCTTGCAGCTCGAGTGGGTTCGACGCAGCCGCTCCGGCTGGCAGTGGCGCGATGGCGTCGAGGTGCCGTTGGGCGAGGATGCGGAAGCTTATGCGGTGCGCGTGCTGCGCGCCGATGGCAGCGCGACCGCGATCGATTGCTCGGTGCCCCGGCTGACCCTGCCGCCCGAACGCGCGTCCGGTGCCTGCCGGATCGAGGTGCGGCAGATCGGCACCCACGGCCTCTCCGCTCCCGCCGTTCTGACCCTTTGCTGACGCGAGGTTCCCATGATCGATACGACCGCTCGCCTAGCGCTCCCGATGCTCCATGCCGGACAGGCGCAGAAGGAGATGACGCACAACGAGGCCCTGCTGGCACTCGACGTGCTGCTGCACCCGGCGGTGGAGGAGGTGGGGCGCAACCAGCCGCCCGATGCGCCGAGTGCCGGCCAATGCTGGATCCTCGGCGATGCACCGGTCGATGCCTGGGCCGGGCAGGCGAGCAGCATCGCGGCATGGACGGAGGGCGGCTGGCGTTTTCTTCGCGGTTGCGAAGGCATGCTGCTCTGGTGCCGCAGCGACGGGCTTCCGGTGCGGTGGCTGGGGGGTGGCTGGGTCACCGGCGAGGTGCACGGCACGCGCCTGATGGTGGGGGGGAACCAGGTGGTTGGTGGACGACGCCCCGCGATCGCCAGCCCAAGCGGCGGCATGATCGTGGACGTCGAAGCGCGCACCACGCTTTCGCTGGTGCTGGAGGCGCTTCGTGACCATGGATTGGTGGCCGGCAACGCCGAATAGCTGTTGCAGTTCCGCAACACTGCTGGTTTTTGTTCGCTTGCGCGGAAACGAAGGCCGAAGTAGGGAGTTTGCGCTGTCCGTAGGACAACCATGAAAGGGGAATAGAATGCGGAAGCTTGCCGTCACATTGGCGCTCGCGACCACTGCGCTTTCGACTCCCGCCCTTGCCCGCGACAACGCGTGGTACGTGGGCGTGGAAGGCGGCGCGATGATCGTCGAAGATATCGACTATGACCTCTCGACGCCGGCTGGTGGCACCTCCACCGTCGACCACGACTATGGTTATGACGTCGGTGGCTTTGTCGGTTACGACTTCGGCGCGTTCCGCGTTGAAGCCGAGGTCAGCTATCGCAGCGCGTCGCTCGACAGCTATCGTTCCACCACCGCAATCCCGGTCTACGCTGCTGGCGGCGGCCTCGGCTCGGTCGCTGCAGGCGACTATGACGCCGGCGGCAGCACCTCGGCCCTGTCGTTCATGGCGAACGCCATGCTCGACTTCGGCGAAGACGACGGCGTGTCGGGCTTCGTCGGCGGCGGCGCCGGTGTCGCACGCGTCAAGGCGAGCGACTATCGCCTCGACGAGCGTGGCTCGTTCCTCGACGACTCCGACACGGTCTTCGCATGGCAGGCGATCGCGGGTATCCGCGCGCCGCTGTCCGAGAACGTGGACGTGTCGCTGAAGTACCGCTTCTTCAACGCTGAGGACGTCAACCTCGTCGACGTGACGGGTCGTGGCTACGACGGTCGTTTCCGGTCGCACAGCATCCTGGGTGGCCTGACCTTCAACTTCGGTGAACCGGCTGCTCCGCCGCCGCCGCCGCCGCCGCCGCCGCCGCCGCCTCCGCCGCCGCCGCCGCCGCCGCCGCCGCCGCAGACGGTGTGCACCCCGGGGCCGTACATCGTGTTCTTCGAGTGGGACAAGTCGGACATCACGCCGGAAGCGGCTGGCATCCTCGACAACGCCATCTCGAACTACCAGTCGTGCGGCAACGCGCAGGTCATGCTGGCCGGTCACGCCGACCGTTCGGGCGCAGCCTCGTACAACGTCGGCCTCTCGCAGCGCCGTGCGGACTCGGTCCGTGCGTACCTCGAGGGTCGCGGTATCCCGGGTGGCGTGATCTCCTCGGAAGCGTTCGGCGAGAGCCGCCCGCGCGTCGAGACCGCCGACGGCGTGCGCGAACTCCAGAACCGTCGCGTGGAAATCACCTACGGTCCGGGTTCGGGCATGTAAGTTCGACCTTCTGGTCGAATGGAAATTGGGGGGGTCGGGCAACCGGCCTCCCTTTTTCTTTGCGCAAACGCGAACGGCAGCGTCCAGGCAAACACGCGTGGGGCATGTCACGACGTCCCGGTCGCTGCGTCCAGGCACGGCTCAGCCAATGCGGACGCCTGAGCGCTGACGATCCGTCGCTGGCGCGCAGTCGCGTCCCCGCCACGGTGGCATTCGCTTTTGAACTTGCCCTGGCGCTGAGCGCCAGCCAGCGCCCAGGATCGCCCGGCGGTCGCGTGCTACAGTGCGGCGGTCGCCTTGTCGGCAGCAAGGGCGTTGACGAGCCAAGCAGGCACGATCGCGTCGCCCAAGGCGTCAACGCGTCGATGCTCTACCATCAACGCCAATTCCGGATAGATCGCCCGCGTGCGATCGCCCGCCTCGCCGATGGGGGCAACCACCAGGCGACGGTTGACCTTGGACCGGTGGTGCATCCGCGCCGTGTTCTCCTGCCCGACGTAGCAGCCTTTGGTGAAGCTGACGCCCCCGAGCTCTCGTGCGTTGCACTCGAGCCACAGCGTCTTGTCTTGCCCCAGTTCGGCGACGCCCTCCGTCACGCCGAGTGCGAGCCGGTGCGCAAGCCAGCCTCCGGCCGGCGCGGCTACTGGCGCCAGCCAGCGGCGACCAAGCTCCGCAAGGCGCGGGTCCGCAACGCCCTGCTCCCCATCCGGGCTCCAATGCACGCCATTGGCGACCGGTTCGATCGTGACCGGCCGGCGCAGCCGGTACAGCATCAGCCGCCGGGCCAGCGTCTCTGCCTGCGCCGCCTCGCAGTCGATCAGCACGGCATTGCCATCATCCCACAGGATGAAGTCGAAGAGCGCCTTGCCCTGCGGCGTCAGCAGCCCGGACCAGCGTGGCGTCTCGGGAGCTACGGTGCCGACGTCCTGCGTCACCAGCCCCTGGAGGAAGGGACGCGCTTCCGCTCCGCCGACGCGGAGCAACGCACGGTCGGCAAGCCAAGTGCCAGGTCTGGTTTCCGTCATGCCGGCAAGGTAGGGAGGCGGTGCAGCAGACGAAAGGGCGACCGTGGCAAGCTTTGACCTCAAATTGGCAGGCGGCACCGTTCACCTGCCCGGCGGCCCTGCCGCGCAGGACCTTTGGGTCCGCGAGGGCCGTGTGGCGCAGATCGGCGGGTCAGGCGATGCGGGCACAGTGATCGACTGTACCGGCCTCGACGTCCTGCCGGGCGTGATCGACACCCAGGTGCATTTCCGCGAGCCCGGCCTGGTCCACAAGGAGGATCTGGAAAGCGGCAGCCGCGCGGCCGTGCTGGGTGGCGTGACCGCGGTGTTCGAGATGCCGAACACCAATCCCAACACCGACAGTGCCGAGGCGATCGCGGACAAGCTCGCGCGTGCCAAGGACCGCATGTGGTGCGACCACGCGTTCTACGTCGGGGCGACGGCAGCGAATGCCGAGCAGCTGGCGGAGCTGGAACGGCTCCCCGGCACGGCTGGGGTGAAGATCTTCATGGGATCTTCGACGGGCAACCTGCTGGTCGACGATGATTCGAACCTGCTCCGCGTCCTGCGCTCCGGCCACCGCCGCGTCGCAATCCATGCCGAGGACGAGGATCGCATGAACGCGCGTGCCGGCGAACGGGTGACGGGCGATCCGCGCTCCCATCCGGTGTGGCGGGACGACGAAAGCGCGATGATCGCGACGCGTCGCATTCTACGGCTGGCGCGGGAGGCGGGCCGGCGGATCCATGTGCTGCACGTCACCACCCCTGCAGAGCTCGAGCTGCTGGGGCAGAACAAGGATGTCGCCTCGTGCGAGGTCACGCCGCAGCACCTGACGCTGGCGGGTGAGGAGGCCTATCCGCGGCTGGGCACCCATGCCCAGATGAACCCGCCGATCCGATCCGGCGCACACCGCGACGGCCTGTGGTATTGGCTGAACCAGGGCGTCCCGGACGTGATCGGTTCCGATCACGCGCCGCATACGCTGGAGGAAAAGGCGAAGCCCTATCCGGCGAGCCCCAGCGGGATGCCGGGCGTGCAGACGTTGCTGCCGCTGATGCTGGACCATGTGGCGGCGGGCAGGCTCACGCTGCAGCGCCTGATCGACATGACGAGCGCAGGTCCGCAGCGCCTCTTCGGCCTAGTCCGCAAGGGGCGTATCGCGGTCGGCTATGACGCCGACTTCACGATCGTGGACCTGAAGAAGCGCTGGACGGTGGAGGAGCCCTGGCTGGCGTCGCGTGCGGGCTGGTCCCCGTTCACGGGCATGACGCTGACGGGCAAGCCCATCGGCACGATCATCCGCGGTGAGCAGGTGATGTGGGAGGGGCAACTTGCCTCGGAGGCAATCGGCGCGCCGCTGCACTTCGAGGCGGTGGACTTCGGCTGAGCGAGACGAGGCTGAACGGAGCGGCCGCGGGCGTGTCCCGCGGCCCTCAGGCCTCGGTGGCCCCGATCAGAAGGGCATCCACTTCGATTTCTCGGTGAACTTCATATAGCCGATGTTGGCGCCGAGCCGCCAACCCACGCCAAGGCGCACCGGGATCAGCACCACGTCCCCGCGGCGCAGGTAGCTCGCCGAGAACCCGCCGACGAAATAGGCGCGTCCTTCCGCCTGCGGGAAGCGATTGTAGAGTTCCTGCGAATCATAGAGGTTGTAGACCAGCACGAACACCTTGGTCGCGTCGCCGCCCACGTCGAACCCGACCGACGGGCCCGTCCAATAGACCGGCCGCTGGCCCTCCACCCGGTGGCTCATCACGCCGGAGCCGTAGCGCAGCCCGACGACGAACGCGCCGGCCGCCTCGCGGCCCGCGATATAGGCGTTGGGCTCGCCCTGATCCTTGAGGATGTTCTCGAGCAGGCCGGCGAGGCCCTCGGCGCCCTTGCCGAACACCCCCTCGGCGGCGTCGATCAGGTCGTCGCGCTTGTAGGTGTCCGCCGATGCCATGGTGGCGCCGGGAGCCGCCGGGGCGGGGGCGGCCGTGGACGCGGAGGGCGCCTGCTGGGCGGAATAGTCCGCCTGCGGCGCGACTGCGGGGTCCGGCTCGGCAGCCGGCGCGGCTTGTTGGGCCCGGGATGCCGAATCGAGATCGCTATCGATCGCCTCATTGGGATCGACAGTGCGCATCTGCGCGGCCGCGGGCGTGGTCACCGCCACCGCAACGCTTCCCAGCATCAGCCAAAACCTACGCATGCCACTCCCCCGGAGAATTCAGTTCCATCCTCTATCCGCGCCTGCCGCTTACGCTGCAATGAATGGCGCGACGACCCGAGTCCTACACGCGCTCGAAAAGCGACGCGACCCCAGTTGATCCCTGCTCGCATGCTGGCTATAGCCGCGCCCTCAAGGCCGGTTCCCGGAGACGTGGGTGAGTGGCTGAAACCAGCGGTTTGCTAAACCGCCGTACCGGGATTACTGGTACCGAGGGTTCGAATCCCTCCGTCTCCGCCAGAACCTCCTCACGGGGGGGGCTGTCCGGATCGTGAGCCGTCTGTTCCACTCCTGTGATCCGAGGCTTGGCCAAAATCTTGGCGTCCGGAGAGGCCTAGTGCCGAAAATTGCGCTGGCGCTGCGCTCAGCCCGCGAACCGGAGCCCTCACTGCATCAGGCGCTTTGGGTCAAGGCATCCAGAAGCGCAGAACCACGGCGTCAGCGGCAAGCTACCGGGGAACCCGGTGCCTTTGTTGCTCTGATGAGACACCTTCGAGAACCGTCTCTTCGCCAAGCTGCTCGCAAACCTCGCCAGCGGACCCGTATCGGTGATGCGAGCAATGCTGGACACGGAAAGTCCGGCCGGAGCGTGAGAGTTAGCTCCGCTCATGTCGGTGCTCACGCCTTAGGCCCATGTGGATCCCGTAGTTTCCCCTAACCGCAAAGCTTTCTGCTCCGATTGCGAGCGGCGAACGGGCGGCGTCAGCCTGAGAAAAACCCGCGCGCAAGACGATTTTTGGGGAGAGCACTACCGGCGCTGAAGGCATGCGCGCGCAGTGGGGGACAGAAGGATCGGCCGCGGTTCCGACAAACACGTGCCGGGGACGGCAACTTACGTCGCCATGCGCGTTTTCCTGATCATGGACGCGCGCGACCCTTCTCCCGATTTCGGACCCACGCAGGGGGACGAGCGCGAGCGTCTGGCGCAGATGTTCGAGCAGGCGCCGAGCCTGATGGCGCTGCTGCGGGAACCGAACCACCGCATCGTCCTCGCCAACCCGGCGTTCCGGCGGCTTTTCGGCGACGCGCCGATCGTCGGACGCATCGCGGCAGAGGTCCTTCCGCAAGCCTTTTCCGCGACGGGAGTGGACCGGCTGGACGAGGCCTTTCGAACCGGCGAGCCGATCCGGATCACGGATGCGCGGCTGCCGATCCAGTCCGATGTTCCCGGGGCGTCGGACGAGCGGATCCTGGACCTGCTGCTTCAGCCGGTCCGGGATCCCGGCGGCGACGTGATCGGCATCTTCGTGCAGGGGTCCGACGTCACCGATCGGGTTCTTGCCGAGCGCTGGCTGAAGAGCAGCTTCGAGATCAAGACCGTCGGCATCATCTATTGGGGTCCGGACTTCGGGCTCACCCGGGTGAACGATGCATTCCTGCGCATGACGGGCTTCACGCGCGAGGAAGCGCTGGGGCTCACATGGCAGCAGCTTACGCCAGCGGAGTTCTGGCCTGCGTCCGAACAGGCCGTCCACCAGGTGAACACCATCGGTGAGGCGATTCCGTACGAGAAGCAGTATTTTCGCAAGGACGGTACCCGCTGGTGGGGCTTGTTCGCGCCGCGCCGGGTCAGCGCGGAGGAGGTGGTCGAATTCGTCCTCGACGTGACCGAACGCCGCGAAGCGGAAGAAGCGGTCCGCGACCGCGAGCAGAGGCTGCGGCTGATCGTCGACTCGGCCACCGACTACGCCATCATGACGCTGAGCCCCGAGCGGCGGATCACCAGCTGGTCGCCGGGAGCGGCAAAGACCTTTGGCTATGACGCCGCCGAGGTCCTCGGCGAACTGGTCGACATCCTCTTCACCCCCGAAGACCGCGAAGCAGGAATTCCGGCGCAGGAGGCGGAGACGGCAAGGCGGGCGCAGTTCGCCCCGAACGTGCGCTGGCACCTGCGCAAGGACGGCAGCTGGGTGTTCATTAACGGCTCGTCGAACCTGCTGCGGGGCGCCGCTGGCGAGGAGATCGGCTTCCTGAAGATCGGCCGGGACGAATCCGATCGTCGCATGGCCGAAGACGTGCTCCGGGAAACCGAACAGCGCTATCGGCTCGCTGCTCAGGCGACGAACGACGTCATCTGGGACTGGAACCTCCAGACCGATCACCTCCGCTGGTCCGAGGCGATGGGCACGATGTTCGCCTATGGGCCCGACGACCTCGAGGAAACCGGGCGCTGGTGGAAGAGCAAGATCCACCCTGAGGATCGCGACCGGGTCGTCAGCAGCATCGAGCGCGCGATCGCCGGACGGGACAAGGGCTGGGCGGCGCAATATCGGTTCGAACGCAAGGACGGCAGCCACGCCGAGGTACTCGACCGGGGCACGGTGCTTCGCGACGAGACAGGGCAGGCGCGCCGGATGGTCGGCGCCATGCACGACCTCACGCCGCACAAGCAGGCCGAAGCGGTCCTGCGCCAGCTCAACGAGACGCTGGAGCACCGGGTGCTGGAGGAAGTCGCCGCCCGCATGAAGATCGAGGATACGCTGCGCCAGAGCCAGAAGCTGGAGGCGATCGGCCAGCTCACCGGCGGTGTCGCGCACGACTTCAACAACCTCCTGACCGTGATCCGCGGCGCGGCCGAGATGCTGCGTCGTCCCACGCTCCCGGAGGAGAAGAAGGCGCGGTACATCCAGGCCATCGCCGATACCGCCGATCGCGCGGCGAAACTCACCAGCCAGCTGCTGGCATTCTCCCGGCGCCAGGCGCTCAAGCCGGAAGTGTTCAACGTCGGGCACCGCATCGACGGCATCCGGGACATGCTCGCGACGGTGGTCGGGGCCGGGGTGACCCTCGCGGTCAACACGGATTGCGACGTCTGCTATGTCGAGGCGGATCCCAGCCAGTTCGAGACCGCGCTCGTCAACATGGCGGTGAACGCACGCGACGCCATGAACGACGTCGGCGAACTGAGGATCGAGATCGAGCCGACGAGCAGCATTCCGTCGGTACGGGGCCACCGTGCCAGCACCGGCGACTTCGTCGCCGTGCGCGTGTCCGACAGCGGCAGCGGCATCGACGCCGAGAAGCTGGCCCAGATCTTCGAACCGTTCTTCACGACCAAGGAGGTCGGCAAGGGCACCGGGCTGGGGCTCAGCCAGGTCTATGGTTTCGCCAAACAGTCGGGGGGCGAAGTGGCGGTGGAGAGCGCGGTCGGGGAGGGAAGCACCTTCACCATGTTCCTCCCGCGCGTTCCCGCGGAGGTGGGTGAGGCAACGGTGGCCCAGTTGCGCGAAGAGGCGCAGGGGAGGGGGCACATCCTGGTCGTCGAGGACAATGAGCAGGTCGGGGCGTTCTCGACCGATCTCCTGGCCGAACTCGGTTTCACGACGACCTGGGCGCCCAACGCCGACGCCGCCCTGCGGCACTTGGCCGAAAACCCGCGGCACTATGCCGCGGTGTTCTCGGACGTGGTGATGCCGGGGATGAACGGCGTCGAACTCGGGCTGGAGATCCGACGCCGCGAGCCGGGCCTCCCCGTGATCCTGACCAGCGGGTACAGCCATGTGCTGGCACAGGAGGGAAGCCACGGCTTCGAGCTGCTGCACAAGCCCTATTCGATCGAGGACCTGACGCGGGTGTTGCGCCGCGCCATCCTGGACCGATCCACGGCGCGGACGCGGTAAGCCGGCGCTTCGCGCGCGCCGTGCTTCAAAACCGCATCGTGACCGATCCGAGCACCGAGCGGGGAGCTCCCGGGTAGATCCAGAGCGCGCTGTAGCTGCTCTGCGCGTAGGTCTGGTCGAACAGATTGTCGACTTCGATGCGCGCGGTAATCCGGTCGGTGAGCGGGTAGGCCGCACTCGCCTTTGCCTTGAGATAGCCGTCGAGCCGCAGGTCGCCGCCGTCGAGCGCGGCCGCGCGCGGGCCGACATAGGTGCCGCCAGCGCTGAGATCGAGGTCGCGGCCCGCCACTGGCAGTGTCGCGAACAGCTGCAGCGTGCCCGAATGGCGCGGCACGTTGAGCACGTCGGCGCTGGCGAAGGCGGGGTCGCGCGCCTCGGCATCGGTATAGGCATAGTTGCCGATCAGCCGTACGCCGGGCGCCAGGTCGATCTCGCCGTCCAGCTCAATGCCGCGCGAACGGATGCGGCCGACGGTGGCGAGGAAGTTCACGTCGACCGGATCGGTGGCCAGGATGTTGCGCTTCGACACGCTGAACCAGCTCAGGCCCGCGCGGAAGGCGGGCAGCACCAGCTTGGCGCCCACTTCATATCCCTTGCCCGTTTCGGGCGCGAAGGCGTTGCCCTCGCGGCCGACGCTGGAATTGGGGCGGAAACCTTCACCCCAATTGGCGTGGAAGGCGAAGCGGGGATCGGGGCGGTAGCGGATGCCGGCGCGGAATTCGACGGGATCCCGCTTCAACCGGCTGAGCTGGCCGGTGCGCAGATTGTCGATGCGCTGATCGAGATGCTCGTAGCGGATGCCGCCGACGACGCTCAGCGTGTCCGTCGCCTCCCACATGTCCTGTGCGTAGAGCGCCACCGCCCGCCGCCGCTCGTTGGTGACGGTGAAGGGAACCAGCGGGCCGGCAGTGCCGCCGTAGACCGGATCGAACACGTTGATCGGGTAAGGATCGGCAGCGGTGGGGCGGAACCGCTCCTGATAGGTGTCGAAGTCGAGGTCGTAGAAGGTCGCGCCGACACTCGGCCGATGGGTGCCGAACGCCTCGACGGTGCCGCGCACCTCCACGCGCGCCGACCAGTCGGTGAGATTCCAGTCGCGAAGGCGCCGCTGGCGACGCACCGTTCCGTCCGGGAGCAACGTCGAGGCCTCGCTCGAATAGCCGTAGATGCTCGCGTTGCGATAGGCGCCACCGCCGACCAGCGACCAGCCGCCTCCCAGTGCCTGCTCGAGCGTCAGTTCATGTCGCCAGTTGGTGGAGGCGACGCGCCCGTCGCCGGGTTCGCCCACGAAGCGATCGCGCGGCACCGCCTCTGCATCGTCGCCGATCGCCGGGATGCCGCGGTCGAACGGCGAGCGGAACTCGATATACTCGCCCTGGTAGGTGAGGGTCGTGCCCTCGGCCGGACGCCAGCTCACGGACGGTGCGAACAGCCGGCGGCGCAGGTCGACATAGTCGCGAAAGCCGTCGCTGTTCTCGATCGCGCCGACCAGCCGGATCGCGAGGCTGGGGTCGAGCAGCGATTCGACGTCGCCCTCCAGCCGATAGGTGTCGAACGATCCGGCGCTGGCGGTGAAGCTGCCGCCGGTGCGGAACTGCGGTTTCTTGGTCACGACGTTGACCACGCCGGCGGGGTCGACGGAGCCGAACACCGCGCCGACCGGCCCCTTCAGCACCTCGATGCGCTCGACGTTGGCGGGATCGCGCGGCGGGCCGAAGCCGCGGTTGGCGAGGAAGCCGTCGACGAAATATTCCGCGCCGGTGTCCGGCGTGCCGAGGAAGCCGCGGATCGCGTAATTGTCACGCAGGCCGCCCAGGTTGTTCTGCTGCGAGATGCCGCTGACGAGTTCGAGGGCGTCGGCCAGCCGGCGCACGCCATAGTCGTCCAGGATCGCGCGATCGAGTGCGATGCTCGCCTGCGACATGCGCTCCGTCACCACATCGGAGCCGTTGACCCGATCGATCCGGCGGCGGCCGAGCACGACGATGTCGTCGACGCTGCTGTGTTCGTGCTCGCGCGCTTCCGCCGGTTCCTCGGCGGGCAGCTCCTGTGCGGCGGCCGGCATAAAGGTGGCGGAAAGCGCCATTGCCGATGCCGAGCCGCAGAAGGCGCCCAACCGCTTCACCGTCCGAAAGATGCGCATGCTATCCCCAATGTTGCTGATGCCGCCCGCCGCAGCGGGTTGCGTAATGTTACACCGTCTCATAGAGGCGGGATGCTGCAACGCAAGATCGAAAAGGCGAGGCCGAGAGTTGACCGACACGACCCCTGCATCCGACATGGCGATCACGCTTCGTGGCGTGCGCCACAGCTATGGCGACCGGCTGGTGCTGCGTGACCTGGACCTCATGGTCGCGCGCGGCGAGATCTACGCGCTGCTGGGCGGCAATGGTGCGGGCAAGTCGACCACGCTCAATGCGCTCTTGGGCTTTCTCGCGCCCTCGGCGGGGACGGTGCGGATCTGCGGCGTCGATCCGGTGGCGCAGCCGGCCGAGGCACGCGCGTTGCTCGCCTATGTGCCCGAGAGCGTCGCGCTCTACGAGCATCTGACCGCGCGCGAGAACGTCGACTATTTCCTTGCCCTGGCCGATGCGGAGCGGGGTCGCGAGGCGGTGATCGATCCGGCGCTGGACGCCGTCGGGCTGCCGCGCCACGCTTGGGACAAGCGCGTCGTTGGCTTTTCGAAAGGCATGCGGCAAAAGGTCGCGATCGCGCTGGCGCTCGCGCGTCATGTGCCGGTGCTGCTGCTCGACGAGCCGACCTCGGGGCTCGACCCGCAGGCGACGCTGGAGTTCAACCGGCTGCTCGCCACCGCGCGGGCGCGGGACGTCGCGATCCTGATGGTGACGCACGATCTGCTGAGCGCGGTCGATATCGCCGACCGTATCGGCTTCCTGAGCGACGGCCGGATCGAGGAGGAGCGGGTCGCCGCCGCCGGTGAGACCCGCTTCGATCTGAACGCGCTGCACGCCCGCTACGCGCATCCGCAGGTGCCGGCATGAGCGCGACGCTGCGGATCGCGCGCGAGGAGTGGCGCGCGCTGCTGCGCAACCGCGCCGGCGTGATCGCGACCGCGCTGCTGGTCGCCCTCGTGCTGGTGGCGAGCGTCGTCAGCCTGGAGCGTCGCGCGCGGATGGAGGCCGATCGCACGCGCTACCAGGCGAGCGCCGATGCGGAGTTCGACCGCCAGCCCGATCGCCATCCGCACCGAATGGTCCATTACGGCCAGTTCGTGTTCCGGCCGATCGCCCCGCTCGCCTTCTTCGACGCGGGCGTCGACAGCTACACGGGCAACACGCTCTTCCTGGAGGGGCATCGCCAGAACAGCGCCAATTTCGCGGAGGCGCGCCAGTCGTCGCTGCTGCTGCGCTTCGGACAGCTCACCCCGGCGTTCGTGCTCCAGACGCTGGCACCGCTGCTGCTGATCTTTCTCGCCTTCACCAGCGTCGCGCGCGAGCGCGAGCGCGGCACGCTGCGGCTGCTGCTGGCGCAGGGAATCGGCGGGCGCACCTTGCTGGCGGGCAAGCTGCTCGGCCATGCCGCGGTGGCGCTGGCGGTGGGGGCGCCGGCGTTTGCGGTGCTGATCGGCTTTGCGCTCACCGGCTCGGCAGGCTGGGGCGCGACGCTGCTGCTGGTGCTGGGCTATGCCGGCTGGCTGCTGCTGTGGGCGCTACTCGCGGTGGTGGTCTCCGCGCTGGCGTCGCGCTCGCGCGATGCGCTGGCGGTGCTGATCGGGCTTTGGATGGTGGGCGTGATCCTGCTGCCGCGGGCCTTGCCCGAGGTGGCGGCGAGCCGCGCCACGCTGCCGACGCGGATCGAGACCGAGGTGGCCCTGCACCGCGACCTCGCCGAGATCGGCGACAGCCACGATCCCGACGATCCCTATTTCGCCGAGTTCAAGGCGCGCACGCTCGCACGCTATGGCGTGTCGCGGGTCGAGGACCTGCCGGTGCAATATGCCGGGCTGGTGGGGATGGAGGGCGAGCGGCTGAGCACCGCCCTCTACGCGCGTGCCGCCGCCGACACCGCCGCGCGAGAGACGACGCAGAACCGCTTCGTTCACGCCTTTGCCGCCGTCAGTCCGCTGATCGCGATCCGGCAACTGTCCATGGCGCTGACGGCCAGCGACCTCGCCGCGCATCTCGATTTCCTCGAGCAGGCGGAGGGCTTTCGCTATCGCTTCGTTCAGACGCTCAACCGGATGCAGGCGGAGCTGATCCCGCACATCGGCGGCGAAGACCCGCGCGTCTCGGCCGAGAACTGGAAGCGCGTGCCGCGCTTCGCCTACCGGCCCTATGAACCGCTCACCGCCGAGCGTGGCACCATCGGCTGGAGCCTGGCGGTGCTGTTCGGCTGGCTGGCAGGGCTGGGGCTGCTCGCCGCCTTCGCCGCGCGCCGCATCGGGGGGATCGCACGATGAGCCGCCTGCACGCGGAACTCCGCCTGATCCTGCGCTCGCGACTGGGCGTGGTCTCGCTGACGCTGCTGGCGCTGCTCGCCGCGCTCGCTGTCTGCTCCGGCATCGCGCAGGTCGCACGGCAGCAAGCGACGATCGCCCGCGTCGCTGCCGAGCAACAGCGCGACTTCGCCGCGGTCGCTGCCACCCACGGCAAGCCCGATGGGGACGCGGGCTACGCCGCCTATTACAGCTTCCTGCTCACCCACGACGCGCCGCCGCCGCTGGCCTTCGCCGCGATCGGCCAGCGCGATATCCAGCCGTTCGTGCTGCGAGTCCGGTCGCTCGGGCTGCAGCAGCAGCTCTATGATGCGGAGGCGGTGAATGCGGAGTTGGCGCTGCCGGGCGTGTTGGATTGGGCGTTCGTGCTGGTCTATCTCGCGCCGCTGATCGTCATCGCGCTGACTCACGACCTCGTCACAGGCGAGCGGGAGGGCGGGCGGTTGCGACTGCTGCTGTCGATGCCCGGCCGTGGGCTGTGGCGGCGACGCGTGGGCCTGCGCTACGCCTTGGTGCTCGCCGCGGTGGCCTTGCCGTTTGTCGTCGGCGCGGCACTCACCGCAGCACCGGTCGGGCCTGCGGCGGCGATGCTGCTAGTCGCGGCGCTCTACCTCGCCTTCTGGTTCGGCGTCGCGCTGCTGGTCGGCAGCCTGGTGCGCGCCTCCGCCACGGCGGCGGCGTCGCTGATCGGCTGCTGGATCCTGCTGACCCTGGTGCTCCCCACGCTCGCCAATGCGGTGATCGCGCGGGCGATCCCGACCGCCAAGGGCATCGACCTGACGCTGGCGCAGCGCGAGATCGTTCATCACGGCTGGGACGCGCCCAAGGCAGAGACGTTCGAGCGCTTCTTCGTCCACCATCCCGAATGGCGCGGCCGCGAAGGGTTCGAAGGCCGCTTCCACTGGAAATGGTACTTCGCCATGCACCAGGTCGGCGACGAAGCGGTGGCCGGGGACGTTGCCGCCTACCGCGCGAGCCTGATCGCGCGCGAGCGCTGGAGCGAGCGCGCCGGCTACCTCCTGCCGGGGGTGGCTGCCCAGGAAGCACTGCACCGGATCGCCGACACCGACCAGTTCGGCCAGTTCGCGTACCAGGACAGCATCGCCGCCTTTCACCGGGAGCTGCGGCAGTTCTTCTATCCCTACCTGTTCGCCGACCGGCCGTTCACCCGCGCCGATTTCGACTGGATGCCGGCCTATGTGCCGCGTGCCCCCTCGGGCTCGATCCCGATCGCACCGCTGCTGGCGCTGCTCGCCGCGGCCGGGTTGCTGCTCGGCATCGGCGGCCGCCGGATTGCACAGATCAGCGGCGCCAGCCGCGCCTGAAAGGACCTTTCGTGACACTTCGTATCGCCGCCGGCCTGCTGGCCATCCTTGCCGCACCTTCCGTCCTGGCCCAGGAGCGCGCGCCCTTGCCACCGGCGCTCGCCTGGTCGGGCGCGAGCGAGCAATGGATCGCCAAGCCGGGGGACCCGTGGATCACCCCGGCCGAGCGTTCCGGCTTCGCCGAGACGCCGAGCTATGCCGAAACCCGCTCCTGGCTGGACCGGCTGGTCGCCGCCTCGCCGCTGCTGACGCTGGAAAGCTTCGGCACCACCCCCGAAGGGCGCGACCTCTACTACGTGCGGGCCAGCAAGGGGGGCGCGGACAAGCCGGTGGTGCTGATCCAGGCCGGGATCCACTCGGGCGAGATCGACGGCAAGGACGCCGGGCTGATGCTGCTGCGGGACATCGGCCTGCGCGGCAAGGCGGGTCTGCTCGACGCGGTCGACCTGGTGTTCGTGCCGATCTACAACGCCGACGGGCACGAGCAGACCAGCCCCTATACTCGCCCCAACCAGCGCGGGCCGAACAATCCCGGGCTCCGATCGACCGCGCAGAACATCAACCTGAACCGCGACTATGCCAAGGCCGATGCACCGGAAACGCAGGCGATGCTGCGGTTGTTGAACCGGCTCGACCCGGTCCTCTACATCGACATGCACGTGTCGGACGGGTTCGATCACGGCTATGACGTCACCTACACCTTCGCGGGCTGGGGACGGCACGTCCAGTCGCAGGCGATCACCCGCTGGCTGAACGGATCCTTCACGCAAGGCGTCGATGCGTTCGTGAAGCGTATGGGGCACAAGCCGCATTTCTATCCCAGCGCGATCGACGAGCGGGACCTGAGCAAGGGCCTGCGCGTCGCCGCAGAGGGACCGCGCTACTCGACCGGCTACGGCGACTTCGCCCGCATCCCGACGGTGCTGGTCGAGATGCACTGCCTCAAGCCCTATCGCCAGCGCGTGCTCGGCGCCTATGCGCTGATGGAGGGGGCGCTGCGTCATGCGGGCCGCGACGCCGCTGCGCTACGCGCCGCGATCGATGCCGACCGCGCCGCTCGCCCGAAGACGCTCGCGGTGCGCTGGGAGCGCGACGAGACTCCCCAGGCATGGGTGAAGTTCACCGGCATGGCGCTGGAACGCTATCGCTCGCCCGCCTCGGGCGAGGAGGAGGTACGCTATGTCGCACGCACCCAGCCGCTCACGCTTCCGATCATCGGCCAGAAGCCGGTGGTGAGCGTCACCCTGCCGCAGGCGTGGTGGGTGCCGGCAAGCGCCAGCGCGGTGATCGCCCGGCTCGACCTCCACGGCATCCGCTACGACCGCATCGACGCACCGCGGACGCTCGATCTCGACATGGTGCGACTGGGCGAGCCGAAGCTGGGTCCCGCGAGCGAACAGCGGGTGATGGTCGCCGGCAGCTTCACGCACGAGCGGCGGCGCGAAACGCTGGCCGCCGGATCGGTCCGCGTGCCCTATGACCAGCCCAAGGGGCTGCTCGCGGCCGCGCTGCTGGAGGCGGAGGCGCCGGACTCGTTCCCCGCCTGGGGGTTCTTCCCCGGCATGCTCCAGAAATCGGGCGGCATGGAGCGCTATGCCAGTGCACCGATGGCGGAGGCGATGCTGGCGCGCGACCCCGCATTGCGCAGTGCGTTCGACGCCCGGCTGGCGGCCGATCCGGACTTCGCCGCGGACGGCGCCGCCCGGCTCGCCTGGTTCATCGAGCGGTCGCCCTACCGCGACGACCGCTACCTCCTCTATCCGATCGGACGAGAGCTCCGCCCACTGCGCTAACCACAAGACAGGGGGGCGGGCGATGCACGGCGAGCCTTGGGCTCGCCGTGCATCGCGTCAGAAGCCCGTCAGGCTTCCTGGATCGCCGACAGGCGCCACTGGCCTTCGGCCCCGCGCTTGAAGGTCCACAGCTCGACCGCCTGGCTCGGCCGCTCCGGGTCCCCCTCCACCACGGCGCCGCTGCTCCGGTCGAGCATCACGTCGATGCTCTCATACCGCATCGCAATGGTGGCGTAGTCGGCGTCCTCCTCGCGCCAGGCCTCCGACACCTCCGCGTCGATCAATGCGGTCCCGAAGACGCTGTTGCGCCGACCGGCGGTGGCGTTCTGGCTGAGTTCCTCGGCGAAATAGGACATCACCTCCGGCGTGGTCCGCGCGCGCAGGCCCGCGAAATCCTCCTTGGAGAAGGCGTCCTGCACCTCGATCAGCAGCCGCTCGAAGTCGTGCCGGTCCGCGTCGACGATGTCGATGTCCGCGCTGCGCGGCGCCACGGCGGCGCTGCGAAAGCCCTGGGAGAAGGGCTGCTGCGGCGCCGGCTGCGGCTGGAAGCCGGCAAACGGGGACGCCATCGCGCCGCCATGCGCCCCGGCGAGCGCGGGCTTGCGACGGAACATGCGGAACAGGAACCAGACGAGGCCGCCGATCAGGGCGACCTGGAGCAGCGCCATGAGCATCCCTGCGCCGGCAAGCGAACCCAGGCCGCCGCCGAGCAGCGCCCCGATCAGTCCGCCCGCGATGAGGCCGCCAAGCAGGCCCCTTCCCATGCCGCCCCGCCTGGCAGGAGCGGCCCTGCCGGCCTGCGCCGCCGGGCTTGAAGCAGCCGGCTTCTCCGTCATCGAGCGCTGCACCGGAGCCGTGGACTTGGGGGCCACCGTGGTGGTGGCCGGTGCGTCATAGGTGCGGGCGCCGCGGCTGCCGAAGCTTCCTCTCCGGCGCGCGTCCGCATCATCGGGAACGACGAGCATCGCTGCCACGGCGAGACCGGCCGCGATGGCGCCCAGGTTGCCGATCTTGAAGGACTTCATTGCTTTTCCTCGCATTGGGATTGGGTCGATTGTGCGATGGGGACTGCTGGCTCAAGCCGCGCCATTCGTGGCTGGCGACGCGCCGCTGCGCCGGCTGCCCGTCGAAGCGGCACGCGGCGTAAGGGGCAGGTCGTTCCGGTCAGCGGCAGTCATCGCGAACTCCATGTTCGGGACTGGCCGGAGAATTGTGGAATCAGCCAGGCCCCTCATGCTCTGCGGTCCGACATCACACCACGTCGTGGGGTGTCAGAGGGGCCCGGCCCGCTCCCGCAAGCTAGGCGAGGGTGGCCGGCGCTTCAAGTGCGTCCAGCTCCAAACGGCGCCTGCGGCGACCGGAAACGGATGGCGAGCGATCCAGGAACGGCTAGGGTGATGGGCAAACAAGCAGAGAGGACTGCCATGAGCGGATCATCGAACCCCGAAACCGAAGCCGAGATCACCGGGGCCACGACCCGCCGCCGGCCACGGCCGGAGATATTGGAGGTGGGCGGCCGCCGCCTTTCCCCTTCCACGCTGATGATGGGTCACGCCTATGATCCGGCGCTGTCCGAAGGCTCGCTGAAGCCGCCGATCTTCCTGACCTCGACCTTCGTGTTCGAGAATGCCGCGGCCGGCAAGCGCCACTTCGAAGGGGTGACCGGCAAGCGGCCGGGCGGGGTCGACGGCCTCGTCTACTCGCGCTTCAACGGGCCGAACCAGGAGATCCTCGAGGATCGGCTGGGCATCTGGGAAGATGCGGAGGACGCGCTGGTCTTTTCCTCCGGCATGTCGGCGATCGCGACGCTGATGCTGGCGCTGGTGAAGCCGGGTGACGTGATCGTGCATTCCGCCCCGCTCTATGCCGCGACCGAAACCCTGATCGGCCGCATCCTCGGCCGCTTCGGCGTGACCTTCCTCGATTTCCCGGCGGGCGCCACCGAGGAAGAGATCGCCACCGTGATCGGGCGGGCAAAGGCGCAGGGCAACGTCTCGCTGATCTATCTCGAGAGTCCGGCCAATCCCACCAACGCGCTGGTCGACATTGAGGCGGTCTCCCGCGTGCGCGACCGGCTGCTGGGCGATACCGTGCCGCCGATCGCGATCGACAACACCTTCCTCGGCCCGCTTTGGCAGCAGCCGCTGCGGCATGGCGCGGACCTGGTGGTCTACAGCCTGACCAAATATGCGGGCGGCCATTCGGACCTGGTCGCGGGCGGCATTTCGGGCGCCAAGAAGTGGATCGATCCGGTTCGCATGATGCGCAACACCATCGGCACGATCTGCGATCCGAACACTGCCTGGATGCTGCTGCGCAGCCTGGAGACGCTGGAATTGCGGATGAGCCGCGCCGGC
Organism: Sphingomonas sp. JUb134; assembly: GCF_004341505.2. Classification (NCBI taxonomy): domain Bacteria; kingdom Pseudomonadati; phylum Pseudomonadota; class Alphaproteobacteria; order Sphingomonadales; family Sphingomonadaceae; genus Sphingomonas; species Sphingomonas sp. JUb134. Next base: position 1,025,835 of record NZ_SLYP02000001.1, read on the forward strand.
GAGAATGCGGCCAAGGTCTGCGCCTTTCTGCGCGATCATGCCAAGGTGGAAAGCGTCGGCTACCTTGGGTTCCTGAAGGAAGGGAGCCGTCAGGCGGACATCTACCAGCGCCATTGCAGCGGTGCCGGATCGACCTTCTCGCTGTACCTGAAGGGCGGCGAGCGCGAGAGCTTTGCCTTCCTCGACAACCTCAAGATCGCGAAGCTCGCGGTGAGCCTGGGCGGTACGGAGACGCTCGCTTCCTGTCCGGCGGCGATGACGCATCTGTCGGTTCCGGACCAGCGCAAGCAGGACCTGGGCATCACGGACAACCTCGTGCGCATCTCCATCGGCGTCGAGAATGCCGAGGACCTCATCGCCGACTTCGACCAGGCACTGAACGCGGTGTGATGGACACGCGTCCCGCCCCATGCACGTGGGGCGGGACGAGTGGACTAACGCGCTTCCTCCAGCGCCGCCGATCCGGCGTCGTTGGAGGGTCCGGCGGCCAGCCCGCGTGCTACTTCCGCCGCAACGAACGCGGGTTCAGGCGCTGCGCCCAAGCGCCGCATCTTCCCGCGGCTCGGTGCGCGGAAGCAGGGACAGCTGTGAAAGAAGGAACGGCAGATCGCCGGTGATCAGCGTATCGTGCGGAAGCGCGAAGGCGTCCTGCAGCAGAGTGCCCAGCACCGGCGCCCCTTTCCCGGCGGCGGGAGCCTTGGGCGCGTGGGACGGTTCGGTCTCGTGCATCATTCTCTCCTGAGCGGACGCTAGTCCGAAAGCGCGTGGCCGCAACGCCTTATGTTGCGCGACGCTTCCGGTCGGCGCTCGTACGCCTCGCTTGGGCTTTCCGTCACCGTCAGCGCCGGTATCCCGGCGTTTCGGGCAGGGTCTTCGCCGCCCGGGGGTGGCACCAACGCCCTTCAGGTACGTTCAGTGGCTTCCCGTTCCGTTGCGTTCCACTACACGCCAGAGAGGGCGCCCGGTTGATGACGAAGGGTGGAGCGGTGCTGCGGCGCCGTCGGAGAAGAAGGTGGGCGATCAAGGGCTGATGACTGGCACGAACGAAGAACTGCAGAGCCGTCTGGAAGCGCTGGAAGCCGAAGCCACGCACCTGCGAGCACAGCTCGGCCGCGCGCGTACGATCCTCGACAGCAGCGCCGACTTCGCCGTGGTCGCAGGGCGGGAGAAAGCGGACGTCGCCGCAGCACTGGAGGCTAGCGAACTCCAGTTCCGCACCTTTGCCCAGGCCATGCCCAACCAGATCTGGGCGGCGCGGCCGGACGGCGCGATCTATTGGTTCAACGATCAGGTCTACGCTTACTCGGGCTGGTCCGCGGACGAACTCCTCGGCGCGGACGGCTGGCAGCGCTTCGTCCACCCGGAGGATGTTCCTCCGACCGTCGAAGCCTGGCGCCAGGCGCGCGAGCGCGGTGACGTGTACGAGCATGAATATCGCCTGCGAAATCGCGAGGGGGAGTACCGCTGGTTCCTGACCCGCGGCGAGCCGGTCCGCGACGAAGAGGGCAACGTCACCGGCTGGGTCGGCACCAACACCGACATCGAGGATCAGAAGCAGAGCGAGGCCACCAGCGTCGCGGATCGCGACCGGCTTTGGTCGATGTCGCAGGAGCTGATGCTGGTCTGCACCTTCGAAGGGGTGATCACCGCGGTGAACCCCTCGGCAAAGCGCCTGCTGGGGTGGGATGAGGCCGAGATGGTCGGCGCGCGTCTCGCAGACTTCCTCCACCCCGACGATCTCGTCGCGACCGCCGCAGAGGTCGAGAAGCTCGGCGACGGCGTCACCACGCTGGCGTTCGAGAACCGCTATCGCACCAAGTCGGGCGACTATCGCCTGCTTGCCTGGACTGCGGTTCCGGAGGCCGGGCGCATCCATGCGGTCGCGCGGGACATCACCAATGAGCGCCAGCTGGCCCTGGAGCGCGAGCGCATCTGGAAGCTGTCCCCCGTGTTGAAGGTCGTGACCAACTCGGAAGGCTTTATCACCGACGTCAATCCGTCGTGGACGACGCTGCTGGGGTGGAGCCGCGAGGAATCGGTGGGCCAGCGCAGCACGGAGTTCGTGCTGGAGGAAGAGGCCAGCTGGCAGGCGCGGGTGGAAACGCTGGCATCCGGCAAGCCGCTGCGGAACTACCGCATGTCCCTGCGGACGAAGCAGGGCGAAAGCCGGCTGGTGGAATGGACCACCGTCCCGGAGAACGGCATGTTCTATGGCTTCGGCCGCGACATCACCGCAGAGGCGGCAGCGGCCGTGGCGCTGGAGGAAGCCGAGGCGGCGCTGCGCCAATCGCAGAAGATGGAGGCAGTCGGCCAGCTGACCGGCGGCATCGCGCACGACTTCAACAATCTGCTGACCGGCATCACCGGCAGCCTGGAGATCCTGGAGGTCCGGATCGCGCAGGGGCGGTTCGGCGAGGTGGAGCGCTATGTGGCTGCCGCGCGCGGCGCCGCCAAGCGTGCCGCCTCCCTGACGCACCGGCTGCTCGCCTTCTCCCGGCGCCAGACGCTCGATCCGAAGCCCACGGCCGTGAACCGGCTGATCGACGGCATGGAGGAGCTGATCCGTCGCACCGTAGGACCGGAAATCGAGGTGGAGGTGGTCGGTGCCGCCGGCCTCTGGGCAACGCTGGTCGATCCGAACCAGCTCGAGAACGCGCTGCTGAACCTGTGCATCAACGCGCGCGACGCGATGCCGGAGGGCGGGCGCCTGACGATCGAGACGTGCAACCGCTGGATCGATCGCCGTGCGGCACGGGAACGAGACCTGGAGCCGGGGCAATATGTCTCGCTGTGCGTGTCCGATACGGGTGTCGGCATGTCCCGGGAGGTGATCGACAAGGCGTTCGATCCCTTCTTTACGACAAAGCCGATCGGAGCGGGCACGGGGCTCGGCTTGTCGATGGTGTACGGCTTTGCGCGGCAGTCCGGCGGCCTCGCTCGCATCTATTCCGAAGTCGGCGAAGGCTCGATGGTCTGCCTCTACCTGCCGCGGCACCATGGCGAGGCGGAACCCGAGCCGGAGCTCGGCACGCTTGCCGATGCGGAGCAGGCCGGACAGGGCGAGACGGTGCTGGTGGTGGACGACGAACCGACCGTCCGGATGCTGGTGATCGAGGTGCTCGACGAACTCGGCTATTCGGCACTGGAGGCAGGCGACGGGGCAGCCGGGCTCAAGATCCTCCAGTCGGATGCGCGCATCGACCTGCTGGTGACCGACATCGGCCTGCCGGGCGGCATGAACGGGCGCCAGATGGTGGATGCCGCCCGCCAGAGCCGGGCTGATCTGGAGGTGCTCTTCATCACCGGCTATGCCGAAAACGCGCTGATCGGGAACGGCCAGCTGGAACCGGGCATGCATGTCATGACCAAGCCCTTTGCCATGGAATCGCTTGCCTCCCGCATCCGGGAACTCATCGCCAGGGGCGTGGAGCGGCGTCTGCAAGCCTAGCCGATGCGGGCGGGCACCGAGGGCCAGTAGCGGCGCGGGCCCGTCGTGCTCGGCGTTGGTGAGGCCTGGCGTCTCCGGAAGCGCGGAACCGGGCTGCGTCAGCGCGCGTGCAGCGCCGCCAATGCGATGCCGGCCAGGTTCTGGCTCCGCTTGACGTACCGGATGCGGGTCCGGCCCTCCGGCCTCGGCATCTGCTGGAATCGTTCGAAGTGGCGCAGGCAGGAAGGCGGGCATCGCACCAGGCCGTTCGCCTGCGCGATCACCGCTGCCGCGTCGCCCAGCAGAACGGCGTCCGTCACACCCATCGCATGGGCGCACTGCATCGCCTCGATCAGCGCGAGCCACTCGGCATCCATGCTGGTGCCGGGGCCGAGCCCGCGCTGGACGAGGCTCCGTCCGCCCACGACGACCGCCAGCTCCATGCCGATCGGCAGAGGCCGGCTGCCGCCGTCGAAGAACAGCTTCACGCGTCGCGCCACGCGCCGGACGAAAGATCGCCGAGCACCCAGTCGCCGATCCGCCAGCGGACCAGCCGCAAGGTCGGGTGGCCGACCGCCGCCGTCATCCGACGTACCTGCCGGTTGCGGCCCTCACGGATGGTGAGCTTCAGCCAGCAGTCGGGAATGCTTGCGCGAACGCGGATCGGCGGGTCCCGCGGCCAAAGCGCCGGATCCTCGATCCGCTCCACCTCCGCGGGACGGGTCGGGCCGTCGTTCAACAGCACTCCGGTCCGCAGCCGCTCGAGCGTTCCCTCCGAGGGAATCCCCTCGACCTGGACGAGATAGGTCTTCGGCAGCTTGAAGCGCGGATCGGCGATGCGCGCCTGCAACCGCCCGTCGTCGGTCAGGAGCAAGAGCCCCTCACTGTCCCGATCCAGCCGCCCGGCCGGGTAGATGCCGGGGATCTTCACGAAATCCGACAGCGTCGCACGGGTCGTCGGGCTGCCGCGGTCGGTGAACTGGCTCAGCACTCCATAGGGCTTGTTGAAGAGGACCAGCGTCATTGCGCGCCGAGGCTCTGCGCCACGGCTTCGGCGACCTTGATGCCGTCCACGGCCGCGGACAGGATTCCGCCGGCATAGCCCGCGCCCTCGCCGGCCGGGAACAGGCCCGCGGTGTTGAGGCTCTGGAAATCGTCGCCGCGCGTGAAGCGCACGGGCGAGGAGGTGCGCGTCTCGACGCCGGTCATCACCACGTCGGGATGGTCATAGCCCTGGATCTGGCGCCCGAACACCGGCAGCGCCTCGCGCATCGCCGCGATCACGAAGTCGGGGAGGCATTCGGCGAGGTCGGTGGGGTGCACGCCGGGGCGGTACGATGGAACGACCGAGCCGAGCGAGGTGGAGGGGCGGCCCGCCAGAAAGTCCCCCAGCCGCTGGGCGGGGGCCTTGTAGTTCGACCCGCCGGCGACGAAAGCGCGCTCTTCCCAATGGCGCTGGAGGGCGATGCCCGCGAGTGGGTTCCCTGGATAGTCGCGGGCAGGATCGATCGCGACGACAAAGCCGGAGTTGGCGTTGCGCTCGTTGCGCGAATATTGACTCATGCCGTTGGTGGCGACCCGGCCTTCTTCCGACGTCGCGGCGACCACCGTGCCGCCGGGGCACATGCAGAAGCTGTAGACCGTCCGCCCGTTCGAGCAGTGGTGCGAGATATGATATTCTGCCGCACCCAGGATGCGGTTGCCGGCGTCCTGCCCGAAGCGGGCGCGGTCGATCCAGGATTGCGGATGCTCGATGCGCACCCCGATCGAGAACGGCTTGGCTTCCGCATGGACGCCGGCCTCGTGCAGCATCGCAAAGGTGTCGCGGGCACTGTGCCCGATGGCCAGCACCACCCGCTCGGCCGGCAGGTATTCGCCGCCGTTCAGGTGGAGTCCGCGCAGGCGCCGTTCGCCGGAGCCATCTGTCGCCACGTCCAGTCCGTCGACCCGGGTGGAGAAGCGGTACTCACCGCCCAACGCCTCGATCGTCTCGCGGATGCTTTCCACCATCGTCACGAGGCGGAAGGTGCCGATATGCGGGTGCGCCTCCGTCAGGATCTCCGGGGGGGCACCCGCCTTCACGAACTCGGTCAGCACCTTGCGGTTGAGGTGGCGCGGGTCCTTGATGCGGCTGTAGAGCTTGCCGTCCGAGAAGGTGCCGGCTCCGCCCTCGCCATATTGCACGTTGGACTCCGGGTTGAGCACGCTGCGGCGCCACAGCCCCCAGGTGTCCTTGGTGCGTTCGCGCACCACCTTGCCGCGCTCCAGCACGATCGGGCGGAAGCCCATCTGCGCGAGGATCAGGGCGGCGAAGAGCCCGCACGGGCCGGCGCCGATGACGACGGGACGCGGGGTGTCGGCCGGCGCCGTGCCGACCGGGCGATAGCGCGTGTCCGGCGTCGGCTGCACATGCGGGTCGCGCCGGAACCGGGCGAGGACGGCGGATTCGTTCTTCAGCGAAACGTCGACCGAGTAGACGAGCTGGATGTCGGTCCGGTCGCGCGCATCATGGCCGCGCCGCGCGACCGAAAAACGGACGAGCTCGCGCGGGGTGATGCGCAGCCGCTTGGTGATCGCTGCCGACAGCGCCTCGTCGGCATGGTGGAGCGGCAGTTTCAACTCGGTGATGCGGATCATGGCCGCGCCTTACATCGAGATCCGCGCGCTTGCTAACCTTGCTCGTTCGCCGCAGCCTCGGGGGCCTCCGGCTTGAGGTTCCAGCCGCCGATCTGCGCATAAAGCGCGTCGCGCAGTTCCCGCACCCGGGCGTTGAGCGCCTTGAGTTCCTCCACCCGCTGGCCGGACGATGACAGTAACGCCTCGGCGAGGCAGCCGGTCCTGGTACGAAGCTCGCGGCCGTCCGGGGTCAGCGCGACCAGTACCTGCCGTTCGTCCTCGGGATTGCGGGTGCGCTGCACCAGGCCGGCGGCCTCCAGGCGCTTGAGGAGCGGCGTCAGCGTGCTCGATTCCAGCGCCAGTCGCTCCGCGATCCGGCCGACCGTCTGACCGTCCTCCCGCCACAGGATGTTGAGCACCAGATACTGCGGATAGGTGAGCCCGAGCTGGTCCAGCAACGGCTTGTACACGCGCTGGATCGCCATGCTCGCGGAGTAGAGGCCGTAGCAGAGCTGGTCATCCAGCGGCAGCAGCGTCTCTGCGACGTCCGTCATTCCTCACTCCTGGTGCAACCGCGCCGCGGCACACCGCACATATCGCGATAATCTTTCGATGGACAAGCCCGTGCGCGAGGAGGACGGAAGGCGCAAAAGGACGAGTCTCCCCGGAGCGCTGCTCCGGGGAGCCTTTTGGGATCAGCCGCGGAAGAAGGCGAGCAGATCGGGATTGATGACCTCCGGATGGGTCTGCGCCATGCCGTGGGGCAGGCCCTCATAGGCCTTGAACGTGGCGTTCTTCAGCAGGCCCGCCGCCTTGGGGCCATGATTGGCGAAGGGCACCACCTGGTCGTCGGTGCCGTGCATCACCAGCACCGGAACGTCGATCGCCTTCAGGTCCTCGGTGAAATCCGTTTCGGAGAATGCCTTGATGCAGTCGTACTGCGCCTTGGCGCCGCCGGCGAGGCCTTGGCGTGACCAGTTGTCGATCAGGCCCTGGCTGACCTTCGCGCCCTCCCGATTGAAGCCGTAGAAGGGTCCGGACGCGACCTCGCGGTAGAATTCGGGACGATTGGCGACGAGCGCGGCCCGGAAGCTGTCGAACAGCTCGATCGGCACGCCATCGGGATTGGTGTCGGACTTGACCATGACCGGCGGCACGGCACCGATCAGCACCGCCTTGGCGACGCGGCCCGGCTCGGCGCGGGCAACATAGTGCGCCACTTCGCCGCCACCGGTGGAGTGGCCGACGTGGATCGCGTCCTTCAGATCCAGCGCGTTGACCAGTTCCGCCACGTCGGCGGCATAGGTGTCCATTTCGTTTCCAGTATCCGTCTGCGTCGAACGACCATGGCCGCGGCGGTCGTGGGCGATCACACGATAGCCCTCGCCCAGGAAGAACAGCATCTGGTTGTCCCAATCGTCCGCCGACAGCGGCCAGCCGTGATGGAACACGACGGGCTGGGCATCCTTGCTGCCCAGGTCCTTGTAGAAGATTTCCGTGCCATCCTTCGTGGTGATCGTCGCCATCGCTTGTCTCCTCGGTGAAGGCGGCAGGAGCGCCGCTGTCGAAGATGATGTACAAGGGGCAGGGTGGCGGCACGCGTGGGGGAAGTGACACAGTGCGAGGCGAAACTGACAGGATGCACATCGTCGCGGAGGTCGGGCTCGTCCTCTATCCCGACTGCCAGCTGTCCGCGATCTATGGCCTGACGGACCTGTTCCGGATCGCGAGCGACATCGCGGCGCGTTCGGGCGCCTCGAACCCTCGGGCGATCCGGGTGAGCCACTGGAGCCAGGATGGCGATGCGATCGTCTGCACCTATGACAGCGCACCCCGTTCCCAGCATGCGCTCAGCCACCTCATCACGCCCCCCAGCATCGTCCTGCCGGACCGGATGCAGCCCATGCGCAGCCTCGCCGACTGGATGGCCACGCTTCATCGGGGCGGAGCGACCCTGTGCTCGGTCTGCGCGGGGGCGTTCGTGCTGGCCGAAACCGGCCTGCTGCAAGGGCGCGAGGCGACCACCCATTGGGCGTTCGCCGAAACGCTCGCGTCGCGTTTCCCCGCCGTCCGCGTCGATGCGGATCGCATGCTGATCGACGACGGCGACATCATCACCGCGGGCGGCATCCTTGCCTGGACGGATCTTGGCCTCACGCTGGTCGAGCGCCTGCTGGGTCCCAGCGTCATGCTCGACACCGCGCGCTTCCTGCTGGTCGATCCGCCGGGTCGTGCGCAGCGCCCCTATGGCCAGTTCGTCCCGCGGCTCGATCATGGGGATGCGGCGATCCTGGCCGTGCAGCATTGGCTGCAGGCGACGGGGGCGAAGGAGCATGGCGTGCCGATGCTCGCCGCCAGGGCAAGGCTCGAGGAGCGTACGTTTCTTCGGCGCTTCAAGAACGCAACGGGCTTGCGCCCGACCGAATATGCCCAGCAGATCCGCGTGGCCAAGGCGCGGGAGGCGCTGGAACGGACGCGCAAGCCCGTGGAGCAGATCGCCTGGCAGGTCGGCTACGGCGACCCTTCGACCTTCCGCAAGCTGTTCCAGCGCGTGACGGGCCTCGCCCCGAACGAATACCGGCGGCGGTTCGGCGTCGTGGGCGGGGCGGAAGGTCCCGGTCCGGCGCAGCGGCTGGACAGCGCCCTGCTGCCTGCCTAGGCGCCGGCACCGTGGCCAAGAAACACTATCTGACCGCGACCTTGCCCGATGGCTATGTGAAGACGATCGGGCCGACCTCGATCCCGTTCACCCATTATTGGCGCATCGTCGCCGAACTCGCCAACGGCAAGACCGAGGTGTTCTGGGGCCATGCCAAGTCGCTGGCCGAGGCGAAGGGCAAGCAGGCCGCCGCCGCCGATGCGGCCGCGACCCGCGGCTGGCGCTCCTACGCGTTTGAAGTCGTGGAGCTGGTCAAGACGCGCGGCTGACCCGCCTCACGCCGCCGCCCAGCGCTCCCGCACGACGCGTTCCAGCACTGCGAGCGGCATTGCGCCGTCCAGCAGCACGGCGTGGAACTGCTTGAGGTCGAACTTCGGGTTCCTCTGCGCCTCGGCGCGCAGGCGCGTCCACACGGTGTGGCCGATCTTGTAGCTGCACGCCTGGCCCGGCCAGACGGTGTACCGGTCGATCTCGCCCTGGCTGCGGCCGCGCGCAATGCCGGTGGTCGCGATCAGATAGTCGGTCGCCTTTTCGCGGCTCCACCGCTTGGCGTGCATGCCGCTGTCCACCACCAGCCTCGTGGCGCGGAACAGCAGCGACTGGAGATAGCCGACCTGGCCGAGCGGATCGCCTCCGTACATCCCCATTTCGTCCGCCAGCTGCTCGGAATAGAGCGCCCAGCCTTCCGAATAGCCGCTGAAGAACCCCCGCCTGCGGATAAGCGGGATCTGCGTGCTCTCCAGCGCGAGGCTGACCTGGAGGTGGTGACCGGGCACCGCCTCGTGATGCGTCAGGGTGGCGAGCCCGAACTTCGGCCGGTCAAAGGTGTCGCGCAGGTTGATGTAGTAGATCGCCGGGCGCGAGCCATCGAGCGAGGCGTTCTGGTAATAGCCGCCGGGCGCACCCGCCTGGATCGTCGGGGGGACACGCCGCACTTCGACGGGCGCCTTGGGCAGGGTCGCGAACGCCTCGGGCAGGCGCGCGTGCATCGCCTGGATCTGCGTGTTCAACTGGGCGAGCAGCGCTTCTCGGCCCGGATCGGTGTTGGGGAACAGCTGGTCCGGGCGCTTGTTGAGCGCCACCAGCCGCTCGCCCACGCTGCCCTGGGTCATGCCCTGCGTCTTCAGGATCGCGTCGATGCGTCCGCCGATCTCCGCCACCTGCTCAAGGCCGAGCCGGTGGATCTCGTCGCCCGTCATCGCAACCGTGGTCGCCGCCTCGGCCGCCGCGGCATAATAGGCGTCGCCGTCGGGCAGACGCCAGCAGCCGGCGTCGTGGACCGCCTTGGCGCGCAGCTCCGTCACCAGCGCGCGCTGGCGATCGAGCGCCGGGAACACCTTCTGCTCGACGATCGCCGTCGCACGGGCGACGCGGTCTGCTGGCAATCCTGCCGCCTTCAGCTTGGCGGCGAAGCTGGCCACCATCACCGTCTGGTCGGCCGGCTTTTCCCGCGCGCTCGCCAGCTGCTTGAGCGTGGTGTCGAGGATGTAGTCGGGGGCGAAGACGCCGCGCGCGGCATCGCGGCGCTGCCGCTCGCTGCTGTCGTCGATCGCCTTGGGAAAGGCCTCCAGCCGGGCGAGATAGGCGTCTGCCTCTGCCGCGTCGCGCACCCGCGCCTGCGACTCCAGGAAGTCCGGCACGTCGCGATAGGGGCCGCTCAGCTGGCTCAGCACATAGGGAGCGAACCGGCCCAGGCTGCTGCCATAGGTGAAGCGCTCCGCACCCGCGATCGCACGGGTCAGCTGATATTCCACGATCTCGTGGTCGAGCTTGGAAGCGGGGGACAGGTCGGCAGTCTTGACCCGCTGGAGCTCGGCAAGCTCGCGCCGGGTGCGGGCGAGCGCACGCGCCTGGCCCGCGGCGGATTCGTCGTCGAGCTGCGACTTCAGGCGTGCGCGCGCGCCGGTGTCGAGGCCGAGCCGGGTCGCTTGCTCCGGGGATTCATCCAGCCGGGCGTAGAAGAAGCGGTCGAGCATTGCGCGGAAGTCCGCGTCGGCGTTCCCCGCGGCAAAGGCTGCGCGTGCCGGAACGGCACCGGCGAGTGCGACGGCAGCTCCACCCACCATAAAATCACGACGCTGCACGGCCAATTCCCCCTGTTGCCCCTGGTTTGGGGAGCAGGTGTAAGCGAGGCCCGGCCGCACGTCACCCAGGGAGTGCCGCTCAGCGACGCGGCTCCAGCCACCAGTCCTGACGCCAGCCACGCATCTCCTCGATCGGCCGGCCGTTGGGGGCGCGGGCAGGGGCATAGCGGTAGCGAGCCTCGATCAGCCGGCAGGTGGTGGCGTCCAGCTCGGCCGAGCCGCTCGAACGGGTCACGGCACAGCCGGTGGCGCGGCCGGCGGCGTCGACCGTGAAGCCCACCGTGACGCTGCCCTCCACCCGCGCCCGCCGGGCAGCGCGCGGATAATCGGAATCGCGGATCGCGCCGCGCAGCAGCCGGGCAGGACTGCCGCCACCGCTCCCCGTTCCGTTGCCGGAGGTGCCGCTGCCGGTGCCCTGGCCCACGCCGCCTGCGCCGGTCCCCGGGCCAGCGAGCGGTGCCGCGCCCGCGGCGGGATCCGGGCCGGGGCCGGCGATCGGGGCGGCGACAATCGGCGGCGGCACCAGGAGCGGCACGGGTGGTGCCACCAGTTCGACGGGGCGCGCGTGCCGGTTCGCAGGCGCCGCCGTGCCGCTTTTCCGCTCAGGCTGGGGCACCGGCTGGACGGTGGGCGAGGGTGGCGGGGCAGGTGCGGGCAGGTCGAACGTCAGCAGCCCGTCGTCGAACTTCACTTCGGGCGTGACGCCGAGCGCCGTCACCAGCGCGATGCCCAGTCCCGCGTGCAGCAGCAGGACGGCAAGCGCGGAGGCGATCCGGTGCCGCCCTTCCTGATGATAGCCCTGCCGCATGCCCTCCTAGATCGGCAGGCCAGCAAGCCTATTTCAAGTGCGTCAGCGGCCTCCGCCGAGCGGCACCCGCAAGGTCACCTTCTTCCAGCCCCAGCGGATCATCGAATCCTCTTCGTCCTCGACCGGCTCGGCAAGCTCGCGCAATCGCCAGCGGCTATCCTCCGCAGCGGTGGCGGATTCGATCCGCTGCAGGTCGAACGAGCCGGCGTCGGAGAGCTTCGCTCGCGGCGCCTGGTTCTCCCGCGCTGTCGGCGTCGCTGTCGCAGCGGTGCCGCTGATGGCCAGCACGAGGATGGCTGCGGCAAGGCTTGTCATTGCGGCGTCGAAGTCCCTTGAAGTGGTGATGGCAGCTAGAAAGCCTGACGACCCGTCGATGTTCCCCTTGTCGGGAGGAAGCGCTCCGCCCATCCTGCTGCGCGGGGGGCGAAAATCATGCGAGACATGGGACGGAAGGTGTCGGAGCTTTGCGCGGAGGCGTTGGCGCTGGCCGCGGGCGGATGGTGGATCGCGGGAGGGGCGATCCTGCTCCTGTGTGGCGCCGGTATCGCCGCGGACCTGCTTGGGCCCGCCGGGAGGCTGGCTGGTGGGGCGGTCCAGCTGGGCGTGTCCTGGGGAATCCTGCGGTCTATGGCACAGCGGCAGGGCTGGATCCCACCGGGACGCAGCGCCGGTGGCGTCCTCGGCCTCCTCGGCCTCAACATCCTGCACACCGTTGGCGTGGGGCTCGCCTGCCTTCTGCTCCTGTTGCCGGGGCTTTACCTCGCTGCCCGTTGGTCCGCGGCGAGTGCCATCCTGGTTGCCGAGCGCGCGAGTCCGACGGAGGCGCTGGGCGAGAGCTGGGCGCGCACGCGGGATCGGGCCGGTGTCATCGCCCTCGTCCTGTGCGGCGTCTTCCTGCCGCTGGTCGCCGCGGGCGTTGCGCTGGCGCTGTGGACCGATCCCGATTCCACGAGCGTCGGCGCGGTGGCTGGAACGAACATTGCCATCGCCCTATCTTATGTTTGCGCCTGGTACGTCGGGATGGCCGTCTACGCCCGGACGCGCGCGTCACAGGAAGAACTGGAACAGGTCTTCGCCTGACGCCTCCGGCAGGATAGGGGGCGCTTGACGCGGGCTACCGGCGATCCCCACTCTCGCGCGTACACGTAAGGACCCCGCACACCTCCATGCAGCTTGTCATCGTAGAATCGCCGGCCAAGGCGAAGACCATCGAGAAGTATCTCGGCAAGGACTATCGCGTCCTCGCCTCCTACGGCCATGTCCGCGACCTGCCGGCCAAGGACGGATCGGTCGATCCGGACGAGGGCTTCGCGATGGAGTGGGAGACCTATGCCGACAAGTCGCGGCAGCTGAAGGCGATCGCGGACGAGGCCAAGAAGGCCGACCGCCTGATCCTCGCCACCGACCCTGATCGCGAGGGCGAGGCGATCTCGTGGCACGTGCAGGAGGTGCTGGCCAAGAAGAAGGCGCTGCCCAAGGAGGTCGAGCGGGTCACCTTCAACGCAATCACCAAGCCGGCGATCCTGGCGGCGATGAAGGCGCCGCGCGGGCTCGATACCGACCTGATCGACGCCTATCGTGCCCGCCGCGCGCTCGACTATCTGGTCGGCTTCACCCTGTCGCCGGTGCTGTGGCGCAAGCTGCCCGGCGCCAAGTCGGCCGGCCGTGTCCAGTCGGTGGCGCTGCGCCTGATCGTGGAGCGCGAGCGCGAGATCGAAGGCTTCACCGCCCAGGAATATTGGTCGGTCGTCGCGCAGATGGAGCAGGACGGCCAGCCGTTCGAGGCGCGGCTCGTCAAGTTCGACGGCAAGAAGCTCGACCGGCTGTCGCTGGGCGACCAGGGCTCCGCGTTCGCCGCCAAGGAAGCGGTCGAGGCGGCGCGCCTGTCGGTGGTCTCGGTCGAGACCAAGCCTGCCACCCGCAATCCGCCGCCACCGTTCACCACTTCCACGCTCCAGCAGGAGGCGGCGCGCAAGCTCGGCTTCTCCGCCAGCCACACGATGCGCATCGCCCAGTCGCTCTATGAGGACGGCGCGATCACCTATATGCGTACCGACGGCGTGCAGATGGACGGCTCCGCCATCGATGCCGCCCGCGGCGCGATCGCAAACCGCTACGACGCCAGCTACGTCCCCGACAAGCCGCGCCAGTATCAGACCAAGGCCAAGAACGCGCAGGAAGCGCACGAGGCGATCCGCCCGACCGACTTCTCCAAGGATCGCGCCGGTGCGGGCGACCACGGCCGCCTCTACGACCTGATCTGGAAGCGCGCGCTCGCCAGCCAGATGGCTTCCGCGCGCTTGGAGCGCACCGCGGTGGAGCTGGAGGACGGCACCGGCCGCCTCGGTCTACGCGCCACCGGCCAAGTCGTCCTCTTCCCCGGCTATCTCGCGCTCTATGAGGAAGGCCGCGACGATGCGGGCGACGAGGATTCGCGCCGCTTGCCGCTGCTGCGCGACGGCGATGCGCCCGCCAAGAAGGGCGTGACTGCCGAGCAGCACTTCACCCAGCCGCCGCCGCGCTTCTCCGAAGCCTCGCTGGTGAAGCGGCTGGAGGAACTCGGCATCGGGCGTCCGTCGACCTATGCGTCGATCATCCAGGTGCTCAAGGACCGCGCCTATGTGCGCGTGGAGAAGAACCGCTTCTTCGCCGAAGAGAGCGGGCGCCTGCTGACCGCGTTCCTGGAACGCTTCTTCGAGAAATATGTCGGCTACGACTTCACCGCCGGGCTGGAGGAGGAACTCGACGACGTCTCGGGCGGCCGTGCCGAATGGCAGGCGGTGCTGGAGGCCTTCTGGCGCGACTTCAAGCCGCGCACCGCCGAGGTGATGGAGCAGCAGCCCTCCGCAATCACCGCAGAGCTCGACAAGTTCCTGGAAGCCTATCTCTTCCCGGCCAAGGCCGACGGCAGCGATCCGCGCCTGTGTCCGAACTGCGGCGAGGGGCGGCTGGCGCTGCGCGGCGGCAAGTTCGGTGCGTTTGTCGCCTGCTCCAACTATCCCGAGTGCAAATACACCCGCCGCTTCGGCCAGCCGGGCGGCGAGGGCGCGGAGGAGACGGGTCCGGAAGGGCTGGGCAAGGATCCGGAGACGGGCCTGGAGGTCGAGCGCAAGTCCGGCCGCTTCGGGCCGTACATCCAGCTGGGCGAGGGCAAGGAGGCCAAGCGCGCCTCGATCCCCAAGGACCTGCCGGGCGGCGAGCTGACGCTGGAATGGGCGCTGAAGCTGCTGAGCCTGCCGCGCGTCATCGGCACTCATCCGGAAACGGGCGAGCCGATCGAGGCGGCGATCGGGCGCTATGGGCCGTATCTGAAGCACGCGGGCAAGTACGCGCGGCTGCAGACCACGGCGGACGTGTTCGAGACGGGCATGAACGCCGCAGTGGTGAAGCTTGCGGAAGCCGCTGCGGGTCGTCCGGCGCGCGGCGCTGCGCGCGAGCCGCTGCGGGTGTTGGGTGCGCATCCGCGTACCGAGGCGGAGATCAAGCTGATGGAGGGCCGCTACGGGCCCTATGTCACCGACGGCACTACCAACGCCACGCTCCCGAAGACGGTCGCGCCCGAGGCGCTGACGCTGGAGGAAGCCGCGCAGCTGATCGACGCCCGCGCCGCCGCGGCGCCGGCCAAGAAGGGCCGCAAGGCACCCGCCAAGAAGGCGGCGGCGAAGAAGCCCGCGGCCGAGAAGAAGCCGGCCGCAAAGAAGGCACCGGCCAAGAAGGCGCCCGCCAAGAAGGCGGCGAAGGCCGAAGGCTGACGCTTCCTTCACCCGCCATGCTGACCTTCGTCAGGATGGCGAGCGTGGAATAGGTCTCAGCCTGAACGACACCCGTACCCTGGCGAAGGCCGGGGCCCAGTTGCGGTGCCATTGGGGGAAGACACCGCACCTCGCTAAAGTCCCCCAGCTGGACCCCGGCCTCCGCCGGGGTACGGAACGCGGCATCTCATCCGTATCCCCGCGCAGGCGGGGATCCAGGGCCCAGTAGGACGACGGTTGCGCTCGATACCCTGGGCTCCTGCCTTCGCAGGAGCACGAGGATTGGCGGGTGAAGTCTCGCTGAAGCTTATCTCCCAGAACGCAGAACGGCGCGCGTACCGCGGGGTACGCGCGCCGTTTCTGTTTCGCTCAAGAAAACGCTTATTCCTCGAACGCACCCACTTCGCTGCGGCGGCCGATCAGGAACGCGTCGGCCACGTGGCGGAACGGCGACAGGTCGACGTCGCTCTCGCGGCGATCGAGCAGGTCGGCGAAGCGGCGATAGAGGCGGGCGTATTCGGGCTCGTCGCCCACGTCCTGCTCGACGCCGTCGACGAACATCTTGGACGCGCCCATCGACAGCTTCAGGTGACCGCCGTCGGTCTCCACGTCCACGTCCCAGGTCTGCGGCCCGCGCTGGTCGAAGTCGAAGAACACGTCGACCGGAACGCCCGCGGTGTCGGTGAACGACAGGTCGGCCGCGATCGGCGCCGGGCGGTTGGACGGGAAGCGCAATGCCGCATCCTGCAGCAGCAGGGGGCGCGGCAGGATCTGCGTGATCACCGACAGCGCGTTGATGCCCGGATCGAACACGCCGATGCCCGGCTCCCAGATCCAGGCCTGACCCGGATGCCAGACGCGCACGTCCTCCTTCCAGTTGACCTCGACGCGGCGGATCTCGCGCTCGGCGAGCCAGGCCCGCGCCGGCTCGACGCCCGCGGCCTCGCGCGAATGCCAGGTCGTGAAGAGCACGCGGCCGGCCTCGCGCGCCAGGCGCACGAAATCCTCGGCTTCCGACAGGGTGGCGGCCGGCGGCTTCTCGATCATCACGTCGAGGCCGTGTTCCAGCGCTTCCTCGATCAGCGCGAGGCGGCCGCGCGGGGGCGTGCAGATCGAGATCGCCTGCACGTCGGGCACCGCCTGCATCATCTCGGTGATGGTGCGGAAGCCCGGCACGCCTTCGGGCGGGGTGTGGCCGGTCACGGCTGCGACCACCGAGAAGCGCTTGTTGGCGGCGAGATGCGGGATATGCTGGTCGCGCGCGATCTTGCCGATGCCCGCCAGTGCGATGCGGATCGTGCCCGCGCCAGCCTCGGCAGCTTCACCGGTGATGTCGTGGGATTCCAAAGCCGTAGTCAATCCGCGTTCCTCCGCTCCGGGGGACGGCAGCGCACCGCCGGTCCTGGTCGATAACTCCGACATATCGGCGCAGCGGCGGCCGATCAATCGGCCGTGTTCCACCAACCCTGCTTTTCGGGCGGTGCATGCCCCTTGTTCCCGCCCCCTCCGGCCCGCTAGGTTGCGCCCGGGATCGTGCCCAGCCGCAGCGGCAAAGGGGCACACCCGGGTAAGGAGAAGGGCTTGCGCGAACAGGTGCAGGAGCTGGAACGGCGGCGTGCGGCCGCGCGTGCCGGCGGCGGCGAGAAGCGGGTGGCCGCGCAGCATGCCAAGGGCAAGCTGACCGCGCGGGAGCGGCTCGACGTGCTGCTCGACCCCGGCAGTTTCGAAGAGCTCGACATGTTCGTCGAGCACAATTGCGTCGATTTCGGCATGGCGGATCAGGTGATCCCCGGCGACGGCGTGGTGACCGGATCGGGCACCATCAACGGCCGACTGGTGTTCGTCTTCAGCCAAGATTTCACGGTGTTCGGCGGCTCATTATCCGAGCGCCATGCCGCCAAGATCTGCAAGGTCATGGACATGGCGATGAAGGTCGGCGCGCCCGTGATCGGCCTGAACGACTCCGGCGGTGCCCGCATCCAGGAGGGGGTGGCCTCGCTCGGCGGCTATGCCGAGGTGTTCCAGAGGAACGTGCTCGCGTCGGGCGTGGTGCCGCAGCTGAGCCTCATCATGGGCCCGTGCGCGGGCGGCGCAGTCTATTCGCCGGCGATGACCGACTTCATCTTCATGGTGAAGGATTCGAGCTACATGTTCGTGACCGGCCCCGACGTGGTGAAGACCGTCACCAACGAAGTGGTCACCCAAGAGGAACTGGGCGGCGCCGTCACCCACACGACGCGCTCGTCGGTGGCGGACGTGGCGTTCGAGAACGACATCGAGGCGCTGCTGGCGGCGCGCGACTTCATCGACCTCTTGCCCGCGTCCAACCGCGTCGAGGCGCCCGAGCGGCCCACGGAAGACCCGTGGGATCGCATCGAGGACAGCCTCGACACGCTGGTGCCGCCGTCGGCCAACCAGCCCTACGACATGCACGAACTGATCCGGAAGGTGGTCGACGAAGGCGACTTCTTCGAGGTGCAGCCCGCGCACGCCGCCAACATCCTGACCGGCTTCGGCCGGATCGAGGGGCGGACGGTGGGCTTCGTCGCCAACCAGCCGACCGTGCTGGCGGGGGTGCTCGACATCAACGCGTCCAAGAAGGCGGCGCGGTTCGTGCGCTTCTGCGACGCGTTCGAGATCCCGATCGTCACCTTCGTGGACGTGCCGGGTTTCCTTCCCGGTGTGGCGCAGGAGCACAACGGCATCATCAAGCACGGCGCCAAGCTCTTGTTCGCCTATGCCGAGGCGACCGTGCCCAAGATCACCGTCATCACCCGCAAGGCCTATGGCGGCGCCTATGACGTGATGGCGTCCAAGCACCTGCGCGGCGACCTCAACTATGCCTGGCCGACGGCCGAGATCGCGGTGATGGGGGCCAAGGGTGCGGTGGAGATCATCTTCCGCGGCCGAACGCCGGAGGAGATCGCCGAGCGCACCGCGGAGTATGAGGCGCGCTTCGCCAACCCGTTCGTGGCGGCGTCCAAGGGCTTCATCGACGAGGTGATCCAGCCCCACGCCACCCGCCGCCGCATTGCGCTCGGCCTGCGCAAGCTGCGGGGCAAGCAGCTGGAGAACCCCTGGAAGAAGCATGACAACATCCCGCTCTAGGCGTGCGGCACCGGCCAAGTCGGCCGGCGGCGGACGGTTCCTCGCTACGGCGATGGTGGCGGGGGTGACGCTCGGCATGGGGGCGCTGCTGCTGTGGCCGCGCGATGGCGAACGCAGCGAACCGGCACCGTCCGCGGTGGCGCCCAAGCCCGCACCTCCTGCCGCCGTTGCGTCGCCTACAGGGGTGCGCGCGTTGCCAGCCGCCGAGCAACTCGCGCGCGCTGCCCGGACGGTATTCGGGCCCACAGGCAAGGCAAGCAGCGCCGGGGAAGGCGGCCAGGTCGTCACCACGCCGGCACGGCTGGTGTGGCGCGGCGACACCGCGGTGCTGATCAGCACGGCCGAGATGGTGGACGGTTGCCACGGATGCACGGGCGGACTCGACATCGCCTATCTCAAACCGGCGGGGGATGGCTTCACCCTCGTCCAACGTTGGCCGGATGCGGTTTCGGGATCGAGCTGGGGGGCGCCGCCCGGCGAATGGTCGGTCTCCGACAAGTTCGGCGCCAATCCGGTGATCTATGCAAGCGGCGGCGGCACCTGGCAGGGCTATACGTGCAGCGTGTTCACCCTGACCGAGCTCGGGGCGGGTGGCCCCGTCGGCCTGGTATCCGTGCCCGAGGGCTATGACGACAGCGGCGCCGGCACCACGCCTGCCACCACCTTGGAGGGCAAGATCGCCAACATCGTGCCGGGCCGCGGGTTCGACGTGCACTACACGGGCACCCAGAGCTTCACCGATCATTATGTCCGCCAGGGCGACAAATATGCCGTGCGCGGCGAGACGCGGATGCCGACATGCTAGGACGTCTGAACCATGTCGGCGTCGCCACCCCCTCGATCGCGCAATCGGCGGAGCGCTATCGCCTGCTGTTCGGCGATGCCGCGGTCGGGGAAGCCTTCGACCTTCCCGCACAGGGCGTGCGCGTCTGCTTCGTGGATGTGCCGAATACCCAGGTCGAGCTGATCGAGCCGTTGGGTGCGGACTCGCCGATCCACGGCTTCCTCGCGAAGAACCCGGCCGGCGGCCAGCATCACCTCTGCTACGAGGTGCCCGATATCCACGCCGCCAAGGCGTGGTTCGAGGCGCGGGGCATGCGGGTGCTGGGCGAGCCGCGCATCGGCGCCCACGGGACGCCGATCTTCTTCGTCCACCCCAAGGACATGGGTGGCGTGCTGACCGAAATCATGGAGAGCCCCCGTGGCGAACATTGAGCCACCCCAGCCGGGCGAGGACTCCGGCGCCGCCCCTGCGCCGCGCGACCTGCCCGTGAGCGACGGCACCGGCAGCCGCAGCCTTGCGGACTGGCAGGCGCTCGCCGCCAAGGAAGTGAAGGGCCGTGACCTCGACTGGCACACGCCCGAGGGGATCACGGTCAAGCCGCTCTACACCGCCGAGGATGTCGTGGCCGATCCGGGGCTGCCCGGCTTCGCGCCCTTCACCCGCGGCGTGCGCGCGTCGATGTATGCCGGCCGCCCATGGACGATCCGCCAGTACGCCGGCTTTTCGACGGCCGAGGAATCCAACGCCTTCTATCGCCGCAACCTCGCCGCCGGGCAGAAGGGGCTGTCGGTCGCGTTCGATCTCGCCACCCACCGCGGCTATGACAGTGACCATCCGCGCGTCGTCGGCGACGTCGGCAAGGCGGGCGTCGCGATCGACACCATCGACGACATGAAGATCCTGTTCGACGGCATCCCGCTCGATCAGATGTCGGTCAGCATGACCATGAACGGCGCGGTGATCCCGGTGCTCGCCTTCTTCATCGTGGCGGCAGAAGAACAGGGGGTCGCTCAGGAAAAGCTGGAAGGCACGATCCAGAACGACATCCTCAAGGAGTTCATGGTCCGCAACACCTATATCTACCCGCCCGAGCCGAGCATGCGGATCATCTCGGATATCTTTGCCTACACCTCGGCGCACATGCCCAAGTTCAACAGCATCTCCATCTCCGGCTATCACATGCAGGAGGCGGGGGCGACGCAGGTGCAGGAGCTCGCCTTCACCATCGCCGATGGCATGGAATATGTCCGCTATGGTGTCGCCTCCGGGCTCGACATCGACAAGTTCGCCGGACGGCTGAGCTTTTTTTTCGCGATCGGCATGAACTTCTTCATGGAGGTGGCGAAGCTGCGCGCCGCGCGGGTGCTGTGGCACCGGGTGATGACGCAAGCGGGCGCCAAGGACGAGCGCTCCAAGATGCTGCGCACCCATTGCCAGACCTCGGGCGTGTCGCTGACCGAGCAGGACCCGTACAACAACGTCATCCGCACCACGATTGAGGCGATGGCGGCGATGCTGGGCGGCACCCAGAGCCTGCACACCAACGCGCTCGACGAAGCGATCGCGCTTCCCACCGACTTCTCCGCCCGCATCGCCCGCAACACCCAGATCGTGCTGCAGGAAGAGACGGGGATGACCAAGGTCGTCGATCCGCTCGGCGGCTCCTACTACGTCGAGAGCCTCACTCAGCAGCTGGTCGACCAAGCCTGGGCGATCATCGAGCGGGTCGAGGCCGAAGGCGGCATGGCCAAGGCGGTCGCCGCCGGCTGGCCCAAGGCGATGATCGAGGAGGCCGCCGCCGCCCGCCAGGCACGCGTCGACCGCGGCGAGGACGTGATCGTCGGCGTCAACAAATACCGCCTCGCCAGCGAAGACCCGCTCGAGACGCTGGAAGTCGACAACACCAAGGTGCGCGAGGCGCAGATCGCCCGCATCGCCTGTGTCCGCGCCGGCCGCGACGAGGATGCGTGCCAGGTGGCGCTCGACGCGCTTCGCCGGAGCGCGACCGGGGACGGCAACCTGCTGGCGCTCGCAGTCGAAGCGGCACGCGCCCGCGCGACGCTCGGCGAGATCTCGGCCGCGATGGAGGCGGGCTTCGGCCGCTACGGCACCACGCCGGTACCGGTGAAGGGCGTGTATGGCGCGCCTTATGCCGGGGACGACCGCTGGGCGCAGGTGGTGGCCGGCGTCGCCGCGGTCGAGCGCCGGCTGGGGCGCAAGCCGCGGCTGCTGGTCGCCAAGATGGGGCAGGACGGGCACGATCGCGGTGCCAACGTCATCGCCTCCGCGTTCGGCGACATGGGCTTCGACGTGGTCTCCGGGCCGCTGTTCCAGACGCCGGAAGAGACGGTGGTGCTGGCGATCGAGAGCGGCGTCGACGTGGTCGGCGCCTCCAGCCTGGCTGCCGGGCACAAGACGCTGATCCCGGAGCTGATCCGCGGCCTGCGCGAGGCAGGGCGGCACGACATCAAGGTGGTGGCCGGCGGCGTCATCCCGCCGCAGGACTATGACTATCTGCGCGACGCGGGCGTGCAGGGCATCTATGGACCCGGCACCAACGTGGTCGAATGCGCGGCGGACGTGCTGCGCCTGCTCGGCCACAACATGCCACCTGCCGGACTCGAGGACGCCGCCGAATGATCGACACCCTTCCCCAGCACGCCGCGGACGTGCGCAACGACTGGACGCGCGACGAGATCGCAGCGCTGTTCGACCTGCCGTTTCCCGAACTGCTGTTCCGCGCCGCGGAAGTGCATCGCACCAGCCATCGCGCCGACGAGGTCCAGCTCTCCACCCTGCTGTCGATCAAGACCGGCGGCTGCCCGGAAGACTGCGGCTATTGCAACCAGTCGGTCCACGCCGAGACGGGGCTGAAGGCGACCAAGCTGATGGACGTGCGCGCCGTGTTGCAGTCGGCGGCGCAGGCGAAGGACAATGGCTCGTCGCGCTTCTGCATGGGCGCTGCCTGGCGCAATCCCAAGGACCGCGACATGCCCGCCATCATCGAGATGGTGAAGGGCGTGCGGCAGATGGGCATGGAAACCTGCATGACGCTGGGCATGCTGACGCCCGACCAGGCCGCGCAACTCGCCGACGCTGGGCTCGACTATTACAATCACAACATCGACACTTCGCCGGAACGCTATGGCGAGGTCATCACCACCCGCAGCTTCCAGGAAAGGCTCGACACGCTCGACCACGTCCGCGGGGCCGGCATCAACGTGTGCTCGGGCGGCATCATCGGCATGGGCGAGACGCGCGAGGATCGCGTCGGCTTCATCCACGCCCTGGCGACCCTGCCGCACCATCCCGAGAGCGTGCCGGTGAACGCGCTGGTGCCGGTGAAGGGCACGGTGCTGGGCGACATGCTCGCCGATACGCCGCTCGCCAAGATCGACGACATCGAGTTCGTGCGCACCGTCGCGGTCGCGCGCATCACCATGCCGGCGAGCATGGTGCGGCTGTCGGCGGGCCGCGAGAGCATGAGCGATGCCACCCAGGCGCTGTGCTTCCTGGCCGGCGCCAATTCGATCTTCACCGGCGACAAGCTGCTCACCACCGGCAACGCGGGCGACGACAAGGACGCGGCGCTGTTCGCGCGCCTGGGCCTGCGCCCGATGCAGGCGGAGGCACCGCGGGTGAAGGAGGCGTGCGGATGCTGCTGATCGTGCTGGCACGGAGATAAGACGCGTGCGGAAGGTCCAGCAAGCAGCGGGCCTTCCGCAGCGGCAGGAACTGCCCTGGGATCGTTGAGGACGCGACACCGTTGGCCAGATCGGGAGTGAGCCCGGCGACGGCGGTGCGCGTGAAGGAGAGTGAATGCTGGTGACCCTGTTGGCCGCGGCGAATGCCGCGCGATGTGCAACCCTCCGGACGCAGGCGGCGGAACTCCGGTCCGCTGCCGCACGCACGTCGCTCGTCGGGCAGGAATAGGCCCATGTTCACCAAGATCCTGGTCGCCAATCGCGGCGAGATCGCCTGCCGCGTGATGCGAACCGCCAAGCGGATGGGGATCGCCACGGTGGCGGTCTATTCCGACGCCGATGCCGACGCGCCGCACGTGCGCATGGCGGACGAGTCGGTGCGGCTTGGCCCGGCCCCGGCGGCGGAGAGCTATCTTCGCGCAGACCTGATCCTGCTGGCGGCCAAGGAGACCGGCGCCGACTGCATCCACCCGGGCTACGGCTTCCTGTCCGAGCGCGCCGAGTTCGCGCGCGCCTGTGCCGAGGCCGGCATCGCCTTCGTCGGCCCGCCGCCGGAAGCGATCGCGGCGATGGGCGACAAGATCGAGTCGAAGAAGCTCGCCAAGGAAGCGGGCGTGAACGTCGTGCCGGGCTTCCTGGGCGAGATCGCGACGACCGAGGATGCGGTGCGGATCGCCGGCGATATCGGCTACCCGGTGATGATGAAGGCCTCGGCCGGCGGCGGCGGCAAGGGGATGCGGCTAGCCTGGAGCGAGGCCGATGTGCGCGAGGGGTTCGAGGCGACCAAGCGCGAGGGGCTGGCGAGCTTCGGCGACGACCGGGTCTTCATCGAAAAGTTCATCCAGAGCCCACGCCACATCGAGATCCAGGTGCTGGGCGACCAGCACGGCAACCTCGTCTACCTGGGCGAGCGCGAATGCTCGATCCAGCGCCGCCACCAGAAGGTGGTGGAGGAGGCGCCCTCGCCGTTCGTCACGCCCGAGATGCGCCGCCGCATGGGCGAGCAGGCGGTGGCACTGGCGCGTGCGGTTGGCTATTTTTCGGCCGGCACCGTCGAGCTGATCGTCTCGGGCGCGGACCCCACCGGCGAGAGCTTCTACTTCCTGGAGATGAACACCCGGCTTCAGGTCGAGCACCCGGTGACGGAGGCGATCACCGGGCTGGACCTGGTGGAGCAGATGATCCGCGTCGCCGCCGGTGAGCCGCTGGCGTTCGGTCAGGACGATGTCACGCTGACGGGCTGGGCGATCGAGAACCGGGTCTATGCCGAGGATCCCTATCGCGGCTTCCTGCCCTCGACCGGTCGCTTGGTCCGCTACCGGCCGCCGCCCGCCCGCGACGGCGTGCGCGTCGATGACGGCGTGCGCGAGGGCGGCGAAGTCAGCATCTATTACGACCCGATGATCGCCAAGCTGGTCACCCATGCCGATACGCGATCGGCCGCGATCGACGCGCAGGTGCATGCGCTCGATCGGTTCGAGATCGACGGCTTGGGCACCAACATCGACTTCCTCTCGGCGCTGATGCAGCATCCGCGCTTTCGCGAGGGCGCGCTGACCACCGGCTTCATCGCCGAGGAGTTCCCCGAAGGCTTCACCGGCGCCGCACCGTCACCGGAGCTCCAGCGCCGGCTCGCCGCCATCGCGAGCGTGCTCGACGCGACCTATGCCGCGCGCGCCGCGCGCATCGAGGGGCAGTTGGGCGGCCCCATCTCCCCCGCCACCGATCGGGTCGTGACGCTCGGCGACGCGCGCTTCGAAACGCGGGTGGAGCCGTTCGAAGGCGGGCAGTTGGTGCTGTTCGCCGACGGCGGCACGGTCGAGCTGGTGGGCCATTGGCGGCCGGGCGAGCCGCTGTTCGCGGCGATGCTGGACGACGAGCCCCTGGTGGTGCGGGTCGCCCGCATCCGGGGCGGCTGGCGCCTGATCGCGCGCGGCGCCGCACATTGCGTCGGCGTGCTGCCGCCGCACGTCGCGGCGCTCACCCGGCACATGATCGAGAAGGTCCCGCCGGACTTATCGCGGCTGCTGCTCTGCCCGATGCCGGGATTGCTCACGCGCCTGCACGTGGCGCCCGGCGACCGGGTGGAGGCTGGCCAGCCGCTCGCGGTCGTCGAGGCGATGAAGATGGAGAACATCCTGCGCAGCCAAAAGGCCGGCACGGTGAAATCGGTCAACGCCGCCGAGGGCGAGAGCCTGATGGTCGACGCCGTGATCCTGGAACTGGAGTAGCTCAGGCTTCTAGGAAGGGTGCCGCGACTTCCGGCGGCACCCGCAGGATGCGGCCCGTCTCCCGGTCGACGATGGCCCAGGTGGTCTTCGCCTCCACCCGCACGCGGCCGTCTTCGCCCACGAAGCGCATGTGGCGATCGAACCGAGCCCCGCGCGGGGGCTCTGCGATCCAGGTTTCGGCCGTGACGCTTTCGCCTTCGCGAACGTTGCCGCGATAGTCGATCTCGTGCCGGGTCACGACCCAGACATAGCGTTGCTGGTGTTCGGCCGGGGCCACCGCCTCCCAATGCGCCGTGGCCACGTCCTGGATCCAGCGCACCCAGACGGCATTGTTGACGTGCCCGAGCTCGTCGATGTCGGCCGGGCCGGCGGTGATGCGGGTCTTAAAGGGCGCCATGCGGCGTTCCTACCAGCAGCCCGCCGGCGAAGTCGATCCATGGGTGGGCGGCTGCCCTCCCGGGCAGCCGCCAGGCCTCAGGGCTTCATGGTGCTGGCGGCCAGGGTGGTGACTGCGGTCAGCTTGCGATCGGTCGCATCGTGGCCGATCGCCACGCGATAGCGGCCACCCGCGATCCGCCATCCCGGGAGCGCCGTGTCATAGTCTGCCACGATGCGCGGCTCGGCCGTGAGCGTGACGCGCCGGGTCTCCCCGGGTTTGAGCTCGATCCGCTGGAACGCGGCGAGCCGCATCGGCTCCTTCGCCCCTTCGCGCACGACGTAGAGCTGCGGCACGTCCGCGCCCGCACGCTTGCCGGTGTTGGTGACCTCGACGGTGACGCTCAGCGTGCGGCCGCCGGTGACCTTGGGCTTGCGATAGGCGAAGCTGGTGTAGCTGAGGCCATGGCCGAACGGGAACAGCGGCTTCAGCGCCTTCTTCTCGTACCAGCGATAGCCGACGTCCGCGCCCTCCGTGTAGTCCACGGGGAAGCTCTGGAACTGGAAGTTGCCGGCATTGGCGGGGTTCGCCGCTGCCTGTGCTTCCAGCGAGTTCATCGTCTCCAGGCCGACGGGGTTGGGACGCGGCGGCTGGCCGGCGCTGGCCGGGAAGGTGATCGGCAGGCGTCCCGAAGGATTGACCTTGCCGGTGAGGATGTTGGCGATCGCCTCGCCGCCGCGCTGGCCGGGATACCAGGCCTGTACCACCGCTGGCACCTTCTCGATCCACGGCATCAGCACCGGGCCGCCGGTCTCCATCACCGCCACCGTCTTCGGCTGGGCGGTGGCGATCGCGTCGATCAGCGCGTCCTGGTGATCGGGCAGGCGCAGGTCGGGCACGTCCTGCGCCTCGGTCGTCCATTGCGTCGCGAACACGATCGCCAGGTCGGCGGCCTTTGCAGCCTCTACGGTCGCGTTGAAGTTGCGCCCGTCGACATAGTCGACCTGCACGCCCGGCAATGCCTTGCGGAGTGCCTCGAGCGGGGAGGAGGCATGATAGGTGATGCGCGCGAACGAGGATGCCGCGCCATAGGCGAGCGGCACTTCGACTGGGGCGCCGCCGACCGAGCGCACCTGGCTCGATCCGCCGCCCGAAAGCACGCCCACGTCCGCGTTGCCGCCGATCACCACGATGCGCTTGGCGCTGGCGGCGAGCGGCAGCAGGTTGCGCTCGTTCTTCAGCAGCACGATGCCGGCCTCGGCCGCGCGCTGTGCCACTTCGGCATGCTGGTCGTAAGAGATGGCCTCTGCCGTCGCTGGCATCGGCGCATCATAGGCGCCGGTCTCGATCAGGCCGGTCAGGTAGCGGATGACCATGTCGTCCAGCCGCGCCACCGGTACCTCGCCGTTCTCGACCGCCTGCTTGAGCGGCTTGGCGAAGAACAGCGCCTTGTCGAGTTCCTGCCCCGACTGCTGGTCGAGCCCGGCATTGGCGGCCTTGGCGGTCGAATGCACCGCGCCCCAGTCGCTCATCACCCAGCCGCGATAGCCCCAGTCGCGCTTCAGCACGTCCGTCAGCAACCGCGGGTTCTCGCACGCCCAGTCGCCGTTCACCTTGTTGTAGGCGCACATGACGGAGCCGGGGCGGCCCTTCTCGATCGCGATTTGGAAGGCGAGGAGGTCGCTCATCCGCAGCGCCTTCTCGTCGATGCGCGCGTCGACGACCATGCGGCCGGTCTCCTGCGCGTTCAGTGCGAAGTGCTTGACGGTGGAGACGATGCGGTTCGACTGGACGCCGGCGATGTGCGCGCCGCCCAGCAGGCCGGCAAGCAGCGGATCTTCGCCCAGATATTCGAAGTTACGGCCGTTCCACGGATCGCGGGTCAGGTTGACGCCGCCCGCCAGCAGCACGTTGAACCGCTTGGCGCGTGCTTCGGCGCCGATCATCGCGCCGCCTGCGCGCGCGATCTCGGGATCGAAGCTAGCGGCGGTGGCGAGCCCGGAGGGGAGGGCGGTGGCAACATCGCCCTTGCGCTGCTCGACCTGGTTGGCGACGCCGAGCGACGCGTCGCTCTCGCGCACCAGCGGCACGCCCAGCCGCGGGATGCCGTCGATATGGCCGGCGGAGGGAATCAGCTCGTTCTTCGTCTTGCCGTTGGCCATGGGCGGGAACAGCCCGTGCACCAGCGCGATCTTCTCGTCCGTGGTCATACGCGCGACGACCGCCTCGGCCCGCGCACGCGCATCCCCTGCGGGAGCGGGCGAAGACGCCGCCTGCGGCTCCCGCGCGAGCACCGCCGGCGCGGCCAGGCCTGCCAGGAGCGATCCTCCGAGCAGCAGGCCATGAAACTTCAACATCCTCTTCCCCTTCTCGTGGTGTGGCGCGCTTCGGAGCAAATTCATCGTCCGCGCGCAATGGCTGTGCTTTTCAGAGCACAGGTTGGGAACGTTCTCAACAACGGTATCGCTCACACTTTCAGCGACACGGCATTGCTGCTTGACAACCGTTCGCCTGCTCAGTGAACGTTCTCAATAACGATGCGGGATTACAGCCCGCCGGCAAAAGGGGAGGTTCGGATGCGCGGCTTTACCGCTCGCTCACACACGCAGTTGGTCCTTGGCGTTTCGGCTTTGGCGTTGATGGCAACACCGGGGACGGCGCTGGCGCAGGATGCCGCAGCTACTCTCGGCAACCCGGGGCCATCCGAGATCGCGGATTCGTCGCGTGCCGAGCCGGGTGAGGCCGGCGACGACATCGTCGTTACCGGGATCCGTGCGTCGCTGCGCGAAGCGGTCGACATCAAGCGCGATGCCCAGGGCGTCGTCGATGCCATCTCGGCCGAGGATATCGGCAAGTTTCCTGACACCAACCTCGCCGAGTCGCTCCAGCGCATCACCGGCGTGTCGATCGACCGCTCCAACGGCGAGGGGCAGTTCGTCACCGTTCGCGGCTTCGGTCCCGAATACAACCTGGTGACGCTGAACGGCCGGCAGATGCCGACCTCGACACTCGGTGACGGCGCCAGCGCGCCCGCGTCGCGCTCGTTCGACTTCGCGAACCTGGCATCCGAGGGCATCGCGGCGGTGGAGGTCTACAAGACCGGACGCGCCGCGGTTCCCTCGGGCGGGATCGGCTCGACCATCAATATCCGGACGCCGCGCCCGCTCGACAAGCCGGGCATGCGCGGTTCGCTGGCGGTGAAGGGCGTGCTCGACAGTTCCCGTAACGAGGGCAACCCGATCACGCCGGAAGTGTCGGGCATCATCTCGACCACTTTCGCCGACGATCGCATCGGCGTGCTGCTGAGCGGCGCGTACCAGCGGCGCAAGGCAAGCGCCAACTCCGCAAGCGTCGGCTTCCGGGACGGCTTTTTGGGCTCGGACGAAGGCTGGGGTTCGCTGCCGCTGCCCGGGACTCCTGGCGCCGCCAATATCACCAACCGTCCTGGCCCGAACGACGTTTATGAAATTCCGCAGAGCGCGGCCTATGACCTCATCGACATCGATCGCGAGCGCATCAATGGACAGCTGGTGCTGCAGGCGAAGCCGACCGACGCGCTGACGGCGACCGTCGACTTCACCTATTCGAGCAACGAGGTCGAGGTACGCGACAGCAGCGTCGGCATCTGGTTCAACTTCGCCGACACGTCCAGCGCGTGGACGGATGGTCCCAACGCCGGCCCGCTTTTCTATTCGGAGCGGTTCGGACCGGGCAAGGACCTGTCGTACAGCGGCGCGCTGAGCGCCAACAAGTCCGAGAACAAGTCGCTCGGCGGCAACCTCACCTGGGAAGCTCCGGGCGGCGTCACGGTCTCGCTCGACGCGCACCATTCGACTGCGGAGTCGAAGCCGACCAACAAGTATGGCAGCAGCACGTCGATCGGCAACGCGATCTTCGGCTTGCAGAGCCAGACGATCGACTTCGAGCACGACATGCCGGTGCTCTCCTATACCATGTATCCGGGCGTCGACCCGCTCGACCGATCGCTGATCACGCCGACCGGCAACTCGTTCCGCAACGCCTATTTCAAGGACGAGATCAACCAGGTCCAGCTGAAGGGGCGCTACGATCACGAGGGCAGCTTCCTCGACAGCATCGATGCCGGCTTCTCGTTCGTCGATAACAAGGTCCGTTCGGCCTATGGCTTCATCCAGAACGACACCTGGGGCGGGATCGGCCCGGCTTCCGACATCCCGGACGACCTGTTCGAGCAGGTGAGCATCCCGGACAAGTTCGACGGGCTGTCTGGCGCGAATGCGTCGGGCATCATCCCGGCGCTCTACATGTTCAACTTCGAGCGCATGGCGGACCTGCTGGAGAACAACTACGGCATCTGCAGCGATCCGCAGACCGGAACCGCGCAGCCGGGTACCTGCCTGTCCGACTATACGGTCGATCGGCGGCTCAGCGAGAAGACCATCTCGCCCTTCATCCAGTTCAACACCAAGTTCGACCTGTTCGCGCGCCCTGCGCACCTGATCGCCGGCATCCGCTGGGACCACACCAACATCGACTCCTCGGCACTGGTGCCGGTTCCCGTCGGCACGCGCTGGGTGTCGGCGAACGAATTCAGCGTGATCTATTCGGGTGAGAGCACCTTCACCCGGCTGAAGGGGAGCTATCAGAACTGGCTGCCGGCCGTCGACTTCGACATCGAGCCAATCGAGAATGTGAAGCTGCGCGCCTCGTATAGCCACACGATCGCGCGCGCCGATTATGGCAGCCTGCAGGGTGGTCGTACGATCGACTCCAACCCGCGTATCGGCGGCGGTACCGGCAGCCAGGGCAACGCAGGCCTGCTGCCGTACAAGTCCAAGAACCTCGATTTCTCGGCCGAGTGGTACTACAATCGCGAAAGCTACGTCTCGGTCGGCTATTTCAACAAGGACGTCTCGAATTTCATCAGCACGACACAGGTGGACACGCCTGCGTTCGGGCTGCGCAATCCGGCGGCCGGTCCGCGCTATCAGGCGGCGGCCAATGCACTGGGCACCACCGATGCGGTCCGGATCCGCGACTATATCCTGCGCAACTTCCCGGACTCGTCGACCGTCACCGGCTCCACGGATGTGGGTGGCGTCACCTACCTGACCGGCGACATCTTCGCGACGGCCGAGGATCCCCTCTTCAACTTCCAGATCGCGCAGCCCTTCAACAGCGATCAGACGGCGAACATCCATGGCTGGGAGTTCGCAATCCAGCACCGCCTGTGGGAAACCGGGCTCGGCGTCATCCTGAACTACACGATCGTGGATGGCGACGCGAAGTTCGACAACACGCTCGATCCGAACGTGGGGCAGTTCGCGCTCACGGGCCTGAGCGACAGCGCCAATGCGGTGCTCTACTACGACAAGGGCGGCATCCAGGCGCGCGTGGCCTACAACTGGCGTGACGAGTTCTACAACGGCGGCTCGTTCGATCCCACCTATGTCGAGGCCTATGGCCAGGTGGACGCCAGCGCGAGTTGGGAGTTCGTGCCCGGCCTCACCGCCTTTGTGGAGGCCATCAACCTCACCGGAGAGAGCCGGCGCGGACATCGGCGCTCCGACAATTTCGTGACGTTCGCACAGCCGGGCTATGCTCGCTACTCGGGTGGCATCCGCTTCACCTTCTGATCCGGACGCCCCCCGCCGACACGAAGCTGCGAAAGGGGTCCGCTCGAAAGAGTGTGGCTTCTTTCGCGCTTCGGCGGCAGGTTCGCCGGCGGTGCATCCGCGCCGCCGTGCCAGGATTGAACCGTCGACATGCCCAACCATGCCATTCTGACTGCCGACGCCCACCGCAACCTCAAGGTCCGCAACGACCGCGCGGAGGACGCCGGGGACGCCGTGATGTGCGCCATGGTCGTGCCGGACGAGTTCCGGCAGGTGCAGAACGAATATCCCATTCTGTTCCGCCGCAACCTGGAGCAGGACAGCTTCGCGGCGTTCGCGATGTTCGGTTTCGAGGATGGCGAGAACCTGTTCCTCGAGGGCAGGCGCTGGGCGGCCCGCTACCTGCCGCTTTCGATCGCGATCCAGCCGTTCCTGATCGGACGACCGGCGGGCATCGATGCGCCCGAGCGGCAGGTACACATCGACCTCGACAGCCCCCGCCTGGGTTCCGACGGCGTCCGCATCTTCGAGGAGGATGGGAGCCCCACTCCTTATCTGGAGGCCGTGATCGAGAAGCTGCGCGTGCTGGATGCAGGCTATGCCGCTTCTGCCGGCTTCTTTGCGGCATTGCGTCGGTACGATCTGCTCGAACCGCTGTCGCTGGAGGTGCCGCTTCCCGACGGGACCACCCATCGCCTGGTCGGCTTTCACGTCATCGACGAGGCCAAGTTGCGGGCGCTTGATCCAGCCGAAATCGCCGAGCTGCATGGCGCCGGGCACCTGATGCCGCTCTACATGGCGCTCGCATCGCTTGCCAACATCGGCCTGCTGGTAGCGCGCAAGAGCCAGCGCCTGCGCCATGGCTGACGGCGGAGGCGGCATTTTCGCGGATCTGCCCTCGGTGCCGGAGGAGGCGGTGGCCGATGCGGCCGCACTCGACACGCTGCTGCGCACCGCGACCCGGCCGTTCGTGGTCCGGGGACTGGTGGCCGATTGGCCGCTGGTCGCCGCCGGCCGTCGATCGGCGCGCGACGCGCGTGCCTATCTGCTGGAGCGGCGGCGCGACCTGCCTTTCACCGTCTCGATCGGCCAGCCGGGATCGGACGGCCGGCTGTTCTACGATGATGCGATGGGGATGAACTTCCGTATCGCGCGTGCCAAGCTACCGGAGATCTTCGCCCAGATCGACCGCGCGGAGGAGGATCCGGCGGCGCCCCCGATCTATCTCGGCTCGATCGACGTCCACGGCTTCTTCGACGGCCTTCATGCCGAGAACCACGTCGACCTGGGCGAGCGCCAGGCCCTGGCGAGCATCTGGATCGGTACGCGCACGCGCATCGCGGCGCACAACGACCATCCCGACAATCTCGCCTGTGTAGCGGTGGGCCGACGACGCTTCACGCTGTTCCCGCGCGAGCAGTTTCGCAACCTCTACCTGGGACCGGTGGACAACACGCCTGCGGGGCGCGCGGTCAGCATGGTGGACTTCAACGCCCCCGACTTCGCCCGCCATCCCCGTTTTCGCGACGCGCTGGCGCATGCGCAAGTCGCCGAGCTGGAGCCGGGCGACGCCGTCTTCATCCCGTCGATGTGGTGGCACCATGTCGAGGGGCTCGCCCCGTTCAACATCCTGGTGAACTATTGGTGGCGCGACACGCCGCGCTGGCTTGGCCAACCCCAGGACGCCCTCAATCACGCCATGCTCACCATCCGCGACCTGCCCGACGACGAGAAGCGCCACTGGCGCGACATGTTCGACTACTACGTCTTCGAGAACGACGAGGAGGTGGTCGCGCACATCCCGCCGGACGCACGCAGCGTGCTCGATCCGCTGACGCCCGAAAGCGCCGGGCGCATCCGCTCCTTCCTCCTGCGGGCGCTCAGCCGATGATCGGCGGCAAGCGCATGCGGCGCATCGTGGTGGCAGGCGGCGGCACGGCGGGATGGATGGCAGCCGCGGCGATCGCGCGCACCATGGGTCGCGCCGTTGAGGTAACGCTGGTCGAATCGGACGCGATCGGCACGGTTGGCGTGGGGGAATCGACCATCCCGCCGCTCATCAACTTCAACCGGCTGCTCGGCATCGACGAGGCCGCGTTCATGGCCGCCACCCAGGCGACCTTCAAGCTCGGCATCCAGTTCGAGAACTGGATGCTGCCGGGGCACCGCTACTTCCACTCCTTCGGCTTCACGGGGAAGGATCATTGGTCGGCAGGGTTCCAGCATTTCTGGTTGTATGGCCGCACCCGCGGGCACGACGCACCTTATGATGCCTATTGCGTAGAGCTGATCGCTGCGCTGGAGGGCAAGTTCGGTCACCTGCCGGGGGATCGGGCGAACTATGCCTATCAGCTCGACGCCACCCTTTATGCTCGCTTCCTGCGCACGATGGCCGAGGGGGATGGTGCTCGGCGGGTCGAGGGCAAGATCGCGCAGGTCGAACTCGACGGCGAGTCCGGCGACATCGCCGCGCTGGTGCTGGAAAGCGGCACTCGGGTAGGGGGCGACCTCTTCCTCGACTGCACGGGCTTTCGCGCGCTGCTGATCGAGCAGACGCTGCATACCGGCTATGACGACTGGACCCATTGGCTGCCGTGCGATTCTGCCATCGCGGTGCAGACGGACAATGTGGGTCCGCCCGTCCCCTACACGCGGGCGATCGCGCACGATGCCGGCTGGCAATGGCGCATCCCGCTCCAGCACCGCACCGGCAACGGTCTGGTCTATTGCAGCCGCTATCTTGGCCGCGACGCGGCGCTGGAACGATTGCTCGGCAATCTTGAGGGGGCGGTGCGCACCGAACCCAATCACCTGCGGTTTACGACAGGCGTGCGCCGGCGGCAGTGGGTGCGCAACTGCGTGGCGATCGGCCTGGCCGGGGGCTTCGCCGAGCCGCTGGAGTCGACCAGCATTCACCTGATCCAGCGTGCGGTGCTCCGCCTGATCCGGATGCTGCCGCTGTCCGCGGTGAGCCCGCGCGACGTCGCCGAGTTCAACGAGCAGCAGCTGCAGGACATGACGCAGGTTCGTGACTTCCTGATCCTCCACTACAAGGCGACCGAGCGGCGGGACAGCGCCTTCTGGCGGCACTGCGCAGACATGGAAATCCCGGACAGCCTCACCCAAAAGATCGAGCTGTTCCGCGAAACCGGCCGCGTGTTCCGCAAGAACGAGGAGCTGTTCGCCGAGAACAGCTGGGTGCAGGTGATGATGGGGCAGGGGATCGAACCGCGCGCCTGGCACCCGATCGCCGAGAAGCTGCGCGACGAGGAGCTTGCGCGGCTGCTCACGACCCTGCGGGAGAATGTCGCACGGACGGTTGCTGCGATGCCGCGGCACGCCGACTATGTGGCGAGCTATTGCGGCGCCGCCCGCGAACAGGCGGCTTGAGGCGGATGGCGCGCCGCCGCCAGCGCGTGACGATCAAGCACGTCGCCGCCGACGCGGGCGTGTCGCTGCAGACGGTGAGCCGCGTCATCAACAAGGAGCCCAACGTCCGCGCGGAGATGGCCGAGCGGGTGCAGGCTTCGATCGACCGTTTGGGCTATGTTCCCTCTATCGCGGCGCAGCGCATGGGGGGATCGCGTTCCTATCTCATCGTGGCGCTGAACGATCGGCAGCGCACCATCGAGGATTGGCGCAACCGGCAGGGCACCGACTGGGTCGACCAGATGCTGCTGGGCGGCATGCTCACCTGTGCCGAGCACGGCTACCGCATGATCGTCGAACTGGTCGACACGCACAGCGACCATATCGAACGCGAGCTGTCCGCAGCGCTCGCCGCGCTCCAGCCGGACGGGGTGATCCTGACACCCCCACACTCGCACAATCCGCTGATTACCGGCCTGCTTGCCGAGCAGCATATCTGCTTTGCGCGCGTGGGTTCGCTGGTCGAGGGCCCAGGCTTCCGGCTGACCATGGACGACCAGCATGCCGCCGTGCTGGCGACGGAGCACCTCCTGCAGCTAGGGCACCGGCGCGTCGGCTTCATCGCAGGGCCCAACGACTATGAGCTGAGCGGCTGGCGCACCCAGGGCTGGCGCTCGACCATGGTGGCGAATGGGCTGGCGGCAGACCTGCTGGCGGTAGGCGACTTCGGCTACGACTCCGGCCTGGCGGCAGCGGAACGGCTTCTTGCCAGCGCCGCCCCCCCGACGGCGATCATCGCCAGCAGCGAGCAGATGGCGATCGCCACGCTCGACGCCATTCGCGCGCGCGGGCTGGAGGTGCCAGGTGACGTGTCGCTGGTGAGTTTCGACGACACGCCGATCATGCGCTTCACTCAGCCGCCGCTTAGCGCCGTGGTGCAGCCGATCGCGGAAGTGACTGCTCGTGCCGTCGAGTTGCTGATCGCGGCGCAGGGCGGCGGCGATCACGAAGACGCGCCGGTGGTTGTGCCGGCGAGGCTGACGATACGGGAGTCGACGGCAGCGCCGCGCAGGTGACGAAAGGGGGAGCGACGCGGCCGCTCCCCCTTTCGCGCGCTTACAGGTTCAGCAAGGCCGGGTCGCCGCCCTGGGCCGTGATGTTCACCGACACCGCACGCTCCGTGGCGTAACGCAGCAGCGCGTGCGGGCCGCCCGCCTTGGGGCCGGTGCCCGACAGGCCCTCGCCGCCGAACGGCTGCACGCCCACCACCGCGCCGATGATCGAGCGGTTCACATAGACGTTGCCCGCGGGCACCAGGTCCCTCACCTGCTCGGCGAAGCGCTCGATACGGCTGTGGATGCCCAGCGTCAGCGCATAGCCGGTGGCGGCGAGCTGCCGGCCGATGCTTTCCAGCTCGTCGGCGCGATAGCGGTAGATGTGCAGAATCGGCCCGAACACTTCCTTGCCCAGGAAGTCGGCGCGCGGCACTTCGGCGAGCACGGGACCGAAGAAGTTGCCGCGCGTGCCCCACACGCCCGGATCGACGCGCTTGAGGATCTTCGCTTCCCGTTGCAGCCGGGCGGCGTGTTCCTCCAGCATCGCCTGGGCGTCGGCGTCGATCACCGGGCCGACGTCGGTGGCGGCATCGGCAGGATCGCCCACCACCAGCGTGTCGACCGCACCGACCAGCGTCGCGATCAGCTCGTCTGCGGACTCCTCCGGTACGAACAACAGTCGCAGTGCCGAGCAGCGCTGCCCGGCCGAACCGAGCGCGGAGACGACCACGTCGTCGACTACCTGTTCCTTGAGCGCCGTGGTGTCGACGAACATCGCGTTCAGGCCGCCGGTCTCGGCGATGAAGGGCAGGATCGCGCCAGGACGGTTGGCGAGCTGGCGATTGATGGTCCAGGCGGTGTCGGTGCCGCCGGTGAAGGCGACGCCGTGGACGAGCGGGTGGCCAACCAGCGCCGCGCCGACCGTGGCGCCGTCCCCCGGCAGCAGTGCGAGCAGGTCCGCGTCGAGCCCGGCGCGGTGGAACAGCCGGATCGCCTCGGCCGCGACCAGCGGGGTCTGCTCGGCGGGCTTTGCCAGCACGGCGTTGCCTGCAGCGAGCGCGGCGGCGATCTGGCCGGTGAAGATCGCCAGCGGGAAATTCCACGGGCTGATGCACACGAAGGTGCCGCGGCCACGCAGTTCGAGGTGGTTGGTCTCCCCGACCGGGCCGGTAAGGGGCTGCAGACCCGAGAACTGCTTCTCGGCCAGATGCGCGTAGTAACGGCAGAAATCGACCGCCTCGCGCACCTCGGCGACACCGTCGTTCAGCGTCTTGCCCGCCTCTCGCGACAGCAGCGCCACGAAGCGGTCCATCTCGGCCTCGAGCGCATCGCCCATCGCGCGCAGCACGACGGCGCGGCCGGCGCCGCCCTTGCGGTCCCAGGCCGGCTGGGCGGCGCGGGCGACACGAGCGGCGAGGTCGATGTCCTCCGCGGTCGCTTCGCTCACCGCGCCGATCAGGCGGCTGCGATCGACCGGGCTGGTCATCGGCTGCGGCCCCTTGCCAGCCAGCAGGCGCCCGCCGACGATCGGGCCGGCGGAGATAGTGTCGGCAGCCCCGAGATCGGCGGCCAGGCGTGCGGTGGCTCGCTCGCTGTCGCGGCTATAGTCCCGACCGAGCGGATTGCGGCGGGTGGCGCCATAGAGATCGCCCGGCACCGGGATGCGCGGATGGCGGCCGGGCTGCGCCTGCACCGCCGCGATCGGATCGCCGACCACGGTCTCGGCTGGCACGCGCTCGTCGAGCAGGGCGTGGACGAAGCTGGTGTTGGCGCCGTTCTCCAGCAGGCGGCGGACCAAATAGGGCAGCAGCTCCTCGTGCCCACCGACCGGCGCATAGGCGCGCAGGGTGAAGCGGTCCCCGGCCGAGCGGTACAAGGCCTCGCCCATGCCGTGCAGGCGCTGGTGTTCGATGCGGACGCCGGCCCGATCCGCCATGCGCCGCACCGCTGCCAGCGTGTGGGCGTTATGCGTGGCGAACTGCGGGTAGAGGTTGGGCGCGGCGCGGATCAGCTGTTCGGCGCAGACGAGGTAGGAGAGGTCCGTCGCCGGCTTGGTGGTGAACACCGGATAGTCCGGGCGGCCGCCGACCTGAGAGCGCTTGATCTCGCTGTCCCAATAGGCGCCCTTCACCAGCCGGACCATCAGCCGGCGACCACTCGACTGCGCCAGCGCCTCCAGCCCGGCGATCACCGCGCGGCCGCGCTTCTGATAGGCCTGCACCACGACGCCGAGGCCGGTCCAGCTGCCGAGCTCCGGCTCCCGCACCAGCCGCTCGATCAGCTTGAGCGAGAGCACCAGCCGTTCCGACTCCTCGGCGTCGATCGCGAGGTTGAGGTCGTGCCTGGCGGCGATCTTCGCCAGCCGCACCATGCGCGGGTAGAGTTCTTCCCAGACGCGCCCTTCCTGCACCGCCTCGTAGCGGGGGCAGAGCGCCGACAGCTTGACCGACACGCCATGACCGTCCTCCGGCGAAAGTCCGGCGCCGCGTGCGCGGCCGACCGCCTCAATTGCGTCGGCATAGATGCGCTCGTAGCGGGCGGCGTCCTCGGCCGTGCGCGCGCCTTCGCCCAGCATGTCGAACGAGCAGAGATAGCCCTCGCGCTTCGCACGGCTGAGCGCGCCCTCGATGGTGCGGCCGAGCACGAACTGCTCCCCCATCATCTTGACCGCGGCGCCCACCGCCTGGCGGATCACCGGCTCGCCGACGCGCGCCGCCAGCCGCTTGGCCCAGCCGGAAAGGTCGGTGCGCGCTTCCTCGTCCACGTCGATCAGCTTGCCGGTCAGCATCAGCCCCCAGGTCGAGGCGTTGACAAACAGGCTGTCCGAGCCGCCCAGATGGCTCGCCCAGTCGGCCGAACCGATCTTTTCCGCGATCAGCCGGTCGCGCGTCTCGGCGTCGGGCGTGCGCAGAAGCGCCTCGGCCAGGCACATCAGCGCCAGGCCTTCCTTGGTGCCGAGCGAAAATTCCTGGAGGAAGCTCTCGACCACGCCCTGCTTGCGGGTAGAGGCGCGTGCTGCCTTCACCAGCCCCACCGCATCCTGGCCGATCAGGCTGCGCTCCTCCAGCGACAGCGGAACCGCGCGCAGCAGGTCTGCGACCGTGTCCTCTTCGTCCTGGTACTGCAGGGCGTCGAGGTGGTTCCAATCGAACGAACGAAGCATGCGGCTCTCCGGCGGGATTTCTTGCAAGTTGCTCCGGCAGCTATGCGAAAGCCTGCCGATTGTGCTTTGCATTTTGAGGGCTCGCGCCGAATCTGCGGGCTCCAATGGCAGTTGGGCCGAAGGATCTTCGATGGACGCAATGGACCGGAAGCTGCTGCGCGTGCTGCAGGAGGACGGGCGCATCACCAACCAGGCGCTCGCCGAACGCTGCGGGCTATCGCCAGCCGCCTGCTTCGACCGGGTGAAGCGGCTGCGCGCGAATGGCGTCATCACCGGCTACACGGCGCTGCTCGATCCCGGGCAGCTAGATCGCGCGCTGATGATCTTTGTCGAGGTGCTGCTCGATCGCACCACCGACGATGCGTTCGCTGCCTTTGCCGAGCATGTCCGCCGGGTGCCGGAGGTGCTGGAGTGCCACATGGTCGCCGGAGGCTTCGACTATCTGCTCAAGGTGCGGGTCGCCGACATGGCCGCGTACCGCGCCTTCCTGGGAGATACGCTGGTGGCGATGCCCGGCATCCGGGAGACGCGGACCTATGCGGTGCTGGAGGAAGTGAAGGCGACGACGCGGCTGCCGCTGTAGGGGAGGCGCCCGTCTTCATCCCACTACCGCCCCGTCACCGGCATGCCCGCGCGCGCCTCTTGGTCGGGCATCGCACGCACCCTAAGCCCAAGTATCCCACCCACGTTCATCCCGAGTAGCCGTCGAGTAGCGGCGCAACTGCGTACCGAGACGGCGTATCGAGGGAGGGTTGCTTGGGGCCGTACCTCGATACGAGCCCTCGATACGCCCCTGCGGGGCTACTCGGCCTCTACTCGGCACGAACGGCTGCGGAGGAAAGGAGCAGTGGGAGCAGGAGGTGGCGGTTACCCGAGCAGCCCCTTGTACAGCGCCGCATATTTCGCCCCGCTGTTCCCCCACGAAAAATCCGCCGCCATTCCCCGCCGCTGCATCTGCCGCCACCGTGTCCGGTCGCCATGCAGCGCGATCGTGCGCGCGATCGCGCCTCGCAGCGCCTGCGGCGTCACCCCGTCGAACTGCACGCCGGTCGCGACGCCTGCATCCAGCGCGGCGACATTGGCGTCGATCACCGTGTCGGCCAGCCCCCCGGTGCGCGCCACCACCGGCACGCAGCCATAGGCGAGACCGTAAAGCTGGGTCAGGCCGCACGGCTCGAACCGGGAGGGGATCAGGATCGCGTCGGCGCCGCCCTGCAACAGGTGGGACAAGGGCTCGTCATAGCCGATCTCCACGCCGATGCGGCCCGGGTGGCGGTCGGCTGCGGCGCGGAACGCATGTTCGAGCGCGGCGTCGCCGGAGCCGAGCATCGCCAGGCGGCCGCCCATCGCGACCAGATCGTCGAGCAGGCTGGCGAGGACGTCCATGCCCTTCTGCCAGGTCAGCCGGCTGACGACGGTGAAGATCGGGCCCTCGCCATTCAGGCCGAAGCGCTCTTCCACGGCGCGCGTGTTGGCGGAACGTGCCTCCAGCTTGTCGGCGCTGTAGCGGGCGGCGAGCAGCGGATCGGTCGCTGGGTTCCACACCGCCGGATCGATGCCGTTGAGGATGCCGGTGACCCGGGCACCGCGCGCGGCGATCAGCCCCTCCAGCCCCATGCCGAACTCCGGCCGGCGGATCTCCTCGGCACAAGTGGGGCTCACCGTGGTGATGGCATCGGCCGCCCACAGCCCCGCCTTCAGCAGGCCGACCGCGCCGTAATATTCGACCCCTTCGATGCCCCAGGCATGCGGCGGCAACTCGAGGGCCGGGAACACGCCCGCATCGAAGCTGCCCTGGAAAGCGATGTTGTGGATCGTGGCGACGCTCTTCGTGTCCTGTGCGTTGCCGCCGAACCGCAGATAGGCGGGGGCGAGCCCTGCCTGCCAGTCATGGGCGTGCAGCACGTCGAAGCGCTGGTTGCCGATCGCGCCAGATGCCAGGTCCGCAGCCGCCCGCGAGAGGCCCGCAAAGCGGCGCCAGTTATCGTCCCAGTCGCGCCCTGATGCATCGGCGTAGGGGCTGCCGTCGCGTGCGAACAGCGCCGGTGCGTCCAGCACCCACAGCGGATGCTCTCCGAGCGACCCGGCGAGCAACCGCGCCTCGACGCCCAGCAACGCGGGCCAGTGATGCACGACCTGCGCGTCGCCCATCTGCGCCAGGACCTTGGGATAGCCCGGCAGCAGCGTGGTCGTGGCCACGCCGTGCGGCGCCAAGGCATCCGGCAGTGCGCCGACCACGTCGGCAAGCCCGCCGGTCTTGACCAGCGGATAGGCTTCCGACGCGACCGACAGCGCGCGGATCATGCCAGGCGGTCGATCATCGGCTGGGTGATCAGGCACACGCCGCTTTCGGTCCGGCGGAAGCGGCGTGCGTCGAGCACCGGATCCTCGCCGACCACCAGTCCGTCCGGGATGCACACGCCCGCGTCGACCACCACCTTGGTGAGCCGGGCGTTACGGGAGATCTTGCAGCGCGGCAGGATCACCGCCTGCTCCAGCGTGGCGAAGCTGTGCGCCCGCACACCGGTGAATACCAGGCTGTTGCGGATCGACGCGCCCGAGATGATGCAGTCGCCCGAGATCAGCGAGCTGGTCGCCTCGCCCCGGCGGCCTTCCTCGTCGTGGACGAACTTGGCCGGAGGTGTCACCTCCGAATAGGTCCACAGCGGCCAGCTGTGGTCGTAGAGATCGAGCTTGGGGACCACGTCGGTCAGGTCGATATTGGCTTCCCAATAGGCGTCCACGGTGCCGACGTCGCGCCAATAGGCCTCGCGCTCCTCCGGCGCACGCACGCAGGAATCGGAGAAGCGATGCGCCACCGCATTCCCGTGGCGGACCAGATAGGGGATGATGTCCTTGCCGAAATCGCGCGCCGAATTCGGATCGGCAGCGTCGCGGTGCAGCTGCTCGATCAGCAGCGAGGTGTTGAAGACATAGATGCCCATCGAGGCAAGCGCCACGTCCGGGCGGCCGGGCATCGCCGGCGGATCGGCAGGCTTCTCCACGAAATCGGTGATCCGATCCTGGGCGTCGACGGCCATCACGCCAAAGCCGCTCGCCTCCAGCCGCGGCACTTCCATGCAGGCGACCGTCACGTCCGCGCCGGACTGGCAATGCTGCTGGAGCATCAGCTCATAGTCCATCTTGTAGATGTGGTCGCCCGCCAGGATGACCATGTATTCCGGCGCGTAGCTCTCGATGATGTCGATGTTCTGGTACACCGCGTCGGCGGTGCCCTCGTACCACTGGTACTCGCTGATGCGCTGCGAGGCGGGAAGGATGTCGAAACCCTCGTTGCGCTCGCGCCGCAGGAAGTTCCAGCCGCCCTGCAGGTGGCGGATCAGCGAATGCGCCTTGTACTGCGTCGCCACCCCGATGCGCCGGATGCCGGAGTTGATCGCATTCGAAAGCGCGAAGTCGATGATGCGCGACTTGCCGCCGAAATAGACCGCGGGCTTGGCGCGGACATCGGTCAGTTCCGCCAGCCGGCTACCGCGCCCGCCCGCCAGCACA
Source organism: Sphingomonas sp. JUb134 (assembly GCF_004341505.2). Classification (NCBI taxonomy): domain Bacteria; kingdom Pseudomonadati; phylum Pseudomonadota; class Alphaproteobacteria; order Sphingomonadales; family Sphingomonadaceae; genus Sphingomonas; species Sphingomonas sp. JUb134. The sequence continues at coordinate 1,068,078 of NZ_SLYP02000001.1, forward strand.
TAGGCCATGGCGTCGCGTGCCAGCGGCTGCCCGCGTCTCTCGATCATCGTCACTCTCCCGTTCGCGTTTGTTGTTATGGTTGCAGAACGCTTAATCTGGCGTCCGGGTTCTCTGGCGGGTGCTCTGGAGCAGGTCAGGCGACGTGCCAGATGTCGCGCGCATATTCGCGGATGGTCCGGTCCGACGAGAACCAGCCCATGCCGGCCACGTTGCGGATCGCCGCGGCACCCCAGCCGGCGGGATCACGCCAGCGCCGGTCGACCTCGCGCTGGGCGGCGGCATAGCTCTCGAAATCCGCCGCCAGGAAGAAGCGGTCATGGTCGTACAGCTCGCCGACTAGCCCCGCGTAGCGGCTAGGATCGTCCGGGGAGAAGACGCCGGAGGCGATCGCCGACAGTGCCTGGGCAAGTGCCGGGCAGCGCTCGATCATCTCGCGCGGATGATAGTTGCGGCCCCGTTCGGCGACCTGTTCGGCGGTGAGCCCGAAGATGACGATATTCTCGTCGCCGACGCGCTCCTTGATCTCAATGTTGGCGCCATCGAGGGTGCCGATGGTGAGGGCGCCGTTCAGCGCGAGCTTCATGTTGCCGGTGCCCGAGGCTTCCATGCCGGCGGTCGAGATCTGCTCGGAAAGATCCGCGGCCGGCATGATCCGCTCCGCCAGCGACACATTGTAGTTGGGCAGGAACGCGACCTTCAGCAGGCCCTGTACCGCCGGATCGCCGTTGATCCGCCGCGCGATGTCGTTGGCGAGCTTGATGATCAGCTTGGCGTTCCAGTAGCTCGGCGCCGCCTTGCCTGCGAACAGTTTGACCCGGGGGACCCACTCGCGCTCCGGATGGCTGCGGATCTGGTCGTAGAGCGCCACCGTCTCGATGAGGTTGAGCAGCTGGCGCTTGTATTCGTGGATGCGCTTCACCTGGACGTCGAACAGGGCGTCCGGGTCTAGGGACAGGCCCATCTCAGCTCGAATATAGTCGGCGAGAGCGACCTTGTTGGCCCGCTTCACCGCGGCGAAACGCTCGCGGAAGCTGGGATCGTCCGCGAGCGGGGCGAGGCGGGAAAGCTTGGCGGCATCGTCCTTGAACGCCGGGCCGATCCCGTCGGCGATCAGCGCCGTCAGCCCCGGATTGCATTCGTGCAGCCAACGCCGCGGCGTGATGCCGTTGGTCTTGTTGTTGATCCGCTCCGGATAGAGACAATGAAGGTCCGCGAACACGGTCTTCTTCATGAGCTCGGTGTGCAGCGCCGCCACGCCGTTGATGCTGTGTGCGCCGGCAAAGGCCAGGTTGGCCATGCGCACGCGCCGCTCACCGCCCTCGTCGATCAGGCTGATCGCGGCGATCGCGCGGTCGTCGATCCCCGGCGTCTCGCGCGCTTCCTTCAGCAGCCGGGCGTTGATCGCGTAGACGAGCTGCATGTGCCGCGGCAGCAGCCGCTCGAACAGCGGCAGCGGCCAGCTTTCCAGCGCCTCCGGCAACAAGGTGTGGTTGGTGTAGCCGAACGTCGCGCGTGCGATGTCCCAGGCTTCGTCGAAGGCCACGTCGTGATGGTCGATCAGCAGCCGCATCAACTCCGCCACCGCAACCGCCGGGTGCGTGTCGTTGAGCTGGATCGCCGCCTTTTCCGGCAACGTCGTGATGTCGCCGAAATACTGCATGTGCCGGCGCACGATGTCCTGGATGGACGCGGAGGAGAAGAAATACTCCTGCCGCAGCCGCAACTCCTGGCCCGCCGGGGTCGAATCCGCCGGATAGAGCACGCGCACCAGCGTTTCGGCCGCGACCTGGCCGGCAAGCGCACCCTGGTGGTCGCCGGCGTTGAAGCGGTCCAGCCGGATCGGGTCGAAGGCGCGCGTGGTCCACAGCCTGAGCGTGTTGACCCGCCGTCCGCGCCAGCCGACCACGGGGGTGTCCACCGCCATCGCCTCCAGCCCCTCGGCCGGCTTCCAGTGGACGCGCCCGTTGTCCCGGCTGACGACCTCGCCGCCGAAACCGACCAGATAGGCGCTTTCGCGCCGCTCGAACTCCCAGGGATTGCCGTGCGCGAGCCAGGTTTCGGGCAGCTCGACCTGCCAGCCGTCATCGATGCGCTGGCGGAACATGCCGTTCACATAGCGGATGCCATAGCCATAGGCGGGCAGGTCCAGGCTCGCCAGGCTCTCCATGAAGCACGCCGCCAGCCGCCCCAGACCGCCGTTGCCCAGCGCCGCATCGGGCTCGATCGCCTCGATCTCGGCAAGGTCGATCCCGAGCTCCTCCAGCGCATCGCGCACCTCGGAGTCCCGGCCGAGGTTGGCCAGTGCGTCGCGCAGCAGCCGGCCGATCAGGAACTCCAGGCTGAGATAGTAGACCCGCTTGGCCCCGGCGGCATGGGCGGCGCGCGTGGACTCCATCCACCGGTCGATGATGTCGTTGCGCAGCGTCAGGATCGTCGCGGCGAGCCAGTCGTGCGGGTGCGCCGCCCGCTCGTCCTTGCCGATGCGGTGCTTGAGGGTGTCGACGATCTGCGCGGCAAGCGGGGACTGGGTCATGGGTGCGCCGTATCAAAGGGCAGGGAAGGAGCTTGTACCGCGCGGTCTCCCGCTGTCATTACGGAATGATAAGGATCGCGGTCGGTTCGTCGCAGAGCAGGGCGCCGACGCGCGTTTCGACGCCTTCCGGAAGCCCGTCCAGGACGGTATCGGCCCACCAGTCGCGAGCGGGTGCCGGCGTCTCGGTGCCGGCGGTCGCCTCTGCGGTCCGCAGCGCCACGACGGCGAGCAGCCTCTCTTCGCCCGCCGTCCTCGTGAAGGCGAGGACATGGTCGGCCTGGGGACCCCGAACGTCGACCGGTCGATAATCGCCGCTGGCGAACAGTGCCGGGTGCTGGCGCCGCAATCCCAGGAGCCGTGCGATCAGCGCAAGCTTCTCCGCACCCTGCCGAGTGGAACCGGCGAGCAGCTGCGCGCGCAGGCCATAGTCCACGGGGCGACGATTGTCGGGATCGACCAGGCTATAGTCGGGCAGCTCGGTGCCCTGGTAGCAGTCGGGCACGCCCGGGACGGTATAGCGCAGCGCCACCTGCGCCAGCGAGTTGGCGCGCGCCGGAGCCGCGGTCCGGGCGAGGAATGCCTGAAGGTCGGCGAGGAAGTCGCCCGACTTGCCCGGATCGAGCAGCGCCCGGACCAGCCCTTCGGCCGCGCCCTCATAGGCTTCGTTGGGAGCCTCCCACGAGGATCGCAGCTTGGCCTCCCGAAGCGCCTTCTGCTGCCAGGCGACGACGCGGTCGGCAAAGGCGACCAGGCCGTCGGCATCGTCGATCGCCAGCCCGTCCGGCCAGGCGCCGAACAGGGTCTGGAACAGCATGTAGACGTCGCCGGGATCGACGCCATCCGCATGGGGAGCCGCAAGAGCGTGCCAGCGCAGCACCGTCTCCCGCCAGGTGTCGGGCAGCTCGCTCAGCACCGCGAGGCGGGCGCGCATGTCCTCGCCGCGTTTGTGGTCGTGGGTGGCGGTCGCGAGCATGCCGCGCGGGAAGCGCTCGGCGCGGCCGACCGCGTCTGCGTGGAACTCGGCGATGCTGGCGGAAAAGCGGGTCGCGTCGAAGCCGACGTCGTTGCGCGAGAGCAGCCGGCCGAAGCGATAAAAGGCCGTGTCCTCCACGGCCTTGGCCGCGATCGGCGCGGAGAGCTGCTGGAAGCGGCGCACCGCCTCCGCCGCGAGTTCGGTGTCCCCCGGCCCTGTGCCGGCGAGCCATTCCAACACGCGGTCGACCACCGCCTCCTCGCCGGGGGGCACGTGGGCGGCGACCCGGCTGCGCGCGATCTCGCGGATCTCGGCGTCGCCCTCGGGTGCGGCATCTCCGGTGCCGTAGGTGCGGTAGACGGGGAACACCCAGAGCAGGCGCTCGATCGCGCGACGCAGCATGCCGCGGGTGAGGCCCTCGGTCTCGGGCGTGGAAGCCGCGAGCGCCGTGAACGCCTGGACGCACCGCGTCAGCTGGCCTTCGAATGCCCAGGCAAGCATGTGGCGCCGCGCCTCGAGCTCCTCGGCCTCGAAGTCCGCCGGGCGGCCGCTGATCTCCTCCCAAAGCCGGTCGAGCGGGGCCTCGCCTTCCGGCGCGTGGAGGAGCGCGGCCACTTCCTCCATGAAGTCATAGCCGCTGGTCCCATCGACCCCCCAGTCGTCGGACAGGGGCTCGCCCGCGCCCAGGATCTTCTCGATCACCAGATAGGCGGGGCCCGGTGGGGCGTCCGCCGGCCGGGGCGTGGCATCCAAGCGCGCACGCAGGGTACGGCAATAGCCGGCGGGATCGGTCAGCCCATCGACATGGTCGACTCGAACGCCATCGATCAGCCCCTCGGCATAAAGGCGCAAGGGGAGGGCGTGGACGGCCTCGAACACCTCGGGGTCTTCGATACGCAGGCCGGCGAGTTCGCTCACCGTGAAGAAGCGCCGCCAGTTGAGCGCGTCGTTGGCGGTGCGCCACGACGCCAGCCGGTAATGCTGGCGCTCCAGCACCGCGCGGATCTCCTGCGGATCAGTCGTCGCGCTACCCGCCTGGTCTTCGTCGCGCAGCGGGAAGCGGTGCTCGCCATAGGCGGTGACGAAGCGCTTGCCGTCCTCCACCTCGATCGTGAGGGCGCCCTGATCGAGTGCTTCCGACAGCGGCGTGCCGAGCACCGGCAGCAGCACCGGCTCGAGCCAGTCGATGTCGAAGAAGCGGGCATAGGCGCTGCCCTGCCCGTGGGCGAGCACGTCCATCCACCAGCCATTCTCGCTGCCGGCGACGCCCATGTGGTTGGGCACGATGTCGATGATGACGCCCATGTCGCGCGCACGCAGCGCCTTCACCAGGCTGCGAAACGCCTCCTCGCCGCCCAATTCGGGATTGATCGTGGTCGGGTCGACCACGTCATAGCCGTGGGTCGAGCCCGAGCGTGCCGTCGTGATCGGCGACGCGTAGACGTGGCTCACTCCAAGCCGGTCGAGATAGGGAACCAGCGCCTCGGCATCGGCGAAGGTGAAGTCGCGGTGGAACTGGAAGCGGTAGGTGGCGCGCGGAGTCATCCGTTCCTCATGGCGTTGATGCGGGCGACGCGCCGGGCGACGTCGGGCCGGTCGAGCAGCTCGGGGGTGGGCGCCGGCATGCGCCGCCGCCAATTGGGGTGTTCGTTGATCGTGCCGGGCAGGTTCGGCTGTTCCTCGGCACCGATCAGGTCCTCGATCGGCAGGATCGCGAGTTCGCACGGCGTACCGGCGACGAACGCGAGGGCGGCTTCGACCGCAGGCGCCGGATCGTCGGCAGACGGCTCGGCCGCTTCGGTCACGCCGGCATCGGTGAACGCCTGCCACAGCAGCGTGCGCTCCTCGGCGCGGGTGGCGCGCTCATCCGCCTCGACGGCGTCGGGCCGGGTGCGGCCGAGCCGCCAATTCCAGTCGATGTCGCGCTCGACCCACCAGCCGGCAACGGTCGCCAGGTCATGGGTGCCGGTCATCGCGGCGGCCTCCTTCGACCAGAGGTCGGCGGGGATGAACCCGTCCTCGTCGCGTTCGAAGGGCAGCACGCGCATGCCCAGCATGCCGCGCTCGTCCATCTTGGGGCGGAATCCCTCGGGCACCGTGCCCAGGTCCTCGCCGATCACCACAGCGCGGGCGCGGTGCGATTCGATCGCGAGCACGCGCAGCATGTCGTCGAGGGGCATGGTCAGATAGGCGCCGTCGCGTGGCGACGCGCCCTCGGGCACCACCCACAGGCGGCGCAGGCCAAGCGCATGGTCGATGCGGATGCCGCCGGCATGGTCGAGCGCCGCGCGCAGCGTCGCGATGTACGGCTCGAAGCCGGTGCGCTGGAGCGCGCGCGGCGAAAAGCCGGTGATGCCCCAGCTCTGCCCCTCCGGCCCCAGCAGGTCGGGCGGGGCGCCGAGCGACAGGCCGGTGAGCAGGTCGTCGCGGCGACTCCAGGCATGGCTGCCGCCGCCGTCCATTCCCACCGCCAGGTCGGCGATCAGCCCCAGCGCCATGCCGCCATCGGTCGCGGCGCGCTGGGCGGCGTCCAGGCTGCGCTTGGCCAGCCACTGGCAGAAGAGGTAAAAGTCGACCTCCTCCGCATGCTCGGCCGCAAAGCGCGCGACGGCGTCTCCGGCAGGATCGTGGAAGGCATCCGGCCAACCCTGCCAGCCCGTCGCGCCGCTCTCCTGGAAGAAGTGTGCGTGCAGCGCGTCGAAGCGGGCATGGCGCAGCAGTTCGTCCCCGCCCTTGCGCGCATAGTCGGCTACCTCGGCGCGCACCGCGTCGCTGCGGGCGGCAAAGGCGGCACGCAACTGGCGCAGCCGAGCAGGAATCGCGGCGCTCCAGTCGATCAGCTCGGCGGAGGCAGGCTCTTCGACGTTCGCGCCTGCCAGCGCGGGATCACCGTAGAGGATGTTGAGGAACAGCCGGCTCGATGGCGCATAGGGGCTATAGCGGCTGGCGTCCGCGGGGAACAGCGCATGGACGGGGCTGATCGCCAGCGCGTCGGCACCCTTGCCGGCAAAGGCGCGCGCGGCTTCGGCCAGCGTGCCGAAGTCGCCAAAGGCACGGTGCGGATCGCGCAGGCCCGCGATCTGCACGGCAGTTCCCCACAGGCGCTTGCCGCCGGCCGCATCAGCCACGCCGAAGCAGCGGCGCGGGGCGATCGCCAGACGGATCGTGCGGTCGCCCTGCACCAGCTGGTAGTAGCCCGGCACGTCGATTGCCGGCAGGCTTAGGCCGGAGCGGTCCTTGGCCAGGGTAACGAGACGTCGATCGCCCCCCTCGGACAGCACCTCGGCCGCTCCCTCCCGCAGGCAACCGGTAGGCAACACCACCGGCTTGCCGACATCGGCCGAAACGAAGCTGCACGACGCCGTCTGGTCCTCGGCCAGGTGCTTGCGGCTTTCGGTGATCGCGGCGGGGCTGCTCGCGGGCAGCCCGAGCGCCGCGAGCACGGCGACGAGCGCGTCGTCCGACACCCGCTGCGGGTCGCCGGCGGCGTCCTCCCAGTCGATCAGCAGCCCCGCTTCGGTCGCGAGGCTGTGGAGCGGGCTCATGCCTCCACCCAGACGGCGACGCTTGCGGGCGCGCCGGGCTCGCCGTGTGCGAACAGCGGCTGTGCCAGCTCGGGGAAGGCAACCCCCGTGTCGCCCAGGTTGAGCGCGATGGTCAGCGTCGCACCGTCGCCCATTCGCCAACGGGCGACCACCGCCGCCTCGCCGATCGCTTCGGCACCCAGGCTGGTCGTGCCCTTCAGCCGCGGGACGATGTGAGTGTGGCGCAGTGCCAGCAGTTCGCGGTAGAGCGCGCGCCACTCGGCGGCGTCCGGGCCGGGCTCCGGGTGCGACTGGTCGAACGTGCTGCGCGCGTTGGGATCGGGGATGCGCGCGCGCGCTTCCGGATCGGCGAACGCCTCGAACTTCGCGAATTCCTTGCGCCGGCCCTCGCGCACGGCATCGGCGAGCTCGTCGTGGAAGTCGGTGAAGAACAGGAACGGCGCTGCGCTACCCTCGCTGTCGCCCATGAACAGCAGCGGGATCTGCGGGCCCAGCAGCAGCAGGGCGGTCGCGGCGCGCAGCTTGTCGGCGTCGGCAAGCTGCGTCAGCCGCTCGCCCATCGCGCGGTTGCCGACCTGGTCGTGGTTCTGGAGGAACGACACGAATGCCGTCGGCGGCAGGTGGCCGCTCTTGCTCCCGCGCGGCTTGCCGTCGTGGTTGGGTGAGCCCTCACCCTGGTAGATGAAGCCTTCCGCCAGGCAGCGCGCCAGCCGCTCGGCCGGCTTTTCCGCGAAATCCTGGTAATAGGCGCTGCTCTCGCCCGTCAGCAGGACGTGCAGCACATTGTGGAAGTCATCGTTCCACTGCGCATCGAAGCGACCGGCGCCCAAGCGGGCGGCGTCGTTCTCTTCATTCTCCAGCACGAGATGGACATGGCGATCGGGGCCGACCGCCTCGCGCAGCTCAGCCGCCATCGCATCGAGGAAGCCGGGGTTGCCGATCGCATGCACTGCGTCGAAGCGCAGGCCGTCGATGCGATACTCCTCCAGCCACATGCGCGCATTGTCGACGAAGAAGCGGTGCACGGGCTCGGCATCGACCGCGACGGCGCCGCCCCAGGGGGTGTGCACGTCGGTGTGGAAGAAGTCCTTTGCATAGGCGCCCAGGTAGTTCCCGTCCGGCCCGAAGTGGTTGTAGACCACATCCAGGAACACCATCAGCCCCAGCGCATGGGCGCGATCGACCAGCGCCTTCAGCTCCTCAGGGGACCCATAGGCCTCGGCCGGGGCATAGGGGAGCACCCCGTCATAGCCCCAGTTGCGGGTGCCGCCGAATGCGTTGACCGGCATCAGCTCGATCGCGGTGACGCCCAAGTCGGCGAGGGCCGGCAGTCGTTCGGCTACGCCCGCGAACCCGCCCAGCACGCCCGCATGGACTTCCTCGATGACGGCCTCTTCCCACGGCCGGCCGCCCCAGTCGGAGGTGGTCCAGCGATAGGCGTAGGGGTCGACCACCACGCTCCAGCCGTGCACGCCGCCCGCCTGCGCACGCGCGGCGGGATCGGGCACCGCCAAGTCCGCGTCGAGGCGGAAGCGATAGCGGGCACCGGCACCGACCGGCGCCTCGGCCGAGAACCACCCGTCCTCGTCGCGGGTCATGGCGACGGCCTGACCCCCGTCGATTTCCAGCGTCACCTCCGGCCGGTCGGGTGCCCAGAGGCGGAACCGGGTCCGGTCGGCGGCGACCGGCGTCGCGCCCCAGCTGCTCACGCGGGCTGCTCCTCCGGTGCCGCTTCCGGCTCGGCCGGTGCTTCCGGCTCGGCGATGTCGGCGACCCAGTGGATCAGCGCCGCGCTCTGCGGACCGAGCTCATACTCGTTGCCGATCTCGAACGCGTCCTCGTCCGGCCGGGCGCTGTCCACCAGCACGGTGCGCGACACGTCGGGGGCCGGCAGGGTGAAGGTGATCGCGTCGCCGGACGCGTTCAGCAGCAGCGTCATGCCCTCGATCCGACCGTCCTCCAGCTGGCGCGCACGGCGCATGACCAAGGCACGGCCTTCCGGATTGTTCCAGTCGTCCGAGCTCAGCGGCTGGCCCTGCTCGTCCCACCATTCCAGGTCGTTGATGTCGGTGCCGGGCAGCTTCTCGGCATGGAGGAAGCTCGGCGCGCGCAGCAACTCGTGCTGGTGACGCAGGGCGATCAGCCGCGACGTGAACGCAAGCAGCGCCTGCCCCTCGGGCGCGTCGCGCTTGCTCCAATCGACCCAGCCGATCTCATTGTCCTGGCAATAGGCGTTGTTGTTGCCGCCCTGGCTGCGCCCGAACTCGTCGCCCGAAAGCAGCAGCGGCGTCCCGAGCGAGGTGAATAGGGTCGTGAGCATCGAGCGCATGACCCGCTGGCGCGCGTCGTTGATCGCCGGATCGTCGGTCGGACCCTCCACGCCCCAGTTGCGCGAGTAGTTCTCGCTGTGGCCGTCGCGATTGTCCTCGCCGTTCGCCTCGTTGTGGCGCTGCTCGTAGGCCACCGTGTCGGCGAGCGTGAAGCCGTCGTGCACCGCCAGCGCGTTGACGCTCGCCCACGGGCGCCGCGCGCGACGGTCGAACAGGTCGCTCGATCCGGAGATGCGCGCCGCCAGTTCGCCGCGCATCGAAGGATCGCCGCGCCAGTATTTGCGCACGCCGTCGCGATACTTGTCGTTCCACTCGGCAAAGCTGGGCGGGAAATTGCCGAGCTGGTAACCGCCGGGCCCGATGTCCCAGGGCTCGGTCGACAGCTTCAGTCGGCCCAGGACCGGGTCCTGGCGGATCACGTCGAAGAAGGCGGCGCCCGGGTTGAAGCCGTGTTCCTCGCGCCCGAGCGTCAGCCCCAGGTCGAAGCGGAAGCCGTCGATCCCGAACGAGGTCGCCCAGTAGCGCAGCGAATCCGCCACCATCTGGATGACGCGCGCCTTTTCCAGGTTGAGCGTGTTGCCCGTGCCGGTGTCGTTGATCGTGTAGCGCGGATTGTCCTGGACGTGACGGTAATAGGTCGCGTTGTCGAGCCCGCGCCACGAGAGCGTCGGGCCGCGTTCCGATCCCTCGCAGGTGTGGTTGTAGACCACGTCCATGATCACCTCGAGCCCGGCGGCATGGAGGCGACGGACCGCCAGGCGCAGCTCGTTGTGGCTGTTGCCAGCGAAGTAGCTCTGCTCGGGCGCGAAATAGCTGAGGGTGTTGTAGCCCCAATAGTTGCGCAGGCCCTTTTCCTGCAGGAACCGGTCCTGCACGAACGCATGGATCGGCATCAGCTCAACGGCGGTGACGCCCAGCCGCTTGAGGTGATCGATCACGCGCGGATGGCTGAGCGCTGCAAAGGTGCCGCGTTCCTGGGGCGCGACCTCCTCGAACAGCTTGGTCAGCCCCTTGGCATGCGCCTCGTAGATCACCGTGTCCGACCACGGGGTGTTCGGACGGATGTCGCCCGACCAATCGAAGTGCGTATCGACCACGACGCCCTTGGGCATGGCGGGCGCGCTGTCGCGCCGATCGAAGCTCAGGTCCTCGCGCCGCGAGCGGACCTGATAGCCGTGCAGCGCGTCGGTCCAGCGGACTTCGCCGTGCAACTGCTTGGCATAGGGGTCCAGCAGCAGCTTGTTGGGGTTGAAGCGGTGGCCTTCCTCGGGCGCATAGCGGCCATAGGCGCGATAGCCGTAGAGGAGGCCGGGACGCGCTTCGGGCAGATAGCCGTGCCAGACCTCGTCGGTCCACTCGGTCAGCTCATAGCGCTTGATCTCGCGCCGGCCGGTCGGTTCGAAGACGCACAGTTCGATCTTCTCCGCATTGGCGGAGAAGACGGCGAAGTTGACGCCCAGACCGTCAAACGTGGCGCCGAGCGGATAGGGCGAACCGGCTTCGAGCCGGTCGGGTAGGCTGTTCAACGAGGACCCCCTTCGAATCGTAGCACCACCGCTGCGAGCGGGGGCAACACGACGTCCGCACTTGCCGGCTGGCCGTGCAGTGGCGTCGCGGAGGCGGTAACCATCCCACCGTTGCCGATGTTCCCGCCGCCGTAAATTTCCGCATCGCTATTAAGGACTTCGCGCCATTGGCCCGCGCGCGGCAGACCGATCCGATAGCCGTGGCGCGGCTCGGGCGTCATGTTGAGCAGCACCACGCAGGGCGCGGCACGCCCGTCGCCATAGCGGGCATAGGCAAAGACGCTGTTCTCCGCGTCGTCGCCCACGATCCAGTCGAAGCCGGACGGGTCTGCGTCGCGGGCATGGAGCGCCGGCTCGCTCGCGTAGAGCGTGTTGAGATCGCGCACCAACCGCTGGATGGCGGCATGCTCCGGGCGATCGAGCAGGTCCCAGCGCACCTGCGCGTCGTGGTTCCACTCGGTATCCTGGGCGAGCTCGCCGCCCATGAACAACAGCTTCTTGCCCGGATGTGTCCACATGAAGCCGAAGTACGCCCGCAGGTTCGCCAGCTGGCGCCAGCGATCGCCCGGCATCTTGCCCAGCAGCGATCCCTTGCCGTGCACCACCTCGTCATGGCTGAGCGGCAGCACGAACTTTTCGGAGAATGCGTACACCAGGCCGAAGGTCAGCTCGCCATGGTGCCAGCGCCGGTACATCGGGTCGCGCTCCACGTACTGGAGCGTGTCGTGCATCCAGCCCATGTTCCACTTGTAGGTGAAGCCCAGGCCCCCCTGGTGGACGGGGGCGGTGACGCCAGGCCAGGCGGTGGACTCCTCGGCCAGCGTGATCGCGCCGGGGCAGCGTTCCGCGACCAGGGTGTTCATGCGCTTGAGGAACTCGACCGATTCCAGATTCTCGCGCCCGCCGTGGATGTTGGGCACCCATTCGCCGGCGTTGCGGCTGTAGTCGCGGTAGAGCATCGAGGCGACCGCATCGACGCGTAGGCCGTCGATGTGGAACGTCTCCAGCCACCACAATGCCGAGGCGAGCAGGAAGCCCGCCACCTCGCGCCGGCCGAGATTGTAGATCAGCGTGTTCCAGTCCTGGTGGAACCCCTCGCGCGGGTCGGCATGCTCGTAGAGGTGCGTGCCGTCGAACTGGGCGAGGCCGTGCGCGTCGGTCGGGAAGTGCGCCGGCACCCAGTCGAGGATCACGCCGATGCCAGCGCGGTGGCACGCGTCGACGAAGCCCGCGAACTCTTCCGGCGAGCCGAAGCGCGCCGACGGCGCGAACTGCGACAGCGGCTGATAGCCCCAGGAGCCGCCGAACGGATGCTCCATGATCGGCAGCAGCTCGACATGGGTGAAGCCCATGTCGGCGACATAGGGGATCAGCCGCTCGGTCAGCCCCTGCCAGTCGAGCGTGCCAAGTGCGTCGCCGTCGGGCCGCAGCCAGGAGCCGGCATGCACTTCGTAGATCGACAGCGGTGCGTTCGGAGCCTGCCGGTGTCCGCGCTCCGCCATCCAGTCGGCATCGTGCCAGCGATAGTCCGGTGCCGGCGCGACGATCGAGCCGGTGGCCGGCGGCGCCTCCGTCTGGCGGGCGAGCGGATCGGCCTTTTGCACGATGCGCCCATCCGCGCCGAGGATCTCGTACTTATAGTGGGCACCCGGGCCGATGCCGGGGACGAACAGCTCCCACACGCCGGCACCATGATGGCGGCGCATCGGGTTGCGGCGGCCGTCCCAGCCGTTGAAGTCGCCGATGACCGACACGCGGCGCGCGTTCGGGGCCCAAACGACGAAGCTGACGCCCTCCACGCCCGCAACGGTGCGCGGCTGGGCGCCGAACACGCGCGCCAGATCCCAGTGGCGGCCCTCGTTGAACAGGTGGAGGTCGAGGTCGCCCAGCACCGGGCCGAAGCTATAGGTGTCCTCGATCTCCTGTACCCAGCCGCCCGGCCAGCGGATGGCCAGGCGATAAGGCACGTCCTCGGCCAGCGTGCCGGTCCAAAGGCCGCCGTCGCAGCTGAGTTCGCCGAGGGGGCGGCCGTCGTCGCGCGCGATCAGCGCGACGGCCTCCGCACCGGGCTGGAAGCTGCGGACGACGCGCCGGCCGTTCTCCTGGTGGACGCCCAGCAGCGCAAACGGGTCGTCCAGCGTTCCAGCGCGCAGCGCGCCTGCGAGTGCGCCAACATCGGTCATGCGAAATCCTCGTTGAGCAGGCGGGCCGCGGCGCGGGCGAGGCCCAGCGCCGGCACGGCGATCCAGTCGGGCCGGTTGGCCGCCTCGTAGGCGACCTCATAGGCCGCCTTTTCGAGCAGGAAGAGGTCGAGCAGCGGGTCGCCGGCACCGGAATGGGGAAGCACGCCGCTCTCCGCCGCCGCTTCGCCATAGCCGGCCAGGAACGCCTCGATCGCGGAGCTGCCGAAGCGCGCATAGCGGCGCGTGGCACGTGCCTCCTCGCGTTCGGCGCTGAACGGCAGGTTGCGCTCCGCCACCGCCGCCGCATAGTCGAACGAGCGCAGCACGCCGGCGACATCGCGCAGCGCCAGATCCTTGGCACGACGCTCGGCGAGCGGCTTGGCAGGCTCACCCTCGAAGTCGATCAGCATCACGTCGCTGCCGGTCACCAGCACCTGGCCCAGGTGCAGGTCGCCGTGGATGCGCGTGCGGGCGCGTCCTTCCGCGCTGCGGGCGACAGTGCCCACGCGTTCCATCAGCGCGGCACGCTGCTCGGCGAGCCGCGTGAGCGCCGCATCGCCTTCCTCGCTGCCGAGCGACACGCCCTCCAGCATCAGCAGCGCGCGGTCGAGCTGCCCCGCCACGCGGCCACCCAGCCGATCGGCTTCCGCCGCGCTCATCGGCTCCGGTGCAAAGGCAGTATCGTCGCTGTCCTGCGCGAGCACAGCGTGCATTTCCGCCAGGCGCCGACCGAAGTTCGTCGCGAAGTTGCGATAGTTGGCGAAGTTCGCATCCTCGTCGGTGGCGAGGCGCTCGAGCACGCCGAGCGTCCACTGCCAGCCGTCGCCCTGGTTGTAGACGAACGCCTGGGCCAGCATCACCAGCGTCTCGCGATCGCCCTCGACGCGGGTCACGGTGCCGAGCATCGGCGGCACGTTGGCAAAGCCGTGGCCGGAGAGATAGCGCACCATCTCCACGTCCGGATGGATGCCAGGTGCCACCTTGCGCAGCAGCTTCAGCACGGCGCGTTGTCCCAGCACCAGCGTGCTGTTGGACTGTTCGGCCGCCAGCCATTCGGGCGCGGCGTCCGGCTCCAGGTCGAAGCTTTCGAAGGCCTTGAAGCGCAGTTCGCCGCCGTCTGTAAGTGGCACGACGGTGTTGTCGTGGAGCGCCTGCACCACCGAGCGGCCGAAGCCTTCCAGTGCGAAGCCGTCGGTCAGCAGGCCGACCGTGCGGCCGCGGCGCACCCGCGCCAGCGCGAGGTTGGACGCGAACGGCCCGGTGTTCTCGCCCTCCCAGGCGATGCCGAGCGGCAGCATGTAGGTGGCGGTGCCGCTGTCGGTTGCGACGTCGATCTCGCCCAGCAGCAGGTCCTCGGCTGCCGGCATCGGCGTCGACCGGACCAGCTGGACCGATGCGATCGTCTCGTCCTTCGCCCCGAACCAGCGGCGCTGGGTCAGGTAGCTCGGCAGCAGGTCCTTTTCGAGGACGCCGCGGTTGGCGCCCAATGTGACGTCCGCCAGCTCCGGCCGCAGGACGAAGGTGTAGCGCTCGATCTCGCTCGCTGGAGCACCGCTTGCCCAGCTCGGCCCGCTCTCGTCGGAGGCGAGGCGGAACCAGAGGAAGCCATAGGGCGGCAGCGTCAGCAGATAGGGAAGCTGACCGACCTTGGGAAAGGGCGTGCTGCCGAGCAGTTCGACGGGCGTGCGGCCCTCGAACTCATGGAGGTCCAGCTCCACCGCCTGCGCGGTGCGGCCGAGGTTCGCCACGCACAGGATGGTGTCGCCCTCATGCTCGCGCAGATAGGCCAGGATCTTGCGATTGGCGGGGCGCAGGAAGCGCTGGGTACCGCGCCCGAACGCCTGATATTCGCGGCGCACCGCCAGCATCCGCTTGATCCAGTTGAGCAGCGAATGGCGGTCGCGCTCCTGCGCCTCCACGTTCACCGCCTGATAGCCGTAGAGCGGGTCCATGATCGCCGGCAGCGCGAGTGCGGGCGGATCGGCGCGGGAGAAGCCGCCGTTGCGGTCGGGCGACCATTGCATCGGCGTGCGCACGCCGTCGCGATCGCCCAGGTGTATGTTGTCGCCCATGCCGATCTCGTCGCCGTAATAGAGCACGGGCGTGCCCGGCATGGTCAGCAGCAGCGCGTTCATCAGCTCGACGCGGCGCCGGTCGCGCTCCATCAGCGGCGCGAGGCGCCGGCGGATGCCCAGATTGATGCGCGCGCGCCGGTCTGCGGCATAGGTGTTCCACAGGTAATCGCGCTCGGCATCGGTCACCATTTCGAGCGTCAGCTCGTCATGGTTGCGCAGGAAGATCGCCCATTGGCAGTTTTCGGGGATCTCCGGCGTCTGGCGCATGATGTCGGTGATCGGGAAGCGATCCTCCTGCGCCACCGCCATGTACATGCGCGGCATCAGCGGGAAGTGGAACGCCATGTGGCATTCGTCGCCCTGCTCGCCGAAATACTGCTGCGTGTCCTCCGGCCACATGTTCGCCTCGGCCAGCAGCATCCGGTCGGGATAATGCGCGTCGAGGTCGGCGCGGATCTTCTTCAGGACGTCGTGGGTTTCGGGCAGATTCTCGTTCGAGGTGCCGTCGCGCTCGATCAGATAGGGGATCGCGTCCAGCCGGAGCCCGTCCACCCCCAGGTCGAGCCAGAAGTGCATCACCGACAGCACTTCCTTCAGAACCTCGGGATTGTCGAAGTTCAGGTCGGGCTGGTGGCTGTAGAAGCGATGCCAGAAATATTGCCCGGCGACCTCGTCCCAGGTCCAGTTGGACTTTTCGGTATCGAGGAAGATGATCCGGGTGCCCGAATAGATCTTGTCGTCGTCCGACCAGACGTACCAGTCGCGCTCGGGCGATCCCTTGGGTGCGTTGCGGGCGCGCTGGAACCAGGGGTGCTGGTCCGACGTGTGGTTGATGACCAGCTCGGTGATGACGCGCATGCCGCGCTCGTGCGCCGCGGCGATGAAGTCGCGCGCGTCGTCCATCGTGCCGTAGTCGGGGCTGACGTCGCGGTATTCGGCGATGTCATAGCCGTCGTCGCGCCGGGGCGAGGGGTAGAAGGGCAGCAGCCACAGCGTGTTGACGCCCAGGTCCGCCAGATAGTCGAGCTTCGACATCAGCCCCTTGAAGTCGCCAATGCCGTCGTTGTTGGCATCGAAGAACGACTTCACGTGCAACTGATAGATGACCGCGTCCTTGTACCACAGCGGATCCTGGTCGTGGGCGGCTGCGGCGGTCATGCGAAGTCTCCGGGGGCGATGCGCCAGATGCGATAGGGCTGGTCGGGGTCGAGGCGGATGTGCTGGTGCTTGCCGTGCCAGCGGAAGCGATGGCCGGCGGCGAGGTCCTCCACCGCGACGCTGCCGTCGTCGGGGATGCCGAACTCCCACAGCGGGATCTCGAACGCGGCATCCTGTCCGTGGTGCGGATCGAGGCTCACCATCACCAGCAGCATCTCGCTGCCGTCCGGCGCGGGCTTGGCGTAGAAGATCACCCGATCGTTGTGCGCGGGCAGGAAGCGGGTGTTGAGGTGCGTCTGCAACGCGGGATGCGCGCGGCGCAGGCGGTTCAGCAGCGTGATGTCGCCGATGATGTTGCCCGGCGCCTGCCAGTCGCGCGGCTTGACGATGTACTTCTCGGAATCGTGATATTCTTCCTTGCCGGGCACCGGCGCCGCCTCGCACAGCTCGAAGCCCGAATAGACGCCGAACAGCCCCGACAGCGTCGCCGCCAGCACCGCACGGATGCGGAAGCCGGGCCGGCCCGAGGTCTGCAGAAAGATCGGGTTGATGTCCGGCGTGTTGACGAAGAAGTGCGGCCGATAGAACTCCTTGGGCGCGGTCGTCGTCAGCTCGGTGACATAGTCGATCAGCCCCTGCTTGTCGTCGCGCCAGGTGAAATAGGTGTAGCTCTGCGAGAAGCCGATCTTGCCGAGCCGGTACATCATCGACGGGCGCGTGAACGCCTCCGCCAGGAAGATGACGTCGGGGTGCTCTGCGCGCACCTCGCCGATCATCCACTCCCAGAAAGGCAGCGGCTTGGTGTGCGGATTGTCGACGCGGAAGGTTTTTACCCCGCGTTCGACCCACAAGAGGATCACGTCGCGCAGCGCGATCCAAAGACCCGGCACGGCATCGGGTCCGTAGAAGTCGACGTTGACGATGTCCTGATACTTCTTGGGCGGGTTCTCCGCATATTTCATCGAGCCGTCGGGCCGCCACGCGAACCAGCCGGGATGCTCCGTGAGCCAGGGGTGATCGGGCGAGGCCTGGATCGCGAAGTCGAGCGCGATCTCCAGCCCGTGCGCACGCGCCGCCTCGACCAGCCGGGCGAAGTCTTCAGCGGTGCCCAGCTGCGGGTGGATGGCGTCGTGCCCGCCCTCGGCGCTGCCGATCGCATAGGGACTGCCGGGATCGTCGGGCCCTGCGGTCAGCGTGTTGTTCGGGCCCTTGCGATGCGTGCGCCCGATCGGGTGGATCGGCGGAAAATAGAGCGTGTCGAAGCCCATGTCGCGCACCGCCGGCAGGCGCGCGATCACGTCGTCGAAGGTGCCGTGGCGGCTGGCATCCTCGGTCTGCGAGCGCGGGAACAGCTCGTACCAGCTGGAGAAGCGTGCCGCGAGCCGCTCGGCATCGACGATCTGCGGCTCCGAACGCAGCCGGTGCGGGCGGTCGTCTGCCGCATCCATCAATGCCGCGAGCTCAGGCGATAGCAGCAGCGCGGCGCTGTCGGCGCCTTCGCTCGCCGCTTCCAGCCGGGTGTGCCAGTCCGACAGGGTGGACCGTGCCTCGCCCTGCGACCGCGCCACCGCCTCGGCGACCAGCGCACGGCCCTCGGCATGGTCGACCGGTTGCGCGACGCCGGCGTCGAGCTTCTTCGTGAAGTCGCGCCGGAAGCCGCCGAACCGGTCCAGCCAGCCCTCGACCGCATATTCGTAGCGGCCGAGCCGTTCGAGGGCGAAGCTGCCGCGCCACAGATCGTTCGGCAACTGCGTCATGCGCGCGACGCGCCAGTTCGCCTCGTCCACCGCGCGCCAGTGCAGCTCGACCGCGAGTTGCTCGTGACCGTCGGTGAACACCGTCGCCTCGACCGGCACTTCCTCGCCGACCACCCGCTTGACCGGGAAGGCGCCGCCGTCGACGCGCGGGTGGAGGTCCTCGACCACCAGCCGTGGGGAGGCGGCAGCGGCGCTGGCCGCCTCGGGCGCCACCGCCATGCGGATCGGCGACGCACGCCGCGCGGCGACCAGCCGCACTTCGCCTCCGGCAAGCTGCGTGCCGACCTCACCCTCCGCGCCGAGGACGGAGAAGCCCTCGAACGCGGAGCCCATATATTCGCGCACCAGTGCCGGGGAGGGCAGCGACTGCGGCGTGTCGCTGCGATTCACGAATATCAGCAGCGCTTCGGACGCCTCGCCCACGTCGCTCGCATCCGCGCGCAGCAGCACGCCGACAGGGGCCTGCGGTCCGGTCAGCGCCCGCATCTCGCCATCGAAGCGTTCGGCGGCCTGCGCGACTTCCAGTGCATGGCGCACGGCCTGCGCCAGATCCGGGCTGCCTGCGAACAGGTCGGCCGGCACGATGATGCCGTTGGCGCTTGCGGCCGCCATTGCGAGCGTCCGTGCGAGGGCCGAGGGCGCGTCCGCATCTCCGCTGGTCGGAGCCGTTACCTCCGCCAGGAGCGGCGCCTGGCCGCGCAGCTCCTCATACTCCTCCACCAGCCACGGTGCACGAAGGTCCCACCACGCATAGGAGGAGGTGATCGCGGTGAGCCCTGCCGATGCGAGGGCGCGCACCTGCGGCCGCGACAGGTCCGGCGCGCCGCTGATGAAGCGCGCGTCGGGATGCCGTTCGCGTACGGCCGAGATCAGCCCGATCAGCGTTTCCGGCGGGATGCGATCCGCCCCAAGCAGCCGGAAGCCCGTAACCCCCGCATCGAGGAGGGCGGAGAGCCGCTCCGCCAGCACCGGACGCAGCAGCGCCGCAGCCTCGGGCGTACGTAACCGCGCGCGCGCCTCGCCGGTCGCCTGTGCAGGCTGGCGGGGATCCACGGGGCCGCCGCCAGCGCTGGCGCGCCGGATCGCAAATGCTTCCGGGTGGCTGGCGAGCAGCGGGTGATCAATGGGTGCGCGGTCGAGGGGCAGCGCGACCAGCAGCGCGAGCCCCGCCTCTGCGCAGGCTCCGGGGAGTGCGGGCGGCACCAGCTCCGCCTCCCCAAGCACCGGCGCCTCGGCGCGCCACAGCACGCCGTCGAAACCGGCGGCAGCGGCATCGGTCAGCAGGCGCTCAGGAAGAGGAAAGGCGGTGATCGAGAGGAGGCGGGAGACGAACTGCGGCAAAAGTGACCTCCATCACGGGAACCTGCACTCAACATCGGCGGGGGCGCATCGTTCCGCCCCCGCCGCAAGGATTTGCGGCAGGCCGGCGGGCGATCCCGTCGAGGGGTTTTGCGCGCGTGCCGCTTCCCAGGCGGCACGCCCGGCGATCAGGCTTTGGCGCTGCCCGATTTGCGCTTGGCGGGGGTGCTCGCCGCCTTCTTCGGGCCGGCCGCTCGCTTCGCCTTGGGCGCCTCCGCGACGGCTGCGACGCCCTCGCCCGCCGTCGCGGCCTGGGCGGCCGGCGTCGTCTTGGGAGCGGTGCTGCGCGACGTACGCGCCTTCTTTGGCGCCGGCGTCACTTCGCTATCCGTCGAGGCCGCGGCCTGGGCGTCGATCTCGCGGCAGGCGGCGTCCCAATGGCGTTCATGCTCGCCTTCAGGCTGGCCTTCCTCCAGCCACATCGCATGGGCGCGCTCGCGGATACGGTGCTCTCGATCGTTCAACTTCACTCTCCCAGGTCCGGCATGTGCCGGGATTGTTGCCGCAGTCGTTGCGCTTGCGAAAGGGGTTACAGGATCGGCTTGCCGCCCGTCACCGCCACCGTCGCACCGGACACGTAGCTGGCCTCTTCGCTGGCGAGCATCACGTAGACGGGGGCAAGCTCCGCGGGCTGGCCGGCGCGGCCCATCGGCACGTCCTTGCCGAAGTTCTCGACCTGCTCCGGCGGCATCGTGGACGGGATCAGCGGCGTCCAGATCGGACCGGGTGCGACGCAGTTCGCCCGGATGCCCTTCTCCGCCAGAAGCTGCGACAGCCCACCGGTGAAGTTCTGGATCGCGCCCTTGGTGGTGGCATAAGCGAGCAGCGTCGGCTTGGGCGTATCGGCGTTGACCGAGGTCGTGTTGATGATCGCGGACCCTGGCTGCATGTGAGGCACCGCGGCCTTGGTCAGATAGAACATCGCGTGGATGTTGGTGCGGAAGGTCTTGTCCCACTCCTCGTCCGGAATGTCGGTGATCGCCTCGAACGTCATCTGGTGGGCGGCGTTGTTGACCAGGATGTCGAGCCCGCCGAACGCTTCCACGGCCTTGTCCACGATCGCTCGGCAGTGCGCCGCGTCGCCGATGTCGCCCGGCACCAGCACCGCCTTGCGTCCGGCATCCTCCACCAGGCGTGCCGTCTCCCGCGCATCCTCGTCTTCGTTCAGGTAGGAGATCAGCACGTCGGCCCCTTCTCGGGCGAAGGCGATCGCCACCGCGCGGCCGATGCCGCTGTCGCTGCCGGTGATGATCGCGCGGCGACCCGCCAGGCGCCCGGAGCCGCGGTAGCTATGCTCGCCATGGTCCGGCCGCGGGTTCATTGCTGCCGTGGTGCCGGGGGGCGATTGCTGCTGTTCGGGCTGCGGCGGCATCGGGCGATCGGTCATGTGTGGCTCCTTCGCTCCGCGAACGGCCGACGGGGAGGCGGGTTCCGGCGTCATGCGTGCGGCGCAGGAGAATGCTCAGCCGACGGCTTTCTCCAGCTCGGCCTTGCTCATCTTGGAACGACCGGGGACGTCCTGCTTCTTCGCCTTCTCGTACAGCTCTGCCTTGGTGGGGCCATCGCGACCGCCTTTTCCGCCGCTGCTGCGCTCCCGTCGCTTGGTCTGAGCGAGCCGGCGCTTGTTCTCGGAGGGGCTCTGCTGATTGGACGCGCCCGCCTCGCTCAGTGCGATCGCGACCGCCTGCTTGCGGCTCTTCACCTTGCGTCCCGAGCCGGACTCCAGCTCGCCTTCCTTGAACTCGTGCAGGACTCGTTCCATCGTGTCCTTCTGGGCCTTGCTCTGTTTGGCCATGGTGCTCTCCTCGGGCGCATGGAACGCGCGGACCTGCGGCGCGCTCAGTCGCTCGGACAACGCGCGGAGGCGAGAAATGGCACAGCCGGAACGGGGAGCGGGCGGCGGAACGGTCGTCGGATGGAAGCTGGACGCGAGCGAACGCGCAGCACTGCTGGCGCGGTTCCCGCCGCGCTGGCCGAACACGGTCGCGGACCACGTCACCTTGCGTTCCGGAACCGGCCCAGGGACGCCCCTGCCGACCGAAGAGGCGGGCGAGGTGGTCGGCTGGGCCGACGACGGAGAAGGGCTGCAGGCGCTGGTCGTCGCGATCGGCGGCAGCACCGCCCGCAGCGACGGCAGCACCTATCACATCACCTGGTCGCTGGATCGCGACGCCGGACGCAAGCCGGTGGAGAGCAACCGGCTGTTGGCAGAACGCGGCTGGCAGCGGTTGGACGCGCCGATCCCGATCCGGCTGCGGCCTGCCCGCTTCTAACTCAGGGTGCGATCGGCCGCGGTTTCGACACGCCGACGCCTCGGCTGTTCGCGGTCGCGGTCGCACCGATCATGCCGCAGCCTTCGTAGGAGGCGGCAAGCCCGCAGGCGAGATGCGGCATCTTCACCAGCCGCTCGCGTTCTCCGATCGCGTCGATGATGCGCGGGTCTCCCGGCGTGGGTTCCAGGATCGGCACGCGGTACTCGTCGGCATCGCGCAGGGCGCACACGACGATTTCGCCCGATTCCGCATCTGCCTCGCACCGGTACTCGGCCCGTGTCGCTTCCCGATATTGCGCCATTGCGGCGTCCACGTTCGCCTGTTGCGCCATCACCACCAGCAGCAGATCGAACGGCATCGGCACCTCCCGGGGGCACGCGCGAATCGGAACCGGCCGAGTGTGCAGGATCCGACGCGAAACGCCAGCGCCTTCGCTCGACAAGCGGGCACGCCTTCCCTATCGCCGACCCATCATCATCCGGAGCAGAAGCACAGCCATGCAGACCGCCAGCCAGGTTCTCGATCGCGTCCTCGTGCTGGAGATGGTCCGCGTGACCGAAGCCGCCGCCATCGCCGCCTCCACCTTGGTGGGACGTGGCGACGAGAAGGCGGCGGATGCCGCCGCCGTCGAGGCGATGCGGGAAGCGCTCAACGGGCTCGACATGGACGGCACCGTCGTGATCGGCGAGGGCGAGCGCGACGAGGCGCCGATGCTGTTCATCGGCGAAAAGGTCGGCACCGGCCAGGGCCCTGCAATCGACATCGCGCTCGATCCGCTGGAAGGCACCACCATCTGCGCCAAGGCTGGGCCGAACAGCCTGGCGGTGCTGGCGATCGCCGAGGAAGGCGGGCTGCTGAACGCTCCGGACGTCTACATGGACAAGATCGCCGTCGGCCCAGGCTATCCCGCGGGCGTCATCGACCTGGACAAGACGCCGACCCAGAACGTCGAGGCGATCGCCGCGGCCAAGGGCGTGAAGCCGCACGAGATCATCGCCTGCGTGCTCGACCGCCCGCGCCACGAGGCGCTGATCGCGGAGCTGCGCGCGATCGGCTGCGGCGTGGTGCTGATCGGCGACGGCGACGTGGCCGGGGTGATCGCGACCACCGATCCCGACACCACGATCGACGTCTACATGGGCACCGGCGGTGCTCCGGAGGGCGTGCTCGCCTGTGCTGCGCTGCGCTGTGTCGGCGGCCAGTTCAAGGGCCGGCTGCTGTTCCGCAATGACGACGAGCGCGCGCGGGCGGCCAAATGGGGCGTGACCGACCTCGACAAGCAGTATGACCTGACCGAACTGGCGCGCGGCGACTGCATCTTCGCCGCGACGGGCGTCACGGACGGGTCGCTGCTCGCTGGCGTGAAGCGCATGCGCGGCAAGATGACCACCGAAAGCGTGGTGATGCGCGCCAGCTCCGGCACGGTGCGCTGGGTCAAGGGCGAGCACCGCATCGACGCATGATCCTGGCGCTGCTCGCGCTGGCACTCGCGAGCTACGTCTGGTTCCTGAAGGGTGAAGCGGTGCTGCGGCGCTGGCGCGGCCCAGGGGCAGGCCGCTCCCGCGTGCAGCGGCTGCGACGCTGGACCGCACGGGCGTGGCTGCTGTTCGGCGCGGTTCCGCTCTTGGTGCTGGCGCTTCTCGGGCAGCTCGACACCCTGCAGCGGCTCCCGGACGCGTTCGTGCCGCTCGCCCTCGTCGTCCGTGCCGCGCTGGTCGGGCAGGGGGTTCCGGCGGACGCCGGTTTGCTCGCCGCAGCAGTGGCGGGCGGGCTTGCAGGGGGCGCTGGCGTCGGCCTGCTGATCGCCGCCTGGCGCCGCCGGCGGGGCCGCGGCGACCTCCACATCGGCCACGTCGGCGGGTTGCTGCCGCGTTCCCGCACCGAGCTACGCTGGGGCGCTGCGGTCGCGATCACGGTCGGGATCGTGGAGGAGCTCTTCTTCCGGCTGCTGCTGCCTCTGCTCGTGGCCGAGGCGAGCGGCAGCGCCCTTGCCGGCTTCGGTGTCGCGACGCTGCTGTTCGGGTTGGCGCATGGCTATCAACGGCTTGCCGGCATGGCCGCCACGACGCTGGTCGGCGGGCTGTTCGCCGCCCTCTATCTCTACAGCGGCGCTCTGTGGCTGGCGATGCTCGCCCATGTGCTGCTCGACCTCAACAGCCTGGTCCTGCGCCCGGCCTTTGCCGGTGCATGGCGGAGGCATTGACGGCCTGGTGTGTTGCTTCAATACTACGCCGGAATGAAGGGGAAAGAACGATGATGCTGGGACGGGCGCTGACGGGAATGGCATTGCTGCTGGCGGGTGCCAGCGCGGGATCGCTGGCAGGCGCCCAGCCGCAGCAGGCGGCCCCTGCCGCTCCCCAGGCGCGCTACAGCTACAGCCAAGTGATGGTGCCGATGCGCGACGGCACCCGTCTGCAGACGGTGATCCGCCGGCCGCTCGACAAGCAGGGTCCGCTACCGATCCTGCTCCAGCGCTCGCCCTATGGCGTGCCGCCTGCCAGCGCGGTCGGCCGCGAGCGCAGCCTCGAGTTCATGGAGCCGGACGGCTACATCCTCGTCCACCAGAACATGCGCGGCCGCTTCGAAAGCGAAGGCACGTTCACCATGTCGATGGCGCTCCAGCCGCAGGGGGCACAGGGCGTGGACGAGGCGACCGACGCCTATGACACGATCGACTGGCTGGTGAAGAACGTGCCTGCCAACAACGGGCGCGTCGGCATGATGGGCGTGTCCTACCCCGGTTATGCGGCCGCCGTCGCGCTCGCCCGTCCGCATCCGGCGCTCAAGGCCGTCAGCCCCCAGGCGGCGTGGAACGACTGGTGGATCAACGACGACCTGCATCGCTACGGCGCGATGCGGCTCTCCTATGCGACCGACTGGCTCTACCCGCTCCAGAACAACAAGCAGGGCGAGAGCTTCGAAACCGGCGCCTACGACAGCTACGAATGGTTCCTGAAGCTCGGGCCGATCGAGAACCTCGACAAGCGCCACTTCAAGGGCAGCGTGCCGCAGCTGACGCAGATGATCGAGCACCCGGATTACGACAGCTTCTGGAAGGGCCAGCACTGGACCGACCGGCTGGGCCGCTCGACCGTGCCGACGCTGCATGTAGCCGGCTTCTGGGATCAGGAGGACCCGCTCGGCAGCTGGAAGATCTATGAAAAGATGGAGGCCGATGATCCGGCCAACAACAACATGATCGTGGGCGGCCCCTGGGCGCACGGCAGCTGGCGCCAGGCGGCAAGCGACATGGGCCATTTTCCGATCCCCGGCACCAGCGGTACCGATTTCCGCCGCGACATCGAGGCGCCGTTCTTCCGCTACTGGCTGCACGGCAAGGGACCGAAGCCGGGGTTCGAGGCGAAGATGTTCCAGTCGGGCAGCTGGACGTGGAAGAGCTATCGCAAATGGCCCGCGCCCGGCACAACCGCGACCGCACTCTACCTGCGCGCAGACGGCTCGCTGTCGTTCGAGGGCGCGGGAGACGCCGGCCAGTGCCGCGAGTTCGTGTCCGATCCTGCCAACCCGGTGCCGTTCCGCGAGCGGCCGATCTCGCCCACCTATCCGTCGTTGGAATGGCGGTGGTGGGAGGCAGCGGACCAGCGCTTCGTGGAGAACCGCCCGGACGTGCTCAGCTGGACGAGTGCGCCGCTCGAGAAGGATCTGACGGTGACGGGCGATGTGGCGGCGACGCTGATGGCCTCCACCTCCGGCACCGACAGCGACATGGTGGTCAAGCTGATCGACGTCTATCCCGACAACGTCGAGCCCACGCCGTCTCCGGCGCAGATGGGCAACTACGGCAAGTCGCTCAACGGCTATCGCCTGCCGATCGCGATGGAGGTGCGGCGCGGGCGCTGGCTCGACGACTGGTCGACGGCCAAGCCGCTGGTCCCGAACCAGGTGCGCGCCTGGGACGTTCCGCTGCGCGACCATGATCATGTGTTCAAGGCAGGCCACCGCATCATGGTGCAGGTGCAGTCGAGCTGGTTCCCGGTGATCGACCGGAACCCGCAGAAGTTCGTGCCCAACATCTACAAGGCGAAGTCGGAAGATTTTGTGAAGGCGACCCAGCGGGTGTGCACCGGCAGCAAGGTGACGTTGCCCGTCATTCGCTGAGGCGGCGATCGGGCGCTATTTCCTTGCGAGTGGATCGCAACAGGAAATAGCGCCGCGTCCCGGCGTTGCTCCTTTTCCAGGGAGGAGCGCCCGATGCAGTTCAGGATCAACGGCCAGACTTATACGGCGGAGGTGGACGTGCGCACCTCGCTGCTCGACCTTGCGCGCGAGCATCTGGGGCTGACCGGCAGCAAGAAGGGCTGCGACCACGGCCAGTGCGGCGCCTGCACGATGCTGGTCAACGGACGTCGCATCAACAGCTGCCTGACGCTGGCGGTGATGCACCAGGACGACGAGATCACGACGATCGAGGGTCTGGGTGCCCCCGGCGCCTTGAACCCCATGCAGGCGGCGTTCGTGAAGCACGACGGCTTCCAGTGCGGCTATTGCACGCCGGGCCAGATCTGCTCGGCGATGGGCATGCTGGACGAGATCGCAAAGGACTGGCCGAGCCATGTCACCGCGGACCTCGACTCGGTGGAGTTCACCGACGCGGAGATCCAGGAGCGGATGAGCGGC
Source organism: Sphingomonas sp. JUb134 (assembly GCF_004341505.2). Classification (NCBI taxonomy): domain Bacteria; kingdom Pseudomonadati; phylum Pseudomonadota; class Alphaproteobacteria; order Sphingomonadales; family Sphingomonadaceae; genus Sphingomonas; species Sphingomonas sp. JUb134. Next base: position 1,094,428 of record NZ_SLYP02000001.1, read on the forward strand.
AATCTGTGCCGCTGCTCGGCTTATCCCAACATCGTCGAGGCGATCCGCGAGGCGGCCGAGAGCCAGCGGCTGGCGGAGGCGGCGGAATGAAGCCGTTCCAATATGCGCGGGCGACCACGCCCGAGGACGCCGCGCGGGCAGGTACGGTCGATGGTGCGAAGTTCATCGCGGGCGGCACCAACCTGCTCGATCTGATGAAGCTGCAGGTGGAGACGCCCGAGCAGATCGTCGACATCAGCCGCCTCGACCTGAACCAGGTGGAGGAGACGGAGGACGGCGGCCTGCGCATCGGTGCGCTCGTGCCCAACGCCGATCTCGCCGCCCACCCGCTGGTACGGCAGCGGTACGAGGCGCTGTCGCGGGCGCTGCTGGCGGGGGCGTCGGGGCAGCTGCGCAACAAGGCGTCGACCGGGGGTAATCTGCTCCAGCGGACGCGCTGCTACTACTTTTACGAGACCGGCGACGCCTGCAACAAGCGAACGCCAGGCAGCGGCTGCGCGGCCCGCGACGGCTTCAACCGCATCCATGCCGTGCTGGGCGCGTCCGAGGCGTGCATTGCGACGCATCCGTCGGACATGGCGGTCGCGATGCGCTTGCTGGACGCGACGGTCGCGACCCAGCTGCCGGATGGCGATCGCCGCCGCCTGCCGATCGCCGACTTCTACCGCCTGCCCGGCGACACCCCGCACATCGAGAACGTGCTCCGCCCGGGCGAGCTCATCACCCATATCGAGCTGCCAGCCCCGCCGCCGGGGCGGCAGCTTTACCGCAAGGTACGTGATCGTGCTTCCTATGCCTTTGCGCTGGTGTCGGTGGCGGCGGCGATCGCCGTCGAGGACGGACGCATCGCGTCGGCAAAGCTCGCCTTCGGTGGACTTGCGCACATGCCGTGGCGGGACGGCACCGTGGAGGAAGTGCTGGTGGGCCAGGCGCCTTCCGACGCGCTGTTTGCGACCGCGGCCGACACGCTGCTGCGCGACGCGCGCGGCTATGGTCACAACGACTTCAAGATCCCGCTCGCGCGCCGCGTCCTGATCGCGACCCTCAAGGAGCTCACCGCATGAGCGACAGCACCACGCTCAAGATGGACGTGCCCGTCCCCGCCAGCCTGCTCGATATCGGCACGCAGGGGCTGATCGGCCGGCCGCTCAACCGCATCGACGGGCCCCTGAAGGTCGCCGGACGGGCGACCTATTCGGCGGAATATGCGCTGCCGGACCTGGCGTACGGTTATCTGGTGCAGGCGAAAGCCGGACGTGCCCGCGTCACCGGCATCGACACGGCCGCGGCGCTGGCGATGCCGGGGGTGCTCGATGTGGTGGTCGACCTCGACACCTTCATCCGCAACCCGCAGCAGGGCGGCTCCAACAAGGCGCCGACGCAGGGCGTCGAGGAAATCCACTATTTCGGCCAGGTGGTCGCGATCGTCGTCGCCGAGACTTTCGAACAGGCGCGAGATGCCGCCGCTCGCGTGCACGTGGCCGTGGAGGACAAGCCGGGGCTGTTCGAATTCGACAGTCGCCTGCACGAGGCGCACAAGCCCAAGGGCGGATCGACCGAGCCGCATGTCGCGACCGGTGACCCGGACACGGCGCTGGCGCAGGCACCGGTGGTGCTCGACGCCGTCTGGACCACACCCAGCCAGAACAGCGCCGCGATGGAGCCGCATGCCTCGACGGCGGTGTGGGAAGGGGATGCGCTGACGGTCTATGGCTCCTACCAGATGCCCGCCTCCGACAAGCAGCAGCTTGCGCAGGCCTTGGGGATGAAGCCGAAGAAGGTCCGCATCATCTCGGCCTATGTGGGCGGCGGCTTCGGCTCCAAGCTCGGTATCGCGCCGGAGGTGGTCGCAGCGGCGCTTGCGGCCCGCAAGCTCGGCCGGCCGGTGAAGACGGTGATGAGCCGCCAGCAGGTGTTCGACGCTACCGTCCGCCGCTCCAACACGCACCAGCGGATACGGCTCGGCGCCGGCGCGGACGGGCGACTGACGACGGTCGTGCACGAGACCGTGTCGAGCAACATCGAGGGGGAGGAATATTTCGAGCCCGCCGGTGTCTCGACCCACTTCCTCTACGCCGGCGAAAACCGCCGCATCACCCACGACCTGTTGCCGATGGACTGGCTGCTGTCGGGCTCGATGCGCGCGCCCGGAGAGGCGGCGGGGATGCTCGCGCTCGAAGCCGCGATGGACGAGCTTGCGGAAAAGCTGGGCATCGACCCGGTCGAGCTGCGCAAGATCAACGATCCCGAGCAGGATCCGCTGAAGGGCGTTCCCTTCTCCACCCGCCAGCTGACGCGCTGTCTGGACGAGGGTGCCGCGGCGTTCGGCTGGAAGGATCGCGATCCGACACCGGGCGCTCGGCGCGAGGGTGAATGGCTGATCGGCCACGGCATGGCCGCGTCCGCGCGTTCCAACCAGCTGCAGGAATCGCAGGCGCGGGTTTCGATCGGGGCAGACGGTCGTGCGACGGTCGAAACCGACATGACCGACATCGGCACCGGTACCTACACGATCCTCGCGCAGATCACCGGCGAGCTGCTGGGGCTCCGGCCCGAGTGGATCGACGTGCGGCTGGGGGATACGGACACGCCGCCGGGTGCGGGTTCGGGCGGCTCCTGGGGCGCCAGCAGCAGCGGATCGTCCGTCTATCTCGCGTGCGAGGCGCTCCGCGCAAAGATCGCCGCGGCCATGGGCTGCACCGAGGAGGAACTCACGCTCAAGGACGGGCGGGCAATCGCGCAGAACCGCAGCGTTCCGCTTTCCTCGCTGGTGGGGGAAGGGCTCTCTGCCGAGGGCACCATCAAGCCGGGCAAGCTGGAGGAGGAGCGGCGCCAGGCCTCCTACGGCGCGCACTTCTGCGAGGTGCGGGTGAACGCCGTCACCGGCGAGGTGCGCGTGAAGCGCTTCGTCTCAACCTTTGCCGCCGGGCGGATCCTCAACGAAAAGACCGCGCGATCGCAGTGCATCGGCGGCATCGTGTTCGGCATCGGCGCGGCGCTGACGGAAGAAGTGGTGCACGATCCGCGCTCGGGACGGGTCGTGAACCACGACCTCGCCGAATATCACGTGCCGGTGAATGCCGACATCCCGCACATCGAGGTGCATTTCCTTCCCGAGCGCGACCAGTTCGCCAACCCGCTCCAGTCGAAGGGGTTGGGCGAGCTCGGCATCTCGGGCGCGGGCGCGGCCGTCGCCAATGCGATCTACAACGCGACCGGTGTGCGGATCCGTGACTATCCGCTGACGCTCGACAAGCTGCTGCCCGGACTGCCGGCCGTATGAGCCGCAACGGTTGCTGCGGCGCTGCGGATCTGCGAGCGGGTGCCGATGGCCGATAACGACAGCGTCCTTTCCGCCGCGCGCGCCTGGCAGGGCGAGCCGCTCGCCATCGCCACGGTGATCTCGACCTGGGGATCGGCGCCGCGCCCGCGCGGGAGCCATATGCTGGTCCACGCCGATGGCCGGTTCGAAGGCTCGGTGTCGGGCGGGTGCGTGGAGAGCGATATCCTCGCCACCGCCGCCGAGGTGATCGCCGGCGCGCCGTTCCAGCGCAAGCGCTACGGCGTGGCCGATGCGGCTGCCTGGGAAGTCGGGCTGCCCTGCGGCGGCGAGATCGAGGTGATCGTCCAGCCGGTCTCCGCCACGGGCTTCGATCCCGAACTGTTCGACCGCATCGCCGAGCTGCGTGCCGACGGCCAGGCGCTGACGGTCGAGACGGATCTGGAGACGGGCCATAGTACGCTCCGCGACGAAGGCTCGGCCGAAGTCTTCCGCAACCGCTATGATCCGCCGCGACGGCTGCTGATCGTCGGTGCGGTGCAGATCGCCCAATCGCTCGCGGCGCTCGCCACGACGCTGGGGATCGCCACGGTGGTGATCGACCCTCGGGCGCGCTTTCTTACCGAAGAGCGCTTCCCCGGGGTGGTGCTCGACGATCGCTGGCCCGACGAGGCGATCGAAGCGCTGCGCCCCGATCCCGCCACCGCGGTGGTCACGCTCAGCCATGACATCAAGATCGACGATCCCGCACTGATCGCCGCGCTTGCGAGCCCCGCGGCCTATGTCGGCGCGCTGGGATCGAAGCGCAGCCATGCCGCGCGGCTGGAGCGGCTGGCCGCGGCCGGCGTGTCCGCCGATGCGCTGGCGCGGATCGACGGCCCGGTCGGGCTCTCGATCGGCGCGATCGGGCCTGCGGAGATCGCGCTGTCGATCGCCGCGGCGATGGTCCAGGCCTTTCATGCTCCGCGCTGAAGACACTGCGCTGGTGCTGCTCGCGGCCGGCCGCTCGCGCCGGTTCGGCGACGTGGACAAGCTCACCGAGCCCTTCCTCGACCAGCCGCTCGCCTATCATGTGGTGACGGCGCTGGAGGCGGTGCCGTTCCGCTGCCGGATCGCGGTGGTCTGCCAGACCAGCCTGGACTTCGCATCGCGTGGCTACACCGTGGTCGAGAACCCGGAGGCCGCGGATGGCCAGGCCGGATCGCTACGGCTGGGCGTGCAGGCGGCGATCGACCAGGGAGCGTCCGCGGTGCTGATCGCGCTTGCCGACATGCCGCGGGTGACTGCCACGCACATCTATCGGCTCCTCGACTATGCAGAGGGGCCGGATGCCGTGATCGCGTCCAGCAACGGCGTTCACCCGACGCCCCCGGCGCTGTTCGGGGCCGCGCACTTCCCCGACCTGCTGCGTTGCTGCGGGGACGAGGGCGCCCGCGCCCTGGTGCGTGGCGGGCACCATGTGATCACGCGCGCGGACGAGTTGATCGACATCGACACGCCCGAAGACTTGGCGGCGCTGCGCGCTGCCTATGAGGTCAAGACGGTCATTCGTGCCGGAGCGCGTCGATCGGATTGAGCCCCGCGGCCCGCCGCGCCGGGAAATAGCCGAACACCACGCCGATCAGCGCTGCGATCGCAAAGGCGATGAGGTTGATCTGCGGTTCGAACAAATAGGGGACCTGCATCACCGGGGCGAGGGCGAGCACCGCCAGCTGCGCGATCACCAGCCCGACGACACCCCCCAGGCAGGACAGCGCGATCGCCTCCACCAGGAACTGCATCAGCACCTCGCGCGCGACCGCCCCAATCGCCAGGCGGATGCCGATCTCCCGCGTGCGCTCGGTTACGGAGACCAGCATGATGTTCATGATGCCGATCCCGCCCACGACCAGGCTGATCGCGGCGACGGCGGTGACGATGCCGGTAAGCAGGGTCGTCGTGCCGGTCAGCGTGGCGGAGATCTGCGCGGTGTCGAAGATGTTGAAGTCATCCTCCTTGCCGCCGCTGATGTTCCGGCGCTCACGCAGCAGGTCGCTGATCGACGCCTGCACCGTGCTGCTTTCATAGGCGGCATCGACGCCTACCAGTAGCAGCCGGATGTCGCGGCTGCCGGTGAAGCGGCGCTGCACCGTCTTGATCGGCATGATGACCACGTCGTCCTGGTCGCCGCCAAAGCCTGCCTGGCCGCGCGTCGAAAGCGTTCCGATCACGTCGCACGAGACATTGCCGATGCGGAACCGGTGGCCGACCGCTTCGCCGCCCCGGAACAGGTTCTGCCGAACCGTGTTGCCGATAATGCAGACCGCCTTGCCCGCCTGTTCCTCGGCCGGCTGGAAGGTCCGGCCGGAGGTAAGCGGCCAGGGCTGCACACGGAAATAGTCGTTGGTGGTGCCGTTGATCGTGGTCGACCAGTTGGCACCGTTGTAGATCGCCGTGGCGGTCGACTGGGCCTGGGGCGCAACCGCGTTGACGCCCGCGACCTGCTCGCGGATCGCCTCGACGTCCGCTTCCTTGAAGTCGGGCGGGCGAGGGCCGCCGCCGCCGCGTCCGAAGCCCTGGCCCGGGCGGATCTGAAGAATGTTGGTGCCGAGTGCAGCGATCTGGGACTGCACGGCCGAGGTGGTCGCCTTGCCCAGCGTCACCATGGTGACCACCGCAGCGACGCCGATGATGATGCCCAGTGTCGTCAGGAACGATCGCAGCTTGTGGCGCAGGATCGAACGAACGGCGAGCAGGATGGTGGTACCCAGCATCAGTCGACCGTCTCGCCCTGGTGATGATTATGGTCGACGCGCTCGACCAGCCCGTCCTTGAAGTGGATGACGGTGCGTGCGAACGCGGCCATGTCCGGTTCGTGCGTGACCATCAGGACGGTGATGCCGCTCTGTGCGTTCAGTTCGCTGAGCAGCTTCATGATCTCGACGGATCGTTCGGAATCGAGATTGCCGGTCGGCTCGTCGGCAAGCAGCACGTCGGGCTGCGTCACGATCGCCCGGGCGATGGCGACGCGCTGCTGCTGGCCGCCTGAAAGCTCGGCCGGGGTGTGGTCCCACCATTGCTCGAGCCCGACCTTGGCCAGCGCCGCCATCGCCGCCTCACGACGCTGGGCCTTGGCGTCGCCGCGGTAGAGCAAGGGCAGTTCGACGTTCTCCAGCGCGCTGGTGCGGGCGAGCAGGTTGAACCCCTGGAACACGAAGCCGAAATAGCGGCGCCGCAACAGCGCGCGCTCGTCGTTCCCGAGGGTCTCCACATGATGCCCGCGGAACTCGAACGTTCCACTCGAGGGGACGTCGAGGCAGCCGAGGATGTTCATGGTCGTCGATTTGCCCGAGCCGGAAGGCCCCATCACCGCCACGAAGTCGCCGGCAGCAATGTCCAGGTCGACGCCCTTCAGCGCCTGGAACTGGGTCGCCCCCTCACCATAGACCTTGGTGATGTTGCGCAGGCGGATGATCGGCGCGGCGGGGTCAGTGGCCACGCTGGCCTCCCCCGCCGCCGGTCCCGCGCTGCCCGCGCGACTGGCCGCCGTCTGCCGGCGCGGTCTGCCCGGCCGCGAGCTGGCCGGTGATGACCTTCATGCCCGGTCGCAGGCCGCCGCCCACCACTTCGGTAACCTGGCCGTTGGTGTTGCCCGTGGAGATCTGCACCGGCTGCGGCTTTCCGTCCTCGCCCAGGATGTAGACGGTCTGCTGACCGCTCTTGGGGCGCGTCGCGCTCTTTTCCGCGCCGCTGCTGCGCCGCCGCGGTCCCGGCAGGAGCGCGCCGGTGATGCCGCCGCTGCCGCCGCCGCTGCCTGCCGTGGCGGTATCGGCTGCCGGCGTGAAGCGGAGCGCGGCATTCGGCACCAGCAGCACCTGAGGGCGCTCGACCGTGACGATCTCGGCCGTCGCGGTCATGCCGGGGCGCAGTCGCAGCTCCGGGTTCTCGACACTCAGCGTCGCCGCATAGGACACGACCTGGCCGGTGGTGCTGGTCGTCGTGGTGGAGGAGGATGAGGTCGAGCTGGCCGTCAGGTTCGAACCCAGGTCGACCCGGGTGATGCGCGCCGGGAAGGTGGCGCCCGGGAAGGCGTCAACCGTAAAGTCCGCGCGCTGGCCCTCCTTCACCTGGCCCACGTCCGCCTCGTCGATCGCGACCTCGAGCTTCATCGAGGAGAGGTCCTCGGCAATCACGAACAGGGTGGGGGTATTGAACGACGAGGCGACCGTCTGCCCCGGCTCGATCTGGCGGGCGAGTACCACGCCGTTCACAGGCGAGCGGATGACGGCGCGAGTGCGCTCGGTCTGGTTCGAGTTGAGCTGCGCGCGAGCGGAGACGACATTGGCCTCGGCCGCACGCACGGCGGCGACCGCACGGGCCGCGGCGGCGCGTGCCGTTTCCAGCTCCGTCTTGGCCGGAACCCGTCCGCCCGAAAGGCGGCTTACCTCTTCCAACCGGGCCAGCTGCGCCCGCGACTCCTGCTGGGTCGCCTTGGCCGTGGCCACGTCTGCCAGCCGGGCATTCAGCGCCGCCTGGCTCTGTCGGATCGAGTCGTCGAGCCGTTCGGGGTCGATCAGGGCGAGCGGCTGGCCGGCGGTCACACGGTCGTTGACGTCCACCGCCACCTCCGTGATCAGGCCCGAGAGTTCGGAACCGACCTCCACCTGATTGGTGGGGGCGAGCTTGCCGGTGGCGGAGACGGTCACGGTCAACGCGCCCCGGTTCACCGGCTCGGTCGCATAGGACACGCCGTCTGCACCGCGGAAGCAGCGCGACAGTGCGAAGATCAGCAGCAGCAGGACGACCGCGACGACGACCCACTTCAATCGCTGCCGCCAGCGGGGCACCGGCTTGGCGCCCAGGAAGTCGTTGAGTTCGGTGGAGGTGGGGTCGGCCATCAGCGATCCTGCGGGGTCTGTTCGGGCGGGGCGACGGCGGGGAAGCTGCCGGTGATGCGGGGAGTGTCACGGGTGTCGCCGCTGGGAATGGCGGCGGCCTCCCAGCCGCCCCCCAGGGCGGTGAAGAGCTGGACAAGCGCGCTCGCCTGGTCGGCCTGCGCCTGGACGAGGCCGTTGCTCGCCGAAAGCAGCGAGGCTTCGGCCTGATTCAAGGTCGTGAAGTCGGTCAGGCCCGCACGATATTGGCTGCGCGAGAGGATCGCGCTGTTGCGCGAGGCGTCCAGCGCCACCGCGAGTTCCCGGGCGCGGCGCTGCGCCGCGTCGAGCGCGACAATGGCGTTCTCCACGTCCTCCAGCGCCGTCAGTACCGCCGAGCGATAGGTGAGCAGCGCGCCTTCGGCCGCCGCTTCCTGCGAACGGACCTGCGACCGCAGCCGCCCGCCGTTGAAGATCGTCTGGGTGAGTCCCGCAAACAGGCCGCCGCTGATCACGTCGGTAAGGTCGCTGAGGCTGGTGGCGTTGGTATCGATGCTGCCGCTGATCGCGAGCGCGGGATAGAGCTGTGCCCGCGCCACCCCGATCTGCGCCGTCGCGGCGGCCAGGTTGCGCTCCGCTGCCAACACGTCGGGGCGCTGCCGGAGCGTGTCGGCGGGGATGCCCACGCCGATCGGCGTCGCGGCGATCGGGATCGGGCGCGTGGCCGCCATCGCCTCCTTGAGCGCGCCGGGCGCGCGACCCGTCAGCACGGCAAGACGGGAAACCGCCGAATTGTAGTTCGCTTCGATCGTAGGGATGGTGGCCGCAGTCTGCGCCCGCTGGGCCCGCGCGGTCTCCTCGTCGAGCGAGGAGACGAGTCCTGCCTGTACGCGGAAGCCGGCGATCTCCAGATTGTCGTCCTGAAGCGCCAGCGAACTGCGGGCATTGGCAAGCTGCGCCTGAGCAAGCCGGGCGGTGACGTAGTTGCGGGCGATCTCCGCCTGCTGCGCGATCAGCACCGTCGCATAGTCGAAGCGGCTCGCCTCTTCGCTCGCGCGGCTGGCCTCGATCGTGCGGCCGACCCCACCGAACAGGTCGGCCTGATAGCTGGCGTCTGCGCCCAGCGTGAAGCTGCCGCCGGTGCCGCGACTGATGTTGGTGACGGTGCCGTCGGGAAGCGTGACCGCGGCATTTCCGCCGCGCACGTTGAAGTTGCGCGAATAGCCGGCAGATCCCGACAGGCTGGGCAGCAGGCTGGCGCGGGACTGCAGCAGGGATTCGCGTGCCTGTCGCAGGCGGATGACCGCCTGGGCTACGTCGAGGTTGGTGGCCGCCGTTTCCGCTACGAGTTGGTCCAGCAACGGGTCGTTGAAGCGTTCCCACCACCGCGCGAGATCCTCACCCCGGTTCTGGTCCGCTGCGACGGAGTAGCGATCGGGGACGCCGAGCTCCGCGGAGGAAGCGGGCCGGTAATCCGGCCCCATCGCGCAGGCGGACAGGACGGCGGGAGCGGCGAGGAGAACGGAAAGACGCCGGATCGACATGGGCGCGACAAGAGCCGCGTATGGCGGCTTCGTCCACTGTTTTCTTGTCGCGAATTGTAACGTCGATCCGGCCGTCTGCGTGTGGAAGGTCCCCTAGGGGTCGCCGGAGCGCTTGCTCGAAGCGCCCCGGCGGCCGCTCAGCGGGTTTCGTTGCTGGTGTTGAAGCCGGCTGCCTTGGGCTCGCCGATCTCCTGCTCGCCGGCGAGCGCATGGTCGACATCGTCCTCCAGCGTCTCGAGGTGCATCAGCCGCTTCACGAATGGCGACACCAGCAGCACGGCCACGCCGATGCCGATCGTCCACCAGCCGATGGTGTCGTAGACGGCGAGCGTGCCTTCCTTGGTCATCACGCCGCCTTCGCCCCCGGTCGCCTCGCCGATCTTGCCCGCGACGAACTGGCCGACGGCCGTCATGTAGAACCAGGCGCCCATGATCAGGCTAGCCAGCGTCTTGGGCGAAAGCCGGTTCATGGCCGACAGGCCGACCGGCGACAGGCAGAGCTCACCCGAAGTCTGGAACAGATAGACCAGGAACACGAACAGCACCGGCGTCGCGACGCCCGGGCCGACCGAATTGGCGCCCCAGACGAATACCAGGAAGGCGAAGCCCACCTGGAGCAGGGCCAGGCCGAACTTGGCCGGGGTCGACGGTTCGAGCCCGCGCTTGCCCAGCCACACCCACAGCCAGGCGAAGACCGGGCCCAGCAGCACGATGTAGAGCGGGTTGATCGACTGGAAGATCGACGCCGGCACGCCCTGACGGTCGACATAGCGGTCGGTGTAGAGGTTGAGCGAACCGCCCGCCTGCTCGAACAGGCCCCAGAACACCGGGTTGAGTGCGATCAGGAACAGGATCACCCACAGCCGGTGCCGTGCCTCGCGGTCCACGCGGAACGACTGGAACAGAACATAGCCGAGCAGCGCGAAGCCGCTGACGGCGAGCAGTACCTCGATCACGTCGCGGTACTGGATCAGCGCCCAGGCGACGGCGATCGAGGCGAGGCCGAGGCCATAGAGCACATGCTCGAAGCGGATACCGCCGACCTTGCGCGCCAGCGCCGCAGGATCGGGGGATTCGCCATGGCCCAGCAGCAGCGGTTTGAACCCGACGAAGACGATCAGGCCCAGCAGCATGCCGACACCCGCGGCACCGAAACCGTAGCTCCAGCCGTAGGTCTCGCCCAGCCAGCCGGCCAGGATCGTGCCCAGCGTCGCACCGGTGTTAATGCCGATGTAGAAGATCGTGTAGGCGCCGTCGCGGCGCACGTCGGTGCGCGGATAGAGCTGGCCGACGATCACTGAGATGTTGGCCTTCAGGAAGCCGGTGCCGACGATGATGAAGGCGAGCGCCAGCCAGAAGACGTTGATGGCGGCGCCGCTGTTGCCGCCGCCGTCGCCTTCGAAGCCCATCATCGTGTGGCCGATCGTCAGCAGGATCGCACCGAACAGCACGGCCTTGCGCTGGCCCAGATATCGGTCGGCGAGATAGCCGCCCAGCACCGGGGTGACGTACACCAGGCTGTTGTAGGCGCCGTAGATCAGATTGGCCTCGCCGTCGCTGAACAGCCAGTGCTTGGTGAGGTAGAACACCAACAGCGCGCGCATGCCGTAGTAGGAGAAGCGCTCCCACATCTCGGCGAAGAACAGGACGTACAAGCCCTTGGGATGGCCTGCGAACTCGGGCTTGCTGCTCATCGCGATGGACGCGCCACCGACGAGCAGTACCAACAGAAAGGCAACGGCGATTGCCGGGATGACAGCCACTAGATTCCCCTTTGAAGCCATGGCGGCGCCCTGGTTGCCCGGGCACCTGGCGTGCATGGCGCGCGAGACTAGCGGAGAATCGCGGCGTGCCAAGCAGTTGTTGCCTGCGCGCCATGCCGCTAGGTCCGCTGCATGATCTTCAACGACCGCACCACGCCGCTCTCGCTGCTCGCCACGCGCCGCTCGGGCAAGCCGCGCGAGATGGTCGCTCCCGGCCCCACGCCCGAGCAGATCGACGCGATGCTCGCGCTTGCCGCGCGCACGCCGGACCATGGCAAGTTGGCGCCGTGGCGCTTCGTCGTGGTGCCGGGCGACCGGCGCGCGGCGTTCAACGCGATGCTGGCCGATGCCTATCGCACGGAAAAGCCCGATGCCGGCCGGCTGGAGCTGGATGCGATGACGAGCTTCGGCGTGCCGGCCCCGACCCTGGTGGTGGTGCTGTCCTCGCCCCGACCCGATAGCCACATCCCGCTGTGGGAGCAGCAGATGTCGGCCGGGGCCGCTGCCATGAACCTGCTGCACGCCGCCCATGCCATGGGCTTCGTCGCAAGCTGGATCACGGGCTGGCCGAGCATGTCGCCGACGGTGCGCGACGCGTTCGGCGGCGATCCGGAACGGGTCGTCGGCTTCGTGTTCATCGGCACGGCAGGTAAGCCCCTGGAGGAGCGGCCGCGGCCGGATCTCTCCTCGGTGGTAAGCCGCTGGGACGGCTGAGGGGTGGACGCGCTGCACGGTTGCTGTATTAAGGCAGCATGGCAGTGATCGAGAACGACGACAGCCCCGTCTACCTGAAACTCCGCGCGATCGTGGCAGCCGCCATCCTGCGCGGCGAATATCGGGCAGGGGACCAGCTTCCGTCGGTCCGCGCTTTTGCCGCAGAGCAGGGGGCGAACCCGCTGACGGTCGCCAAGGCGTATCAGACCTTCCAGGACGACGGGTACGTCGAGGTGCGGCGCGGAGTCGGCATGTTCGTGCTGCCCGGTGCCGCCGAACGGCTGCGGCTCGCCGAGCGCGAACGTTTCCTGGCAGCCACCTGGCCGCGGGTGCGCGAGAACATCGCACTGCTCGGCCTGGATCTCCACGACCTGCTCGAGCACGCCTGACGCCTCGTCGGGAACCGCGCACGACTCGGCGACGTTCTCCCCTGTTGATAAAGGGGAAAGATCATGCGGCAGAGCAGCAGTTTCGTGCCCGGCGCGACCGGGTATCGGGTCGCGTACCGGCTATCAGAGACGAACCATTGCCCGGGATGCGGGCAGAGCCACTGGTTCGTCGGCCGCATGTCGGCCGAGTGCGCGTTCTGCCATACCGCCTTGCCGATCAGCGGCGTGCACAGCCTCGGCAACGGGGTGACCCGCACGTCTCCCCGACCGCCGCTCCTGGCGGCCTGACGACCGGCGCGATCGCCTCTTGTCCGCAGGGAGCCCGCAGGATAGCGGCGGTCCCGTGCCGTCGCCTGCCGCCCTGCCGATCCCACGCTGCCTGCCGTACGGCCCCGATGCGGTGGCCGAGGCAGCGCAGCGCATCGCCGATGGACAGTGCGTCGCCGTTCCCACGGAGACGGTGTACGGCCTCGCAGCGGACGCCACGAATGCCGAGGCCGTTGCGTCCATCTATGCCGCCAAGGGGCGCCCCAGCTTCAACCCGCTGATCGTTCACCTGCCCGATCGCACCGCGGCAGAGGCGTTGGCCCATTTCGATGCGTACGCCGGGCGGCTGGCGGACGCTTTCTGGCCGGGGCCACTGACCCTCGTCCTGCCGCTTCGGGAGGATTCGGGGATCGCCTCGCTGGTGACGGCCGGCCTTTCGAGCATCGCCATCCGGGTGCCGGCGCACCGCGCGATGCAGGCGTTGCTTGCCGCGACGGGCAGGCCGCTCGCGGCGCCGTCGGCCAACGCCAGCGGCGGCATCAGCCCAACCCGGGCGGAGCATGTGGTGGCGAGCCTGAACGGGCGTATCCCGCTGGTGCTCGATGACGGCCCGACTGAACGCGGCCTGGAGTCGACGATCCTCGCCTGCACCGATGGTACCATGCGTCTCCTGCGTCCGGGGCCGATCACGGCCGAGCAGGTGGCGGCCGTCACGGGAGCCCTGCCCGGGGCGGCGGGCAGCGGGATTGAGGCGCCGGGGCAACTCGCCAGCCACTATGCGCCCGGCAAGCCGGTGCGGCTCGATGCCACGGCTGCGCAAGCGGACGAGTGGCTGATCGGCTTCGGGCCGGTGGCGGGCGATGACACGCTGTCGGCCGCGGGCGATCTCACCGAGGCGGCAGCGCGGCTGTTCGATTGCCTGCACCGTGCGGATGCAGCGCCGAAGGCGCGGATCGCCGTCGCGCCGGTCACGCGCGAGGGGCTGGGCGTCGCGATCAACGACCGCCTAACGCGCGCAGCCGTCTAAGGCGGCGCGGGAGCTGCCCGCGCCGCCCATGAAGGTCAGGCTGCGGTCGGCGCCGCTGCCTTGGAACGTGCCGCGAAGCTCTTGCGTAGCTTCTGGAGCTTGGGCGGAATCACCGCCATGCAATAGGGGTTCCGCTGGCCTTCGCCTTCCCAATATTCCTGGTGATAGCCCTCGGCCGGGTACCATTCGCCCAGCGGCTCGATCGTGGTGACGATCTTGCCGCCGCTTTCGCCCGCGCGCTCGATACCGGCACGCGCGCGCGCTTCCTGATCGGCGTCGTGCGGGAAGATCGCCGACCGGTACTGCGTTCCGATGTCGTTGCCCTGACGGTTCAGCTGCGTCGGGTCATGCGTCGCAAAGAAGATGTCGAGCATCTCGTCATAGCTGATCTGGTCGGCGTCATAGGTGATGCGGATCGCTTCGGCATGGCCCGTGTCGCCGCCGCACACCTGCTTGTAGGTCGGGTTCGGCACGGTGCCGCCGATATAGCCGCTCTCGACCGACTCCACGCCGATCACGTCGCGGAACACCGCCTCGGTGCACCAGAAACAGCCGCCCGCAAAGGTCGCGACTTCGGTAGCCATCAAACATCTCCTGACAAATCCGCGAGCGCGCGCGGAGGGAATTGGATCGAAAGCGGTGCTTCCGACCGCAGCCCCGCGCGCGTTCGTCGCCTAGAGATAGGAAGGCGCTCGCCCGGCACAATCACCGCTGCTAGGCGTGCGCCCAAAGCAAAGGGGATTGAGCATGCGCGAAGGGTCGATCCTGGTAACGGGCGGGGCAGGGTACATCGGCAGTCATGCCGTGCTGGCCCTGCTGGACGCCGGCTGGCGCGTGGTGGTGGTGGACAATCTCGTGACCGGGTTCGCCTGGGCGGTAGATCCGCGCGCAACGCTGGTCCA